>NZ_JAWRXG010000004.1:0-316027 GCF_046535135.1 Arthrobacter sp. SIMBA_036
TGAGACAATAAAAAACGCGGCCTCAGCCACGTAAGAAAATATCAACCCCAGCTGTCAACTAAACCTTCAGCAGTCCCATTCGTCCGGAATCGCGTGGGACTGGAGCAAGACGACACAACATCACGGCACGATACTTGTTCAATCTCAGCGCAGACGGAACCTTTCCCCGGAAGCTCAGCGTAGTACGCCGCAGGCATGGATCCCCTTATCGGGCATCCATGGCAACCAGCGGCGCGGGCCTGGTCCTCAACCTAGTAGTCGCGGTTGCCGGTCTGGCTGCTATCGACCTGTGCGCTGCTTCCCTCGGGATCTCGAGCTTTGTTATTCTGGGCGTCATTTTGGTGGCCGGCATTGCCGTGCCGCTCTAACTCCGTAGGCACGGCCTAAGTCATACAGTTTGGAGCAGAGTGGTCTTTCCTGTTCTGGGAATCCTCGGGATGGTGACTAGGCTCGTTCTGGCAGCACTGAACTTCACAGCCCTTTTCGGAGGCTCATCAGTACTTAGCGCCGCTTTGATGACATTGATTGTGGGTCTTTTCGTTCTAGGATTCGTCATGGCCGTCTCTACCGCAGTACGAAGCCTAAAACGTACAGCAAGATCGGCCGGCAGTGACAGAGCCCGCATGGTCCCAGTCATGTTGCCACAGTGCCTTGTGGCTGATGCAGGCCCCTGTGCCTGTGGTGAAAGCAGTTCGGTGCCTGTTGCCTGTCAGTAAGGGGTGAAGGAGGTTTGCGAGGGTCCTGTCGATTCCGATGGTGGGTTTGCCTGTGCCGGTCTTCGGCTGGCCTGTGTAGTAGCCCGAATGGTTATCGCGTTTCGACGCTTTGGTGATTCTTGCGTCAGGCACTCGTGCTGCCAGATCGATGTAGGCAATTTGGATGGCGGGTGCTTCTCCGAGGCTGGTTCCTGTCGTGACGAGGAAATGCACGAACGTTTTGTGGTTTTCGTCCATGCCATGGAGGAGCAGACAGATCACAAAGCTGGGCCTAATGCAGTGACCGAGGTCGAGGGATTCCGGACACGACGGGAGGGAGTCCTGCCGTGTCCGGAAACACCGACGCCGTCGATGGACGCCGTCGCAGCCCTAAGCGTCGCGGATGGCTCGGTTCACGGCGGAAACAACAGCCTTGAGTGCGGCCGTGCTTGTGTTGCCGTCGACTCCGACGCCCCACAACACACGCTCCCCCACTGCGCATTCGACGTACGCTGAAGCCAGCGCGTTACCGCCCTCTGAAAGGGCGTGCTCGGTGTAGTCAAGCACCCTGAGGTCCACACCGTCCTCCCGCAAAATGTTCAGCAGGGCAGCAATTGGACCGTTGCCTGCGCCGGTGCGCTGAACCTGCACACCGTCCACGGTGAGTGAGGCGTGTAGCGTCGTGCCGCCGTCGTCATCCGTTTCCGTTTTAACATTGCCCAGCGAATAGCGGCCCCACTGCCCATCACCCCCGCTGGAGGGCAGGTATTCGTCTTGGAATATCTGCCAAAGCTGCTCGCCGCTGACCTCCCCGCCCACGGTGTCCGTGCGGCGCTGGATTACGCCAGAGAACTCGATCTGGGCACGGCGCGGCAGATCCAGGCTGTGCTCGGTCTTAAGCAGGTAGGCGACTCCGCCCTTGCCGGACTGGGAATTAACTCTGATGACCGCTTCATAACTGCGGCCCAGGTCCTTGGGGTCGATAGGGAGGTACGGCACCTGCCAGGTGAAGTCGGAAACATCCTTCCCCGCAGCGACCGCGTCCCGTTCAAGTGCTTCGAAGCCCTTCTTGATGGCGTCTTGGTGTGATCCGGAGAACGCTGTGAAGACGAGGTCACCACCGTAAGGGGAACGTTCCGGGACAGGCAGCTGATTGCAGTACTCCACCGTGCGGCGGACCTCGTCGATGTTTGAGAAATCAATCATCGGGTCGATGCCCTGGACGAAGAGGTTCAGGCCCAAGGTAACCAGGTCCACGTTTCCGGTCCGCTCGCCGTTGCCGAACAGGCAGCCTTCAATCCGCTCGGCGCCGGCCATGTAGCCCAGTTCCGCCGCAGCAACACCTGTTCCACGGTCATTGTGTGGGTGCATGGACAGAATAATGCCTTCCCGAGGATGCAGATTCCGGCTCATCCACTCGATCGAATCGGCATAGACGTTGGGAGTGGCCATTTCCACGGTAGCCGGCAAGTTTATGATGACCTGCCGGTCAGCGGAAGCTTCGAAAACATCGGCCACGGCATTGCACACCCGAACCGCATACTCCAGTTCGGTACCCGTAAAGGACTCCGGCGAGTACTCATAGATGATGTGAGTGTCAACGAGCGTTTCCTCGTACTTCTTGCACAGCCGGGCGCCCTGCAAAGCAATGTCCAGAATCCCATCCTCGTCCTGGTTGAACACCACTCGGCGTTGCAGCACGGAGGTGGCGTTGTAGAGGTGGACGATTGCCTGCTTGGCGCCGACCAAGGATTCGTATGTTCGTTCAATCAAGTGCTCGCGCGCCTGGGTGAGGACCTGGATGGTGACGTCGTCCGGGATGTGATTGCCCTCGATGAGCTGGCGGACAAAGTCGAAATCCGTTTGGGAGGCTGAAGGAAAGCCGAGCTCGATCTCCTTGTAGCCCATGCGGACCAGCAGGTCGAACATCTTCATCTTGCGGGCCGGACTCATGGGGTCAATCAGCGATTGGTTCCCGTCGCGCAGATCGACGGCGCACCAGCGCGGTGCCTTGGTGATGATTTTGTCCGGCCATGTGCGGTCGGGCAATTCGACACTGATCTGGTCCTGGAAAGGCAGGTACCGGTGAATAGGCATTCCTGAGGGTTTTTGTGCGTTGCGCATGACGTGGGGCCTTTTCTCTAATCTTGGTGGAAGATTGGCCGAGCATAGCTAACCCCGCGGCGAGGATGGGCCTTGCGCTAGATCGCGCCTGAGGCCTCGCCGCGGCAGCTAAGAAGAAGGAGCTCCGCACGCACCTTTGGAGTGTAGCACGGGTGTTCAAATGAAAGAGCGGTGCTGGACGCGTCGAGAATTGCCTACCGTCGCCAACACCAGCCGACCCTTAGTTCCGGCCCACTATGGAGGACTGCACTGCTGTCGTTCCTTGTGGTTTGGGGGAAACTTATCCGCCAGGGCGCCATTTACCGGTATCGGTGTGGACTTCGATTAGACGCCGCGCGACCGTTTCAACTATTTCTGCAGAAGCAGCCCTTGGGTACGAGAGCACGCCACAAAAGGAGCCCAACGGGAATCAACCAGCGAAACTGCTTATCCCGGAGCAGCGCACCCGCGGCACGCTCATGCACGAAGGCGGGGAAATGATTCAGGAATCTACTAAACAGGCTCGTCAAACCCAAAACTCCTGAGCTGGCGGCACCACTCCACGGCGCTCGTGGAAGCCCTCCACGCCACGCTCCTAACAGGCTTTGAGCACAAAGACACAGCGGCGTCGACCGTGGTACCGCCATCATCCGTCCGTTACCCGAGCCACCCCACAAAGCCGTTTTCTCAAAGCCCGCAACGCGGCGGAGCGGCTCCCGAGCTCCAAGAGCTGTCAGCCAGATGCTGTTTGCCCCGAGGACGGCTCCTCCTCTGCAGGTAAGTGCACGAGTTTGTCGGCGCGGGTTGTCAGGGCTCTCCACTGTTTCAAGGTGTTGAAGTTCCGTTCGACGACATTGCGACCTTCTTAGTCCTCTTTGGCGAAGCCCGGGGGCCACCCGCCAGCGAATCCTCGCCGCCTCCGGTGACCGATCTGATCGGACTCTGCGGGATAACAGCGACGATGCCACGATCGCGTAGATGGGTTCTGATGGCTCCGGATGAGTAGGCCTTGACGCCCCGAACCCGGTCCGGGCGGGTGCGCGGCCTGGACGGACCGGCACGGCTGACCTTCAACTGTCCCTTCAGGCAGGTGAACATCGGCCCGCATGTCTGCCAAGGTCAACGTATTCCATAAAGGGAGCGGCTTACGAGGCCGATTTGCCACTGACCACTGTTTTGGGACTGTGCCAGTCAAGCACTACGGCGGTCCACCTAAAACTAACTTACTTATTGACTCACAACTATATGGTCGTATGCTTGCTATCTCAGCAGTGAGAATCGAGATCGCCGGCCAAGTTCTTGGTCGAAAGAGCAGAGGATTACATGTCACTGGATCCAGCACAAAGTAGCTCGCTTGTTCTTCCAGTCGTGTGTGCACCTATGGCAGGGGTGTCCGGACCGGACTTGGTTCGGGAGGCATGCAAGTCAGGAATCATGGGCGTTTTGCCTCGACACAACGCCGTGGACATCGCGCAATTCGCGGATTGGCTCCGTCAGATCCGTAGAGATGTTGATAAGCATAAGGAACGATATCCTGCTGCGATCATCGGTCCTCTGGCAGTGAATTTCTCTCGACGCTGGGCCGCTGATGAAATGAGAGCAAACCTTGATCTCTGCGCTCGGTACGGTGTGGAGGTCATCGTCAGCGCTATGGGCGATCCCACCGAACTCACCCAGACTGTGCACGGGTGGGGCGGCAAGGTCTTTCACGATGTCACGAGCATGCGTTTCGCTGAGAAAGCGATCTCAGCCGGCGTTGACGGCCTGACGTGCATTGTGGGCGGAGGAGGTGGCCACTCCGGGCTACTCAGCCCGTTCGTCTTCATTCCGCAGGTGCGAAGTATGTTCGATGGCACTGTCCTGTTGGCCGGAGCCATTTCAACCGGCGCCGCGATTAGGTCAGCCGAGATCCTCGGTGCAGATCTTGCATATTTGGGGACTCGCTTCATTGCAACAAAGGAGGCGAATATACCTCCGGCCTATCGGCGGATGCTTGTGGAGGCGAGGTCGACTGATCTGATCTACACGAGCAGCGTAACTGCCGTTCCGGCCAATTGGTTGAAGCCCTCGCTGGCCTCAGTCGGCTTAGATCCTGAGGACCTGCCGGTCTCCTCCGGCCGCGGTAATTATGACCACCTGCCGCCCAACACCCGACCATGGCGTGACATCTGGAGTGCCGGCCAGGGCATTGACCTCATCGACGATGCTCCTTCCGTGGCGGAATTGGTTCGACGCCTGCGTATCGAGTACCAAGCGGCCTGCCAGATTCCCGAATTTCGCTCATTCCATGAGACTGGGGGTAGCTATGCCACTGGAGCTTAGCGATTTGGAAGCTGTGTGGGGGCTAAAACATGACGCGTTCGTCTATGCCGAAGTAGCACCGAGGATTTATTCGGCGGCGTGGATCGCTCCGACCGCGGCGGCCGTCCCAGGTGCGGACCGCCTACTCGGCAGCGGCGATCGAATGCGTAGTCGGCTCAGTTCAGCCGTCGGATTTCACCACTACCCGAACCACGTCGAGCGACGCTCTCTTTTGGGAGTGCAGCCATGACAGAGCTCAGGACCGACCACCCAGCACCGGGGGTTCTCCGCTGCCGGTTGGACGGGGTGGAGACTTTGAACGCGCTTGATGCTCCAGTCAAGCGTGCCTTGTTGGATCAAATTCTCCGGTCGGCTTCAGACCCGGAGGTCCGGGTGCTGATGCTGACGGGTGCTGGCCGCGCGTTCTGTTCCGGTGGCGATATTCGAGGCATGGGGCAACGCACTCCAGCCGAGATGAACCAAGTGCTGACTTATGGCCGCCAGATCACCGAAGGCCTGTACAACCTGCAGAAGCCGGTCGTAGCCGCCGTGAATGGCATCGCTTCGGGAGCTGGTTTCAACCTTGCCCTCGCCTGCGATGTCATTCTGGCCGCCCCGCCGGCCTGGTTCCAACAATCTTTCGTAAAGGTGGGACTCATGCCGGACATGGGGGGAACTTATTTTCTCGCCCGATCCATAGGGCTACATAGGGCCAAGGAGGCGGTGCTGAATATGCGCAGATTCTCCGCGCAAGAAGGCAAAGAGCTAGGTTTCGTTGCCGAGGTTCTGGAGGGTGAGTTTTTCGACGATCAAGCCGTGGCTTACTGCGCAGCGCTCTCCCGACGAGCCCCTCTGGCCCTGGGACTTACCAAGTTCCTTACCAACCGCTCTGTGGACGGCACCCTCCGCGATGCACTGGACCGTGAGGGTCTTGCGCAGGGAGTCCTGGCTGCCACTGACGACCACAAACGTGCCGTTAGCGCTTTTCATAACAAAGAAGACCTCGACACCATCGAGTTCACAGGTCACTGAAGCAACACTGGTCCCCGTCTAGAGGACAACGGCACTCCTCGTCCTCCATCGACCCGAAATGTGATTCTCAACAGGCCAAAGGCGTCCAATTCAGGTGCAGGGCGTGCCCTTGGAAGAGTTTTTGCGGGCCTGGGAACAACTCAGCAGCAGGACCCGGCCGGGAAGACAGACGATGCCTGTCCCCGACTGGGACCACTCAGGTACGGATGGTGGGTCCTAAAGATTCGAGACCGCTTGCGGTAGCTATGGTCCGTGGGTGTCCGTTAAGATCTCGAGCACGTTCTTTAGCATGGGTGGTGGCATCTTAGGGCATGCTGCCGATGCCCTTCGTGGTGGGTCTGGCGGTGACAGGTTCCCGCAATTGGTCGGTGTCGCCCGATGCGAGGGCTAGGAGGGCGTCCCGAATGAAGGGAATAACCGCCGTCGACCGGCACTAGAGCGCCTGTCACATAACGGACGGCGTCTAGAGCAAGGCGGTGGTCATCATCCACAGGCTTGCGCGAGGCGGGCTGCGGTTTTGTGAGCACCGCAAGGGATTTCAATCCGCTCAGGGGACTCATACAAGTCCCATTGGGATTTGGTGCACGTATAGGTGACATCTGTAGTGCCTGGTCAGACGCTCTGGGCTCGAAGGAAATCTACTATGACCACGACGAACCCGACGGAATTCGTTGATAATGTCGTCCCGGGTCGCTGCCTTCACCCAAAGTGATCGCAACCGTGGAACTAAGCCCTGACCGTGCATACCTCGGCACAGAACAATGCTGACTATCTCAATTAAAGCTGGGAAAATGTACCCATGGTCGCTCGCCTCTTTAACCTCAACTCCGTCTGGTTGCTCCCAGCAACACGAGAGGAAGTGTGGGCGATCATCGCAGATGCCGACATGAGCTGGCCGCAGTGGTGGCCGGGCTGCAGCCACGCCGCACCCATCGTGCGTGCCGATGCCGTATTGACATCACCGCAGGATATTCTCAAGGCAACAACCGCCTTCCTGAATTTCAAAACATCCTTGGGCTACACGCTCACCATCAGCGTCCACCCAACTGTCGTCGTCAGACCCCGGGAAATCGAGTTCGAAGCCAGTGGTCATTTGGAAGGGACAGGACGTGTCACCCTCACCAAGGAAGAGAATGGCGCAGCAACCCGAATGGACATCGAATGGCGGGTTCGACCCACCCAGCGCTGGATGCGCCATCTCACACCAATCGCGGCACCGGCTTTTACAGCCGCACACGCAATCATGATGCGCCATGGAGAAAGAGGGCTGGTCAAGGCCCTAGCAAGAACAAGTACCTCATCCCGCGAGTAGACCCGTCTACAGTTTCCCTAGCCACGCTACCGCATGGGTCTTACCATTTAAGTGGGAAGCATCGCTCGAAGCATAGCCTACGTTCCTGACGTGAACTTCGACAGGACGAACGGGGGCAATCTTGAAAATTAACGACACCCTCGCCATGAGCCTTCGCGGGCAGCAAACAGCCCCTCCAAGTGAGTGGGAATCCACATTCCGCCAGATGGTTCTCTTCGACCTCGCCGCAGATACGGAGCTCGGGTTCTTTCTCGCGTATTATCGCAACTTCGCGATCCCGAGCATCGCCGCAACTCTATGCGCGAATGCCGAGATACAGCTGCGCCCGATGAAGCGCTCCTACGATACGGCGATCGTCATCTATGAGCTCATCTCCTGTGGTCTCGACAGCGACCGCGGCCGAACCATGGTCGAGTTGCTCAACCGAATACATCGTCATGTACCCGGAAGCACGGATGACTTCCTCTACGTTCTCCTTACTCTCCTGGTCGTTCCTATTCGTTGGATTCGGGAACACGCCTGGCGCCAACCCACAGCATCCGAACTCGCAGCAGCTCATCGTTTCTTCATGGAACTGGGCGTCCGCATGAATATGACATGTTTGCCGGCTAGCTACTCTGAAGCCGAGGACTTTTTCGACCTCTACGAAGCCACTCACGTCGCTTCCTCCACTGAAGGCAGACTCCTCATGGCTAGCACGGTCCGAGTTTTCCGGAACCGGCTACCAGTTCTCCTGCGCCCCTTGGCGAAACAGCTCATCAGCACAATGCTCGACGACGACCGGCTCACCGACGCGCTCGGCCTCCCCCACGCGAGCCCGGCGTCCCGGACAATCCTCAGAACCGGGCTCACCGCACGCAACGCCATCCAGCGACGTCGTCGGCTGAAAACCAAGCCACATTTCGCTCCCGGTTTCTCCGGGTCATCACTGTACCCCCGCGGATACTCCCTGGAGCGGATCGGGCCTGTCAACGTTCCACCCTTCCCTATGGCGTCCGGCAATGAACTACCGTGAAGCCCGCAAGATAGCGAGGAGGGCGGAACACGCGTTCAGGTTGCCGCACGACGCCACCATCCAGCTCATCCATGAAAAGCTGGAGCGAAAGCGCGGCAGGACGATCACAGTGGCGGAGCTACCCGAATTGGCCGGCGAAGAGATCTGCGGGATTTGGCTTATCTGTAAGGACCGCGACATCATCCTCCACGCTCCGACCCAATCGGACTGGCATCGGCAGCACATCATCCTTCACGAATTCAGCCACATGATCCTCGAGCACGATGCCGATGGTCAGCGCAGCGAGATGACGAAAAAGCTCCTCCCCGACCTCAATGCAGAAGACGTTCTGCGCGTCCTCGCACGCAGCAGCTACACGGACAAAGCAGAACTGGCCGCTGAAGCGCTGGCGGACCAGCTCGCGACGCGCATTCTCAACAGCGATGCGGGCACGCCGCCGGAGCCGCTGGCGTTCCGCAAAGTGTTCGGATGATGGAGTACCTGCCGGCAGCTACTCTGTGGGTATTGACCATATTCCGGCTGCCCGCAGCGCTTGACCCACACCGGGGCAGCGTCTTCCGTGCCACCATCTTCGCTGCAATCGCCTGCACCCTGTACATTCCGAGGATTTACTACGGCCTCGATCCAGTGGTGGGCGGTCAGAATCACATCGGTCTTGTCACGCTTCTGTCGCTTCTGCTCGGATTCTGGCAATTCCGGACTGCCATCCTGCTCGCAGCCGTTGAACAGGCTGAAGCACGACGTCGGCAACTCGCCCTAGGTCGGTGGGTCGCGATCATTTCGTGTTGGGCAGTGACTGTAGGATTTCTCACGAGTCACGTACCAGCCACAGACCCCAACTTACCTCTCACCTACGGCGACCAACCAGGGATGGCAGTGTTCCTTTGGAGCGGGTCCGGGTTCATTATGTGGATCTGCATCGACATAGCGCGGGCGTGCCGCAATAACGTCCCTCGTATGAGGGCGCGCGCCTTCCGATCTGCCTTTGTCCTTATCGCCGCGGGATGCATCCTCTTTGTGCTGGTCCTCATCGACCGTCTGGTCTACGGAGTCCTAACAAAGGTCAATGGCGAGAACAGCCCACCTGCGGATTTTCTGACCGTCGCATATGGAGGCGGTGAAGCGTTCGCGGTCCTGCTTGTAAGCCTGGGGCTACTCCTCCCCCGGCTTGAAGGACGACTTACTCGCGGAAAATTCCTGCTCCACGTCCGGCTGTTGCTACTTGAAATCACGCCAATCTGGAACCGTGTGACTTCTACCCATCACGACCTAATCCTTCAAAAGTCGCGGACCCGTGCGCTCACAGTCCTCTCCCGCCACGCCGAAACACAACTCCATCGTTGCCTGGTCGAGATTCGCGACTGTGAGATGGTCACCAACGCGTCCAACGTGCGCCTCAATCCGCACGATCGTGCCGTTGTCGAACGGGCCGAATCCGCACTTGAAAGGCGCTCCGGGCCGCGGCTCACAGGATAGTTCAACAGTAGCTTCATCATGACGGCGGCCACCGAAGAAAAGCAGTCAGCTTTCGTGGACTTTCGATCGTTTCTGGACCTTCCCATGCTGCGATCCGACTTGGTTGCAGCTGTGACCGATCACCACACCAATACTGGCTTCCACCGACCGGGCGCCCACGCCGCCTTAGCCGGGGCTGCTTTCAACAACTGGCCAACCTGCACATCGGGGGACGACCCGGTGCGTGGAAGCTTGGGTTCAGATCAGTGATTCTTCGACGCCATCCTATTCCGATGCGCCGAATCCACTTGCTGCCCCTTCGAGGGGCCAGAATCCCGTTGGCTTCCGAATCGTCATGCGGCGGAATCATCGTGACGACATGAACAGACCGTAAGCAAACATCTGTTGTTGGCAATCTAATACTCACCCACGTCGGTCCCTCATCCCAAGGGCTATTAGACCCAACGACTTAAGGACATGCTGACAACAGCAACGAGGAAGCCGACAATGAACACGCTCACCATCAAGAATCCCGCCGACCTGCTTAGTTTCATCGGGCACACTCTCGGTTTCTGGCCCCGAGAAAGCCTAGTCTGCGTCACCCTCGACCACAACAAAGTCGGCGCCACGCTTCGCATCGACCTCCCCCGTCAACCAGGCCAGGAACGCCTTTACGCCCGAACAGTGGCCAGCTACCTCACCCACGACACAAATACGACCAACATCGTCTTCGCGCTCTACACGTCAGCCCAGGCTGAGCAAGGACAGCCAAGGCCTCACGCAGCCACCGTCGCGGCACTCACCGCGGTTCTCTCCGAAAACAGCATTACCATCCGCGATGGTATCTTCGTTGGCGGGGAGTCCTATGCTCCTTATGACGTCGACCCCGACCAAGATATTTCACTGCCGGTTAACGACACCGAGTACAGCCAGGTGAACGCCGAGTTTATTTACCGAGGCAGCACCATCGAGCCCACTAACAAGATCGTTCTTCCCCAGCGAACGCACTTGGCAGAAGAAGCCCTGGCAGTTGAAGAATTCTTAAGAGACCTCAGCACAATGCACCCTGAAGAGGCGATCGAGCAAGCCCGCCGTTCCTGGACCTCCTTGCTGGACTCCAAGGATTACCCAACCAACAACGACATCATCACGCTGATTGCGTATTTCCAGATCCCTCAAATCCGCGATCGACTGATGGCCTGCATCCCGGGAATCGACGAGCCACCCCACAGTGTCCTCTTCGCTCAAACCCACAGCGCTCCGCAGTGGTCTCGAATCGAATGGGCCCAACAGCTGCTCCTGCACGCTTACACCCGAACCAGCGTCGAACACTCGGCACCCATCCTCACCGCTATCGGCTACATCCACTGGTGGGAAGGACGCGGCTCCAAGGCTCACCAATACCTACAACTTGCCCTCGACGCAGACCCGGGCTACAGGTTCGCTAGGCTCAGCGACCATATGCTCGGAGCAGGCATCATCGCGGGCTGGAACACCGACCGCAACACCGCCTACAAGACCGCATGGGACCTACCTTAGACCGCAGTGCTGGGGCCATACGCGCGAGCAGTGCTGAGTGCCCTTCAAGGCAACTGCGCTGCAAAACCTCCCACCTCACGGAGCGCGACCGCCCATGACGGCTGAACCGATCCGTGACGCCCACCGGTTGATATGACAGGCAGACACCGTCCCCCAATCGATGCACCTCCGATAGCGTGACTGGCGTCAACCAGAAAGAAAACGGCGGATGCGGTCATCCGGTTTCAACCAGGGCGACGAGCTCGTGGTCACCCGACTCGAAGGGCTGGGGATGGCCTGCCGTGAAGCTACGAGATGCCAGATTGCGTGCGTTAGCGCCTCACGGTGACGGGCATATCTCGATCAGTTCGAGCTGGCGTGGGCACAGGTAGATCTGAGCGAACAATCCGAACACATCGGCTCCAGGTCGTTATCCTGCGCAAGAAGGCCTCCCACGTCGGCTCGCCGTCGTCCTTCATGGCCAACCACACGCGGCGGCCTAATTCCCTCGCCCAAACTAACCCAATAACCCCAGGGCCCCTCAACGCCTTCACACCTTCACACCTCTGGCATCCAAGGCCAGCATGGCCCGTAATGAGCGTGCTGTCATGCTGAAGTGCAAGATCGCCTCCATGAATAGCTGTGAACCAAAAGACCGCCGCAGCGTGCGACGTCAGGTGCCATCAGTGCCTGACCAAGATCGACCGCCTAACAACAGAACTCAGATCCCAGGCCTCTGAGCTCGAACGACTCCACGCGATTTACGACGAACTCGAAATCAAGAACAGCCTCCTCCACAACGAGGTCCTGCGGCTGAAGCGTGCCCAGCGAACAAACATCCAGGACTTGGCACACGTAGCGGCAGCTCTCGTGCACGTATCAAAAGTGAAGGGTGTCGCCCTCGACCCGACAACCGTCGGCATCCTCCGCCGCCGAGGCTGGCTGCCCAGCAAGAGCAGAACCGGGGCGCTTCGTGCATGACCATGTCCATCGCCCGACTGTCCGTGAAGTCCGGGCTGAAGTACCTGTTCAAGTCCACAATGTTGGACGACGCCATGCCCACTCCCCCGGACACCATCAGCTACTACATCACAGCGGGAAGTCCGCAAGGCCGCTGGCTGGGCAGTGGGCTAGCCGGAATAGGCCGCCAACCCGGTGACGAGGTCACTGATTCTGAGGCCAAGGCTGTCTTTCAAGACGCCGAACACCCCGACACTGCAGAACCGCTCGGAAGGTCCCACGGTCAATCCACAGTCGCGGAACAAGCCATTGGTCAGAAGGACACCAAGCACGCTGTCGCCGGCTTTGACCTCACCTTCAGCGTCCCCAAATCCGTCTCAGCACTCTGGGCTCTTAGCCCGCGCCAACTCCAGGAGCAGATCCTCCAAACCCATCACGAGGCCGTCAAGGCCACCCTCCGCTGGCTCGAGGACTTAGTCGTCAACACTCGCGCCGGTCGCAATGGCATCGCGCACCTCGGCACGCGCGGAGTCATCGCCGCGGCGTTCGACCACTGGGAATCAAGGGCCGCCGACCCACAACTCCACACCCATGTCGTCGTCGCCAATCGCGTCCAGCGCATTACGGACAACGCCTGGGTCACGCTGGACTCGCGAAGCCTTTATAAGGCCGTTGTCGCGGCCAGCGAACACTACAACGGACTCCTCTTCGATGCCCTGCAACAGAGCCTGGGCACTGACACGGACCTCCGGGTGCCGGCACAGAACACTCACAATCCGAGCCAGCAACTTACCGGCATTGAAGACGCCCTCACCCGCGAATTCTCCAACCGCGCCAGGCTCATCGACGTCGAAACCGACCGGCTCGTCAAACAATGGATCATCGAGCACGACAAACCCCCATCGGCCACCACCGTCGTCAAACTCCGTCAACAGGCAACGCTCTCAACCCGATCCCCCAAAGGTTCAACTCCGTCTCCCCTGCGCTTGCTCTCAGCTCACTGGAAAGAACGCGCAAAAGCCAGAGGCTTCGACCCTGAAACAGTCGTCGCCTCCACCATCCAACGCTCGCGATCTCGTCCCTTCCGTATTGGTGACATGGCCCCTGACTGGATTGCCGCCGTCGGACACGTCACCCGTCAGCGTGTCGCCGCAAAGCGATCCACATGGAATGGCTGGAACCTGATCGCCGAAGGAGAGCGAGTGTGCTCCGAGATACGGTGCGCCTCCCCTAAAGACCGCGACGCCATGATCGATGCCGTCGCCCGTGCGGCAGAGAGCCAGTCAGTCCCGCTCAACGAATACCGTTACACCCTCCCGGCTGATTCCTCAGACGATCTTCGCTTCGCTTGCCGCAGCGTCTTCGACTTTCACGGATCGCGCCTTTACACGGATGAAGGGACGCTCGCCTTCGAGGAAGAGGTACTGGCAGCGGCGAACTACGACGGCGGTCCCGCCGTCTCGGTTGGCCTCGCCTTCGAGGCGCTCACGTCGTATAGGAACGAGCAAGGGGCCGAACTTCACGAGGACCAACGTGCGGCTGCGTCTAACGTCCTACTGGGTTCCAGGGGCTTGGATGCGATCGTAGGCCCGGCCGGCACCGGGAAGACAACGACTCTGGGAGCTGTCAAGGCCGCTTGGGAATCTGCATTTGGTGGGGACAGCGTGGTTGGGCTTGCCCCGGCGGCTGCGAGCGCAGAGGTTCTTGGGCTTGAGTTGGGGATGGATACGGAGAACGTGGCTAAGTGGTTGCATGAATCTGCCGGCCAGGGAGCAATCGACAGGGCCGATCAGTTCTTCGCGACGGAAGCTAGGCTCAAGACCGCGGTTTCGGGCACTAATGTCAGGGCGTTGTTGGAGCAGAGGGTGGCGCGACTGGCCGCCGAACAGTGCCGATGGCATTTTCGGCCCAATCAGTTGGTGATCGTCGATGAAGCTTCCATGGTCTCGACCCTTCAATTGTGTGCCCTGGTCCGCCAAGCCCAAGCGGTTGGTGCGAAGATCCTCTTGGTAGGCGACCCGGCCCAGCTCGACTCCATCGACGCTGGTGGGGTACTTGGATGGCTCGACCGCGGGGGGAAGGCCGCCCATCTCAGCACCATCTGGCGTTTCAAGCAGGAATGGGAGAAGTCGGCTTCTTTGGCTTTGCGCGGAGGCAATCTGTCTGCGCTCTCGGAGTACGAGCAGCACGGGCGGATCAGCCACGGGAACTACCTGGAAATGGTCGATCGCGCATACTCCGCTTGGCACACCGACGTTCATGCGGGGAAGGTCTCCGTGCTGATTGCTCCTGATAACGAGACGGTCAGGATACTCAACGAGCGAGCCCAAGCTGACCGAATCAGCCTCGGGCAGGTCGATGCTGAACACACTGTCGGCCTTCGAGACGGGCTCCGCGCTGGGCGCGGCGACGTTGTCATCGCTCGACGAAATGACAGAGCCACTCGCGATGAACATGGCACGTTCATCCGCAACGGGACGCTGCTGGAAGTCACTGCACTTGCCCCGCGCGGCGGAAGTCTGTGTGCGGTCCGCAAGGACACGGGGGCAGCCGTGACGCTGACGCGCGAGTACGTGGAAGCCTCCCTTGAACTGGGCTATGCGACAACAGCCCACCGCTCTCAAGGCCTAACAGTGGATACTGCTCACACTGTTGCCACGCCTGGTCGGCTGACACGGGAGCTTCTGTACGTCAGCATGACCCGAGGCCGAGACTCCAACATGGCATACGTCAGTGAGAACGATCCTGACGAAGACGAGATCCTGGACCCAAGCTCACGCTCGGGATGGCGATCAATCCTGGGCGAGATCCTGGCCGCTGAAGGTGCCGAGCGCGCAGCCCACGAAGCCCGTGACTATGAACGCACTCACGCCGACAGCCTTGAGCGATTGAGCCGCGAGTATGACTATCTGGCCCAAATCGCAGCGAGGCTGGATCTCGCAAGGACCCTCGAAACCATGTCACCGGACCGCGCTAACTCAATGCAGGTCTCACCTGCATGGGGAGCTGCGGTAGCCGCATGGCGCCGAGCGGTGAACGCCAATCGCCCTGGAGCGCAGCGGGTACTCGTCCAAGCGCTAGAGTCAGAAGCCACCGCTGAAGACCTCGCCGCCGTCGTGCACTCCCGCCTTCGGCGCTTTAATTCCCTCGTTCCCGAAGTTGCTATTAACCCCTTGGCAGAAAGGCTGATCACCGAACGGGCGGACCTCAGGTCTATGATCCAGCAAGTCCGACGGCGGATTGGGAACCGGACAGAGCTAGTCGCCGGGGCGGTGCTACTCGAAGAGCCTGAATGGAAGACGGCGCTGCTCGATGAACTCGGCACTCAAACAGACGGGTTCGAAAACGCAACCCTGGTCCGCGAAGTAGCCATCTTTAGGGATCGTTGGGGTATCCATGAATCCCCGCTCCCGCTGGGCGCGGCCCCACCCGAGTGGGAGCGGGAGCAGAACTCGCAGCGGAGGCAACTCCTCGATGCCATCCGATTTGCATCCCACCCACACCCTGAACAACCTGGAGTTGGCGACTTCATCGGGTTGTCAGTTCAAAAAAACCTTACCAGCGTGGACTGGCAGCTTTAAACTGGGAATGGAGCAAAGCATGCAGATAAACCCAGTCCTAAAACCGAAGGTAGCCACACCCGCACTGATAGTTGCGAGCGCCGTGGCACTGGCTCTTGCCATCGTGCTGTTGCCACTTACCTTCACCTCTCCTTCTTCCGGCTGGGCTCTCCCGGCCTTTGTGGCTGCTGGTCTTGTGCTGCTCTACCTCTGGTTCGTGCGGCTGCGCGCCCTGCGCGTGTGGCTGCGCGCCCTGCGCGTGTGGCAGGCTGCGACCAATGCACAATGGTCACGACTCGAGTCCCTAAAGCACTCTGGTGAGACGACCACTGAGGTAACGGTGCTCAGCGTTGACTCACCTCAACCAACTGGAGCCTGGATTACGCTGCGCTGGAACCACTTTGACTACATTCAGCAGGCGTGGATCGAAGCACTCCCGGAGCCGATCTGGCCCGGGTTGGTTCTCCTTATCCGGCCGGATCCTGCTGAGGTGCGTCCGGGGAGTCCATGGCCCGCCACCTACCGTCTGGTGGCTGATCACGTTCTGGCTTGGGCGCCGCAGATCTGATCGAGAGGCCATCCTGCTCGAGCCGGAAGCCTTGCTTGCCGGCCACCGAATCAATGCGCAGTCAAGCCTAGAGTGGGCGGCCCCTCCATGAGTCTTGATCCACTCGCTTAATCTGTCCCGCCGGGAACCACTGAACGTGATAGGCCCGCTGCTCGTCAATCCATTCAACGAGCCCATAAGTCCGGGTGTACTTGATGGCCCGCCCGTAGATCTCAGTAACCCTAACTAGCGGCTGGTTGCCCCTGTCAAGATCGATGATCTTGCCATCGTCCCGCTGGGGATGATTGTCGTCGGCATCCGCCTGAGCCATCATGCGGGCGAACGCTGTGGAGTCTTGCTTCGGTCTCATAGAACAAGATTAGAACATATATTCGAATACGTGCCTTAGGCATGAGGAAGCCCACGTCACCGCGAATGGGACGTGGGCCGGGAAACGTACAGCAGGGGTCAGATAGTCATCTCATTTCCCCTACCTTGACCGAAAGGGGGCGTCACCACCGGACTCTTGGTGGTGACATTGAAAACAGGCCACCCGTCGGCGGTCGTCACTTGCGGGCCGCTGGCCTCAACCTGTGATCGGGGTTCGGCCACCGCTCGGGCTGAGCGTTGGTACGTAGCAGTTCCAAAGCGAAGATCCGGACCGATGGTATCGGCGATGATTCTTCTGGCCTCTCGACGCTCGCCATCCTTATCGTATGAACGGAACTCAAGCTCACCCGATACAGTGACCGGGTCTCCCTTCTTCAATGACGTAGCCGCATTCTCGGCGAGCATGCGGAAGGCAGAAACGTTATGAAAGACCGGCTCTCCGTCCCGCCAGGTTCCGTCCGGGTTCTGGATTCGCTGGTTCACCGCAACCCGCAGTTTCGCATGTGGAGTCCCGGACTCACCAATGGTGAGCTCGGGGTCCACAACCAGGTTCCCGGCTATGGTGATGGGAATTTTTGTGTTCATGGTCCTCTACCTTCCCAGCCGACAGGTCTCTCCCGTCGGACAACTGCTGAGCTCATGGCCCTTTCAGCTCCGGGCCGCTCATGGAGGCGCCCGGGCCAGGGACACCGGCGTAGGTAGCGCTGGCCGATAAGGGTCGGTCGACCGTCACGGCCGCGAATTTCCCTCCAAGTCCCGGAGGATCTGACATCGCCAGAATGTCCTTGGCCGCTGCTGTCACTCGCCCCAGGACGGACTTGGCGATTTCCACGCGCGACGCCGGAGCCAGCCCGACACGCTGAATGTCGTGCTCGGTTCTAATCACGGCGTCAGCCCATCCAGCAAGATAGGTGGCGGATTGCGGCCCACGGTCGATGCCATGAGCACGAAGGACTGTGTAAGCCACAGATTCTGCTTCCACTTCGGCTAGCCCTCGGTGATTCGCACTGCTGCCGTAAAGCCGACCAACGTTGTCGGCGGGCCCATGCAAGAGAACGTGTCCCAGCTCGTGGGCGAGGACTGCCACTCGCTCCTCGTGGTTCATCCAGAGACCGACTTGAATTCGACGGGCGTCAAAGTCGGTGTACCCACTCGTGTAGCCGTACTGAGATCCTGTTACCTCAACCCGGAAGCCGTGTTCTTTTGCCACGTCACGTAAGGAGTTCCACAAATCGTCCAGGTTCGCCGCCGTTTGAGCACCCGCCCGCGGCACGAGGATTGGCGTTCCCTCCGTTTGGGTTACGTCGAAGACAGCTTGTCCCCGCCACCCGGTGATGATGTTCTTCTTACCGATACGCGTAGCGCCAACCGGCACGGCCTGGGTTACCGGCAGCAGCTTCCGCTCGCCGCCCGCCAGTTTCAGTTCCTGCATAGTGGCGGTCCGGGGCGCGATCACCCAGAGTGCGTGCTCGCCCCGCAGAACCGTTCGCCCATGACGCGCCCATTCCTTATATCCGGCCACCAAAGTTGGCTCCTCAACACCACGCTGGGCCATTTGGGTCATCAAAAGGGCGACGTTGCCTCCTGAGTAGCGCCAGAGAGTGGCAGAGGTGTCGAGCAAAACCTGCCAGCGGGCCGGTGATTCGATTGCCTGCTCAAGGGCAGCGTGGAGTCCCTCGGTGAGACTCGCAATCCGCTCCTCCGGTGACATCCGGACGCTGGGCCCGGGGCCGCCGTCGTTAGTCACGCGAGATTCGCGAGTGTTCGATTCGGCTTCTGCAGCCACGACAGCCATCCTTCGTACCTCTGAGTCAGCCCTGACAAAGGGTTACCTATCCATGTCAGGATGGCGCCAAGACGTCATGACCCGATCAGCTTCCGAACTGGTGCGCACTGAACTTCCATTGGTCGAAGGCCGGTTCCGCCGGGACGATCCTCGGAGCCGGTTCCTTGTGACTCTGCAGACCAACGCACCCTGCAGCTCGTGTGTGGGTCCGAAGGCGCTCGACGCCGTGTGGGAGCCTTTCGTGGAATGCCAATGGGCCAAAGCCCGCATCGTCCGACGTGTAAGAAGCCATTTCGGCTCGCTGCAAGGCATACAGCTCGGCTACGACCTCCGAATGCCGCCACCAGCAGTCCGGCACCACTGAAGTCGTGAGCTGATAGGTAGCTACAAACCACCGGACCCATTCAAAGAGGCTCTGCCAGACAACCCGGGCCTGGTCAGGCGACATGTCCCGCCAGCGGTGAGTGACCCCAACAGCGCGGAGTGGTGACTGAAACGACGAGCGAAACAACTCGGCAGTTAGTTCGTCGTCCAAATCCGGAACACGGCCGACTTCGAAGTCGGAATCGTCAGCACGTGTGCTCATGACTCAACCTCACTGTTCGCTTCCTGCCGGTTCAAATGACCCGCAGCCAACTCCCGCTCTGTTTCAGCCTTGGAACGACCAAGTTCCGCCGCGTCCTTGCGGTTGTGCCAGTCGCGCAGGTCCAAAAGTATGGGGCGGGTTCTCCGTCCAAGCATGAGGGCGGTGCCGACCGGGAGCCGGCGGATCTCATCCAGGCGGATCACGGGGCTCTCACGTATTTGTTCGCCGTCCTGCCGGCCTTGGGACGACCACGATCTGGTGTTCAAGACGAGGCTTCGCTCCCCAAGCAAACCCGCCAGCGAGCGCAGATCACGCTCGTCAGAACCGCCTCCGAAGATCACCTTGATGATTGCTGAATCCCAAATTGTCGCCGCTTCCTCGATCGACCAGCCGCTGCGCGCTTGGGAAAGTGATTGAAGAACCACCAACGTCGATATCCCGATCCCTCCGCCGTCCGAAAGGACAACGGGAAGACCTGGCCACGGGGACAGGTTGGCGATCTCATCAAGGATCAGGGACAACGGAGGATCTAGCCGTCCACCCGGGGACACGAAGGCCATCTCGCGGGCGGCGTTGTCAATGTCGTCAATGAGGGCGGAAAGGTATGGCCCTGCGGCCGCGGCTCCTGATCGAGTGCCTATCAGGTACAGAGTCCCTCGGTGCTTGATGAAGGCTTTGGGATCGAATTCCTGAGCTTCATCCTGTGGGTTCAGTGCTGCCATCACCCGTGGGGATGACAGAGGCGCGACCGCAGCTGATACGCCAATCCAGGAGTTCGAGGTGTTGCGCGGACCGTCTTCCAGTATCCCCATCAAGTCGGCTTGCCATCCAAGGGCCGCTCCTGCGTTGCCGAGAATATCGAGCGCTTCCCGCGCCAAGACCGGACTGCATGACCATCGTCGGAACGCAGCGATCCCCTCCCCCGATAACGCCGCAGCGTGGAGAAGGCATTGAAGGATGATCAGAGACCGCTTCTGCCAGGCCGCGTTTTCGCCCTTCATTTCGGTGTCTGCTGTGATCACCAAAGCTCGACGAGTTGCGACATCCGGATCGCCACAACCGCGGACAGGTGACCATCGAAGGGTCGAGGGTAGTCCCGACATGCCTTGTGGGTCGAAGACAGTCACGGGTCGCCCTTCACTCATCCGTGCCCGCATCGTGACTACCAAGTTGTCGGCGCGAGTCGATGTGGTCACCACGGCCCCCGGCGCGTCGAGGATCGCATTGATGACGACGTATAAGCCTTTGCCCGACCGCGGCGCACCCTGGATGACCATCGATTCTTCTGTCGAAACATGAATGGTCACTCCCCGCGAGCGCCCGAGCGTCCAGGAGAGCTCATGGATGCTTGGCTTGCTGAGGCCAGGGCGAGTGTACTGTCCCCGACGTCGGACTGCCCGCGCGCCGAAGTCACGAACTATTTCCGCCCTCCCGGCAATACCGTCCCTGTTGAGGATGTCTTGCCGTAGCCACGCACCGGATTGTTTCCACATCCGCCAGCCGAGCACGCCCGCGACCACGATCGCGGCGACTACAGCAAGAACGCCACCCACGAGCCACCACAGTGCAGTCATGTCGATTACGCATCCTGTGGAGCGTCGTGTAATCCAGTCCGAACGGCCGACTACCAGCCCAATACCGGCTGCGGGATTGAAGAACGACGGCGGTCTGCTGCCACACTGCCCTGGTGCGGTTACGGTCGCAGACAGTTGTACGAGGAAGCAGAAGGCCACATATGCGGCGGCCGACCAAAGCCCGAAGGAGACCATCGGGCTGGTAACACCTGACCGGGTTTTCACAGGTGCATCCGATCGTCCGTACCGAAGACCTCCAGCTCGTCCGTCGTTACGCGGTTAGCGACGATGAAGGAGCGATTCCCCACCTTCCAGAGCCCGACGCCTTTGGGCAAGTTCTCCACGTGATCGCACTCAGCTTCGGTCAACCCCAATGCTTCCTTGGTCAACCGCATCGCGTCGTGCTTCTGACGGTAAATGATGCGAGTGTCCGCCTCGGTCAGCAGCCCAAGTGCCTTCTGCCTATGACCGCTCGTGCTGTCACCAATCTCATTGAGATCGGCCACTTTGTGCATGATCAGCAGATTGGCGATTCCATACGTCCGTGCGAGCCTCCACTGCTCGCTCATCTTCGCCAACATGTATGGATCCGCGAGCATCCGCCAACCTTCGTCGTAGACCACAAGACGCTTGCCGCCGTCGGGGTTTGTTACCGCGGCCTCCAGCCAGGTGGCGCTGCAAGCCGCAGCCAGCGACAGCGCCTGTTCGGATGCACCGATTAGTGCTGACGTGTCCATCACCATCATTGGCGCGTCCGCGTCGAAAGCTACAGTGGAAGGGGCGTCGAACATCCCTTCCAAGTCGCCGGATACCGTCCTGCGCAGTGAATGGCTAACCGCAGCACCTCCGTCTTTGCCAACAAGCGCCAGCGTCTCCGGGGACGGATTCAGCAGATGATCCAGCACCATGGGCAGCGTCGGCGTCGAATTTTCCGCGACCGTCTCCATCAGCGCCATGTCCAAAGCCGTGTGCTCAACCGGGTGCAGCGGGGTTCCCTGGCGCATCAGCGACACGAGAGCCACGACCAGTTGCCGGCGCCGTTGCCGCACGACGGCCTGCCATTGGGTGTCCGTCAGCGAGATCGGCCTCGGCCCAGCGTCCAGTGGATTCACTCTCGCCGAACGGCCTGGGCCAACGGAGATGACCTTGCCGCCCACAGCCTCGGCCACGGCGACCCACTCGCCCTTTGGGTCTGAGGCAACCGCCGCTTTCCTCCCGAGTGTGATCGAGCGAGCCACCAGTGACTTGCCGCACATGGACTTACCAGTACCGACGGTGCCGATGACAACTACTGAAGGCCCACTGATAATTCCTTTGTCGTAAAGGATCCACGGATCGTAAGAGAACGCGCCGGAACCAAAGACGTCAGTTCCTATGTAGGTTCCTTCGTGACCCAGACCTGACTCCGTGATGAACGGATAAGCAGCCGCGAACGTCATCGTCGAAGCGCGATGCGGAGCTGGCCGCAGACGATGAGGACCCCACAATGAGTGGGCTTCCCGACTCCCCCAGTCACCGCGAGTGCGCTCGCGGTCTTGGTTATCTACTCGTTTGTCCTTATCGCCGTGGAATAGTGTCCTTCTCGGCGCGGATCCACTTCTTTGCAGCGCTCGTTTGGCGTCTTTCCGCTCCGTGCGAGTGCCCGACGGCGTATAGGTCACCTCTTGGTTCTTGTTACTCATCGCACTCCCCTGCCCAAAGGGAGCCCACCGGCAATGAAAGCAGCCCACTGCTGGCCGGCCAGCAAACGCAGTTCAACGAATGCACCGGCAGCGGCAGACTCAAGTTCATGTCGATGCCGGGCTAAGTCCTCCAGCGACTCGGCCGTAATGGTGACGAAGGCTGCGGGTCTAACGTCTCCATGACCTGCAACAATTTCCTCTTCCCGTTGGGCAACCTCTTCTTCCTCGGCACGTTGTTCCCTAGTGGTCGGCCGATCGAAGCGTGCGTTAATCCGCCGTCGAGTTTCATGCGCTTCCTGCGCGGACCGGATGTCACGCAAGGCTTCGATAGTCGGTACAGCGCGAATCACCTGCGTTACCGTATGGCGGAAGTTCCCAACATAGACGAGCGGGTGCAGGAAGCCCGGATACACCTTCTGGCGCGGCCATTCAGCCACCCAGAAGGTCTGGTGGAACCCGGAATCTGTTCGAAGATAGGCCCAATGTTCGTCGACGGCCATAGGGCCAGAACCCTGCCGACCCGGCTCCTTGAACTCCTCGCGACGGTTTGCTTTGGCCGATCTGCGCGCGAGCGCTTCCGGGTCGAAGGCCCCGCGGAAGACGTCAAGGAGCGAGGACTCGGACAGCCACTCCTCGACCTTCACACCGTGCGTTGCCAACGATGTAGTAATTGCAGCAACTTCGAGACGCAGCACGCGCTCGATTCCATTCTTCCCGCCGCCGGACTCCTTGATCCGTCGTCGAGACTTCGATGTGTCCACGACCAACGACAACAACACATCGTGGCTCATCGCCGAACCCGCAGCCGAAATCAGGTCCTGATAAGCCACCTGCCCCCACGAACTGCGCTCGCCGTCTACTGCTGCGACGGTTCGATCGTAGAAATCCTGGAGCGCGGACGACGGGTAGGGAACCGTGTAGTCCTGGACAGCGATTCGGGCGATGTCCGATCGCTGGGCAAGCCCAGCTTGTACTCTGGACCACGCTTGCGCAGCCCAGGCTTTGTCGTCGTCGTCGAGCAACGCAAAGGATCGAGTGCTGCAGCGGAGCACTATGATGGCCTCTCTCCCCGGCGCATCAAGAATCACGCATTCACCGCGGGATAGCGGCTGGACTTTGAGGTTGCCCAGTCCTCCGGGCAAGGCGAGCTTTCCAGCCTTGATCGGTCGCTCCGGACGAACCAGATACCTGTTCTGCCCCACGACACTCCGCACGAAAAACAGGAAAATGAGGCTGCCCCAAATCGGATATGGAATCCGTGAGTATTGGAGCACTCCGATCAGAACAAGTGACAACCACAAGGGAGCTGTCACCACCAGACCGCCGGGGCCTCCCGTGGCTGAGGCAATAATCGCCATAAGGACACCAACGGCTACCAGTAGGAGCTGATACCACTTCAGCCCCATGAAGATCCCGCGGCGTTCGTATCTGGGAAACTTGACGGGTTCCAGTGCCCGCGATTCATCACTCATTGGACTTGTCTGGGGGTAGAGGCAGCGGCCTGTAGCTGTCTTTGTGTCTGATCGGCGGGAGCTCCGTCGAGGGCAAGGCGCTGTTTGGAGCTCGCACTTCTGGTGGGCGCGGGGGCAGCGTCTGGCCAACCCTTGATTTTGAGACTTGGCCGCCGGCAGCACGGTTGTTCGATGATGGACGCGTGGGGCCACCGGTGTCAGTGACCACTTGACCCATCACCACAGAAGTACTCGAATCGGAACTACCCGACGGCGACCCCTCCAAGAGGGCGTCATCCCCTCCCAAAGTGCGCACCTGCGTCGTACTTGAAAGGCTTTTCGGCAACGGAACAGGAGGCGGCAAAACTCTAGTGGGGATGTCCCGACGGCTAGATGGTATAGGCCGCGCAATTGATGAACGGGCGATCATGGACGCGATCGTCAAGCGACCACCGAGCTGGCGGCTAACCTGACGCGATGCAATGCTGCTACTGCGGGATAGAACGTGTCCGCCGCCGGCGTTCTGAGCCGCAGCCGCGAGCTCTCCACCCGCGAAACTGACAAGCCGAAGCGCCATCAAAGGCGCTCCGCAGGCCAGGACCATGCCGACAGTACCCGCGGCGAGCCCCGCGAAGGACTTCGAACCTGCAAACAGCTTGATGGCCGTCGCCAGGACGGTCGCTGCCAGCGGTTTGGCAAGAAGAAGTGCGACGACGATTTCGCACCACCGCCCAGACCACGCTTTGGACTTCTCCCACGGCAACATCATGAGGGCGACCGGTGCTAGTGCAGCGAGGACTGCGAGGGCGAAGGTCCGGAAAATCATGGAGCACATAAGGATGAACGCCAAAATCCAGACCACAACGACCGCCATGGCCGTAACGATCGCCCCAGCGACCGCTCCCCCTTGGTTACCGGGGGCCAACGCGACGACATTCCATTCGCGACCTGAGCCGGCGGCGGCGCGTTCGAAGCCGAAGAGCCGCATGAATACGACGTAGGGGTCTGTTCCGATCGACTCGAGAAGTGCAGCCGAGGCCTGGTCGCTGACTCGGGTCAGCTGACGGACGACGTACACGGCCGCAGCGACGAGAGGCACCGCCAGCGCTCCCCCGATCAGTGCCCGCAGGATTCGCCGTGGTTGCTGGCTGACCAGGCCGGATAGGAGCTGGATAATCATCACCACGACAAGCGGTGTCATCATGAAGGTGACCCACCAGTTGGTCAGGCCACCGATGGCCGCCCACTGCGAGTCGTCGACGTCAGAAACCGTGAAGGCGCCCGTGATGAAGCCCCACATCCATGACGCGATGTTTTGAAGGACGTTGGCGAAGATGGATGTGATGGAGCCCTGGATGCCGTCGTTCGCTTGTGAGACGAGCCCACAACCGGGTGGCCACCAACCGTTGAGGTCGCAATCAACAGGCATGGCAGCTCAGAAGCCGAGCGGGAACGCCGTCTGCGACCAGAGGATGTAGCCATTGATCCCGCCCAGGATGGCCGCAACCGGACCAGTCCACAGCAGAATCACGCCACCACCGGAAGCGAGCCTCGATGATTGGCTCAGTTTGCCGGCCAGGAGCATCGCCGCTCCGATGATCGCCACGATGGCTATGACGATGAAGGCCCCGACAAGGATGCCCCCGCCGATCTGCTTCAAGGACTCAAGAAAAGGGAAATTCGCGTTTGGTGTGATCCCGGGATCCACCGCTGCCAGTACCATCTGGTGCTCCATCCAGTCGTCTTCCAATGGAATGAGCTGATTGAGCTCACGACTTCATGGATGTGGAGCGTAGGAGCGACATGACGGCCGAACTCGCTTGCCCCAACCGAGCGAGATCCACGGATTGACCACGCTGGTTAAGAGCGCTCATACTCGCGTCGGGCTGACGACCCAGCGATTCAACGTGAAATCCAGAGTACACCTAGGCCTGCCCGCGTCGCCCTCCTAAAACCGCGACGTACCTGGCGTACATTCCCAAGTGAACGGCGTTGATTGCCGTGCCGGGCTCGGGCGGCCCCAACTTAAGTTTAAAGCCTGCGCAAGCCCGGCAAAGAAGCCGGACTCTTCCGCGGGACACAGGTCATTCAACAGCGAGCGTGCCCGTGGCGGCAGCAGCCTTTAGAAAGGAGCCCATTGGAATGTTGGATTTCAAACAATCCGAGGGGGAAGCAGTTGGAATGTTGGGTTTCAAACAATCCGAGGGGAAAGCCGGTCCGATCGAGGGTGGGCAGCACGGCTTCCCGTTTCTTGAAAGCGTGACGCCGCTCGCATCGCTGGGCTACAGCGAGGAAGAGTACTTCTTCTCCGGACAGGCAACGTCATACACGGCCTCGCAACCGCTCGGCACGAATGGTCGTTGGGAGGTGCGGCCCGCAGACACAATGCCGTACACGTCGCGGCTGCTCGTGCGGCGGCCCGCCGATCCGGCGAAGTTCAACGGCACCGTGATCGTCGAGTGGCTCAACGTCAGCTACGGCCACGACGTTGCAGTCTCGTGGACCCACTCGATCGATCATCTACTCCGTGAGGGCTACGCCTACGTCGGGGTGTCGGCGCAGGAGGCTGGCGTAGAGGGACTTCCCGTCGGCACCCCGGATCGCAACAACGGCGCTCTTAAGCTCTGGGACCCCGTTCGGTACGCACCGCTCGACCATCCCGGCGACAGCTTCTCGTACGACATCTTCACGCAAGCGGCGCGTGCGATTCGCGGCGACGACGGTGTCCGCCCGCTCGGGGAGCTTCGCGTCAAGCACCTCGTCGCCGTCGGCGCGTCTCAGTCGGGGATTCGCCTGAACACCTACATCAACGCGGTGCAGCCGCTGAAGAACGCCTACGACGGGTTCATCGTGCAGGTCGCGTTCGGCCTCGGCGCTCAGCTGTCCCAAGCGCCCCAGCCGGCCGTCTCGGCCCCAGACGCGTTCCAAGTCTTCGGCGTTGAGTATAGCCCGCTCTTCCTCCGAACGGATTTGCGTGTCCCGGTGCTCGTCATCGAATCCGAAACTGAAGTCCTTGGCTGGCCCCCGCTCGGCGACTCCTACCATCGCCGCCAGCCCGACACCGACCTGCTGCGCCGTTGGGAGATCGCCGGAGGCGCCCACGGCTCCGCGCAAGGTAACATGGTGTCCGTGGCCGACGTCGCCCACGCAGACCCGGCGCTCCCCGGTGCCGATGTCAGCGTCTTCCTTGAGTGCGCCAGGCCGATCAACAGGGGTCCGGTGACATACGTCTACAACGCCGGATACGAAGCAATGCGACGCTGGCTGGGGCCACATCCGATCGCTCCGACCTCAGCGCTTTTGGATGTCATCCCGGGCACCACCCTGACGGTGGAGAAGGACGCCGTAGGAAACGCGCTGGGGGGCGTACGGTCGACGTTGCTCGACGTGCCCACCGCCGTCTACAGCGGGACCAACAAGCCGGGCGCCTCCGGCGCCGGCAACCCCCTCGGCGGCAGCACCGTGCCGCTCGATGACGCCACGCTCCGCAGCCTGTATACGACCCACCAGGACTACGTTGAGAAGGTTGCAGCAAGCGCCCGTAAACTCGTCGACGAGGGCTTCCTCGTCCCTGATGACGCGACGCAGCTCACCCGCGAAGCCATGCGCTCTGACATCGGGTTTCCCGCAGGGCGACCATGAACCCGGCGCGTAACTACTTGCCTCTGGCAATAGCCCAGGTAGCTGG
Source organism: Arthrobacter sp. SIMBA_036 (assembly GCF_046535135.1). Taxonomy (NCBI): domain Bacteria; kingdom Bacillati; phylum Actinomycetota; class Actinomycetes; order Micrococcales; family Micrococcaceae; genus Arthrobacter; species Arthrobacter sp. SIMBA_036. The sequence continues at coordinate 27,656 of NZ_JAWRXG010000004.1, forward strand.
AGTGATGCATCCCTGAATGGCAGGCGTTTGGCTCTAGACGGTGGCCTCCACCCTTCCGATACAAAGGTGGAGGCCACCGTTTTTCGAACTGTAGGCCTAGGTACGCCACCCATATCGATCTGCACGAGATTGACGAATGGGTGGGGCTCTTCACTCAAGACGCGGTCTTCGACGAGAGAGAATTCGATAGTCCGTTGTTCTTCACCGGTAACGAATTTCGCCTCGTCGGAGGCGAGGTAGAGCATACCGTAGGCGGTGTCCGAAGCATCCCCGACATAGGGTGGCAGAGGAACGGCGTCGGTGTTCGCTGACCACCCGCCAGGTGCCGAGAAACAATATCCGAGGTGCGGCGATATGCACCATCACACTCGGTATAGACGGGGACAGCGGACAACGAAGAAGATGCTCGGAGTATCGGAAGCAGGATCGCAAGACTCGCCGTTACGTCCGGCATCAACGTTCTCGCCAACTCCCCCGGCCCCGAAGCGCTGTCGGAGCTCGTTACCGAGCCCGGTGCAAGGAGGCGCCTACGTGGAGTACTTGTTGGCCACCGCATCGCGCTCGTCCGACTTCCCGAAGGAACCGACTGGGACAGGCGGCGTCCCCCGAGGCCGTAGTTACTTCCTACACGACTGTCGTCGTGCATGGCCAGGGTAAGGAAGGCCACCGCGTCGGCGTCATCGGCCTCTGCGCACTGGAATGACAGGAGCGAGGATCGCCGCAGTGAAGGGCGCGACGGTCTACGGCGCCGAGCCCAAAGATGATTCTTGGGAGTTCGCTCGCCACCAGGGTCTCCAGAAGGTTGTCAAGGACGTGTCTGAGCGAGTCGGTCTTCGGCTACACTTGCTTCTGCACATACCTCGATCGCTCGTACGGTTCCGTACATGGTGCGTGGTTGTGCGGCGTCGCCTGCGATCCAGAGTGCTGTGGAATCTGCCATGGCATCATCGATGGTTCCGGTGCGGATGATTTGGCCGCGCTGGCGGATCTGGTCGGTCGCTCCGATAAGCCGGCGCCAATGGATGTATTCGCGGAGCATGATCCGCTCGCCGTAGGCTGGTGCCTGCTGTCTGCTGGAGCCGGTTGGTCGGGTCATGGTGAGGTGAGGGCTGCAGCCACTGCTTTGCCCAGTTCCTCGGTGGTGGAGTTGCCGCCCATATCAGGTGTGAGGGCTAGTTGCTCGTGGGCGAGCACGGTTTCCATGGCGGTGGTGATGGCGGCGGCGGCTTCGGGTTCTCCGAGGTGGTTGAGCATCATCGCGGCGCACCATATTTGCCCGATGGGGTTGGCGATGCCTTTGCCGGCGATGTCGGGGGCGGAGCCGTGGACGGGTTCGAAGAGGCTGGGGAACTTGCGTTCGGGGTTGATGTTGCCGCTGGGGGCGATGCCTATGGTTCCGGTGCAGGCCGGTCCGAGGTCGGAGAGGATGTCGCCGAAGAGGTTGCTGGCGACCACGACGTCGAACCAGTCGGGGTGCATGACGAAGTTCGCCGCGAGGATGTCGATGTGGTACTTGTCCACGTCGATTTCCGGGTAGGTGGCGGCCATGGCGTGCACGCGTTCGTCCCAGTAGGGCATGGTGATGGAGATGCCGTTGCTCTTGGTGGCTGAGGTGAGGTGTTTCTTGGGCCGGCTTTGAGCCAGGTCGAAGGCGTATTTGAGGATGCGGTCCACGCCGGTGCGGGTCATGACGGTTTCCTGGAGCACGGTTTCGCGGTCGGTGCCTTCGAAGATCTTTCCGCCGATGCTGGAGTATTCGCCTTCGGTGTTTTCGCGTACGACGTAGAAGTCGACATCGCCGGGGACCCTGCCGCTCAGGGGGCTTGGGACGCCGGGGAGGAGTTTGACCGGGCGGAGGCTGACGTATTGGTCGAAGTGGCGGCGGAACTGCAGAAGGCTGCCCCATAGCGAGATGTGGTCCGGGACCACATCGGGCCATCCGACGGCGCCGAAGAAGATGGAGTCGAACTGGTTCAGTTCCTCGAACCATCCGGCGGGGAGCATTTTGCCGTGCCGGGTGTAGTAGTCGGCCGAGGCGTAGTCGAAGTGCTCGTATTTGAGGTTTAGGTCGAAGGCTGAGGCTGCGGCGTCCAGGACGCGCAGCCCTTCGGGTACGACTTCGGTGCCGATTCCGTCGCCGGGAATGACTGCGATGCGGTGGGGTTTCGACATCTGGGTTTCCTTCTTGTCTTTGTTTCGGGGTTAGCGGTCGACCGGGTGTGCCGGTTCGCGGTTCTCAAGGACGTCGATGACGGCGTGCGCGGCCGCCAGGCCGGCCCGTGCCCGTGCCTCGATCGTTTGTCCGGCGAGGTGGGAGGTGATGAGCACATTCTCCAGGCCGCATAGGGGGCTGTCGCCGGGCAACGGTTCGCTCTCGAGCACGTCCAGCGCGGCGCCGGCGATGGTGCCGTCGGAGAGTGCCTTGGCCAGGGCCTCTTCATCCACGAGTGAGCCGCGGGCAGTGTTGATGAGCACTGCGGTGGGCTTCATCGCGTGCAGCCGGGGCGCGTCGATGAGCCAGTCGGTACCCTGGCCTGCGCGCGTGTGCAGGGAGAGGTAGTCGGCGTTGCGGATGACGGTGTCGAGATCTGTGAACAGTACCGCGGCATTTTCAGGGTCGCGGTGGGCGGTGCTGACCAGGACGTTCATGCCGAGGGCGGCACCCAGTTTTGCCGTGGCCCGTCCGCCGGGGCCATAGCCGATGATGCCCAGGGTGGATCCTCGCAGTTCATGGCCCGCTTCGCGGGGCCACTGGCCGTTACGGACGGCGGTGGTGACCTCCAAGAGGCGGCGTGCGGCCATGATGATCAGTCCGAGGGTCAGTTCGGCGACCGAGTGGTGGTTGGTTCCGGGGGCGTTGCAGACCCTGATTCCCTGTCCGGCGGCGGCCTGGACGTCGATGGAGTCGTACCCCACGCCGCTGCGGGCGATGACTTTCAGCGACGTGGCATGTGCGAGCATGTCGGCGGTGACCGGTTCGCTGGCGAGGATCGCGCCGGACATGCCGTCGAACAACGAGCGACGTCCCGCAAGAGGCCTCGGGCCGCGGGCTGGCGAATGGACGGGCTCCAGTCCGTGGCCTCGGAGGAGCTGGTCCACGGCGTCTCCGGGGTGGAGGTAGTCGGTGGTGATCAGGATACGGGCAGCCATGGTGCGAGTGGGTTCCTCTTTTTGCTGTGCGGATGCGCGGCCGTCTGCGGTTGTACGGTTCATGCTGTTAGGGCCGCCGCGTAGTGCGCGGCGGCCCTGCGTGATGCGGTGTTAGTGGACCTCGACCTTGTCCGCTTCTACGGAGGCCGGTGTCTTTGACTCGATGGCAGGTTTTTTCTGACCGGAGGCGTGCAGGGTTTTGCGGGCTTGTTCCGGGTCGAAGTCCCTCTCCCATTTGCCGATCACGACGGCCGCGAGGACGTTGCCGATGACGTTGATGAAGACGCGGCCTTCGTTGAGGAGCCGGTCGACGCCGACAATAAGGGCAAGTGCAGCGGTGGGGATGCCGCTTACGGCTCCGAGGGAGCCGGCCAGGACGATGAAGGCCCCGCCCGTGACGCCTGCGGTGCCCTTGCTGGAGATCATCATGATGCCCACCATGGCCAGTTGTTGTTCCCTTGAGAGGTGGATTCCAACAGCCTGGGCCAGGAACACGGAGGCCATGGTCAGGTAGATCGCGGATCCGTCGAGGTTGAAGGAGAACGCGGACGGGATGACGATGCCAACGGTGGGCTTGCCGACGCCCATGTTTTCGAGCTTCTTCATCACCTGCGGGAGCACGGCCTCGCTTGAGCACGTGGCGAGGGCGATCAGGAGTTCGTCTTTGAAGTAGCGCATGACCGTGAAGATGTTCAGTCCGCAGGACTTGGCAATGATGCCCAGGACCACGAGGACGTAGACGATGCAGGTAAGGGTAAAGAGCAGGATGAGGTACCCGAGTTGCTGAAGGCTGATGAACCCGTATTTGGCAACGACGGCGGCGAGGGCGCCAAAGGTGCCGAAGGGCGCGAGCCGCATGAGCCAGCCAACGATCCTGAACACCACCGTGGACAGGGCCCGGATGCCGCTGGTGAGCACGGCACCTGATTCACCCGAGAGGTTCAGGGCTGCACCGAAGACGATGGAAACCAGGAGCGCGGCCGGGATGGCGCTGCCTGTCAGGGCGCCGAAGAATGAGGTGGGGATCAGGCTTGTGACGAACTCGAGGCCGTCAAAGCTCTTGCCGGCGCCCGGGATCTTGTCGCCGTTCAGCTTGGAGACGTCGATGTTCATGCCGTCGCCGGGGTGGAAGACGTTGGCGACGACGAGGCCGATGAGCATCGAGATGAGCGAGAGAACAATGAAGTAGCCAAGGGCCTTGATGCCGATGCGCCCTGCCTTGGGCAGGCTGTCCATGGAGGCGACACCGAGGGTCACGACGCAGAAGACGACCAGGATGATGATCATCTTTACGAGTGCGATGAACCAATCGCTCAAGGGGGTGAGTTGTTGGCCGACTGACGGCAGGAGGAAACCGACGAGGATTCCGAGGACTCCGCCGAGGAGCACCTGGAACCAGAGTTCACGCAGTAGCTGGCCGAACCGGGATCGCTGCTTGGGCGGGGCGGAATGTTGCGGGTTCTGCATGGTGTGGGATGACATCTTGGGTGCTCCTTTGCACGACAGACAGTGAAAGCTGGAGGGGTGCGGTCCCGGGCAGTGGCGCTGCCCGGGACCGGGGCACTACCGGATTGGTTTAGTTGTGCAGTTCGCGCAGGACTTTGTAGAACTCGGCCTTGTCTTCGAGGCCGATGCCGGGCAGGTCGCCGGGGGCTACGCGGCTGTTGACGATGACGGCGTCGTCGGTGAAGCCGCCGGTGGGCTGGAACTCGCCCGGGTAGGATTCGTTGCCGCCGAGCTTGAGGGCTGCGGCGATGTGCAGCGAGAACTGGTGTCCGCCGTGGGGGATGCAGCGGCGGGAAGACCAGCCGTGCTGGGCGAGCATGTCCTGGATTCGGCGGTATTCGGTCAGGCCGTAGCTCAGCGCCGGGTCGACCTGGATGAAGTCGCGGTCCGGGCGCATCCCGCCGTAACGGACCAGGTTCCGTGCGTCCTGGAGCGAGAACAGGTTCTCTCCGGTGGCGATCGGGTTCCTGTAGTGCTCGGAGAGAGTGGCGTTCAGGGCGTAGTCCAGCGGGTCGCCGACTTCCTCGTACCAGAACAAACCGTACTGGTCGATGGCTTTGCCGTATTCCAGTGCCGTCTCCAGGTCGAACTTGCCGTTGACGTCCACCATCAGGCGGGAAGCGTCACCGTCGAGGACCTCGATCACGGCTTCGATGCGGCGGAGGTCCTCGGCCAGGTCGGCCCCGCCGATCTTCATTTTGACCACGTTGTAACCCTTGGCGAGGAAGCCGCGCATTTCGTTCTGCAGGTCCTCGAGGCTCTTGCCCGGGGCGTAGTAGCCACCGGCTGCGTAAACGAAGACGTCCTTGTCCGGGTTGCCGTCACCGTAGTGGTCCGAGATCCACCGGTACAGCGGGACGCCGGCGATCTTCGCGGCAAGATCATGCAGGGCCATGTCGGCCACGCCGACGGCGACCGAGCGTTCGCCGTGTCCGCCGGGCTTCTCGTTGGACATCATCAGGTCCCACGCCTTCTCCGGCGAGAGCTGGCCGTCCTCATCGAGAAGGTCCTCGGACGGAGCATCCATGATGCGCGGAAGAATGCGGTCCTTCAGGATGCCTGTCGCGTTGTAGCGGCCGTTGGAGTTGAAGCCGTAGCCAACCAGCGGTTTTCCGTCGACGAACACGTCGGAGACGAGCGCGATGATCGTGCAGTCCATCTTGGTGAAGTCAATAAAAGCGTTCCGGATGGAGGAACTGATGGGGATGGTGCCGACGTGGGCGGAAACGATTTTCATCTTTGAATTTCTCCTGAGGGGTGGTCTTATTTCTTATAAGGTGCGGGTTGAGGACAACCCGAGATGGCGAGGGCAGCAGCCCTTCGAACGAATATCTTATAAGAACTGACTCAAGGCTAGCGGCGGGTGACGGGGCACACAAGTCTTAGGACGGAATTTCTTATAAGATGTCTCAAGGGAGCGAGGCGGCCCCCATCTTCAGTAAGAGATTTGGAGCGTCAGATGAGCACCACGAACGTCTTTTCCAGTAAGGGCAGTCTGGCGTACAGCGAACTCCGCCAACTGATCCTCTCGGGCGGCCTTGCCCCCGGCTCACGCGTCTCCCAATACGAACTGGCGGACAACATGCAGATGAGCATCACTCCCCTGCGGGAAGCGATCCGCCGACTCTCAAGCGAGGGCCTGATCATCATGGATACCCACCGGGACTCCCGTGTGGCTGACGTGAGCGCTTCCGAGGCCCGCGAGCTGCTGGAGGTCCGCCTCTCGCTGGAGCCGTCAGCGACCGAGTTGGCGGCACACCGCAGGACCGAAGCTGACATCGTCGCCATCCGGACTGCAGCGGAGAAACTACTGCCTGTCACCAGGGTCTGGGGCGAGGACGCCATCACGGCACACCGCGAATTCCACCGGGCCGTCTACACCGCCTCGCACAACGCCAGCATGATCAAGCTCCTGGATGACCTGTGGGACAAGTCAGACCGCTACCGCCGCCTCGGCCTGGAACTTCCATCAGGTGATGAACCCCGGACCATCGACCTGAACCAGCACCACCAGATTTTTGAACTCGTAGCCGCCGGCGATGGTCCCGGCGCAGCCGAACTCGCCCGCACCCACGTCGCCAACAGCCTCACAGCCTCAGTAACCGGAGCCCTGCAGGAACGCGAGAACGTCCAGTCGGTAACCATAGAGAAAACCGCCTAGTACCCTGCGCCGACAGATTTCCTCCGGTCATCACGACGCCGGCCACTGTCACCGTATGGGCTGCTAATAGATCGACGGAACATCGGCGGCGGTCCGATTCGACAAGTTCACAGATCTACAGAGCCAAGGATTCTAACCATGCGCGGAGGCCGCACCGGTCTCGACCGATGCCTCAAGGGTGTTGCCCTTGGCTTCGACCGCGGGCATCGCGATAACGGCGACTACGGTGAGTATGGCACTGATCAGTACGGCCACGAAGACAGCAGTAGTCGCAGACACAATTGTGTGCGGGTCAGAATCGCCGCCGGGGACGCCGGCATATATCGAGTTAGCTACTGCCCCGAAAACGGCGACGCCGATGGAGCTTCCAATCGAACGGGCGAAGAGATTAGTACCCGTGACGACGCCGCGCTCATTCCATGCGACGCTTGACTGGGCGGCAATGAGGATCGGGGTCGCTACCAGCCCCAGTCCCAGTCCGACGACGAAACAACACGCCGCCACAACTGGAACGTTGGGGGAAGAGGCCGTGAGCGTAAGGATGGATGTACCGATGACTGCGACCATGACACCGATGAGTGCCGTCCTCCGATAGCCAATCCGGAAATAGAACCGGCCAGCCTGTGAAGCACTGATCGGCCAGCCGATGGTCAATGCTGCCAGGGCGAGCCCTGCCAGAACCGGGGAGGTCGAGAGGGATCCTAAGAGGAACGTGGGCACGTAGGAAGTAAGACCGAACATGATTGCACCGATGCCGAAAGAAATCATCGACGTCGTGGCCAGCAGACGCCGGGACACTACCCACGGCGGCAGCACCGGCTCTGCTGCCCTCCTCTCGACCAGAACGAACACCGCGAACAGGAGCGCCCCGACTCCAAACACGGAGATGCTGGTGAGGGAGTTCCAAGCCCATGCCACGCCGCCCTCGAGAGCCCCGAGGATCAGCAGGCTAAGGGAAAGAGTTAGCAGTACCGCCCCTAAATAGTCCACCCGGTGCTTGGCGCGCTCGATACGTTCGTGGAACGCTCGGATCAGCATCCACCCGGCCAGGAGGCAGAGCGGGATGTTTAGAAGGAAGATCCCACGCCAGATGCCGAGCGACGCGAACAAGCCGCCTAAGGTTGGGCCCGCGACTGACGAAAGTGCCCACACGCTGGCAAGGTAGCCTTGCACCTTAGCCCGTTCAGTCGGCGTGTAGATGTCGCCGACGATAGTCATCGCCGTCGGCAGGACTGCTCCGGCACCCAGGCCCTGCAGCACGCGGAACGCAATGAGGGCCGGCATGCTCCAGGCCACTCCGCAAAGGATCGAGCCGAGCAGGAAAAGAGTGATACCGCTAAGAATTATCGGTTTACGGCCAACGACGTCCGAGAGTTTCGCGTATACGGGCACGGAGACAGCCTGCGCCAACAAATAAGCCGAGAAAAGCCACGGAAAAGATGTGAAGCCCCCAACATCTTGCACGATCGAAGGTACGGCCGTCGCCACAATCGTCGAATCAATCGCCACGAGGCCAGACGAAACCATCAGGGCAATAAGGATGGGCCCCCGCCGGGACCGAAACCCGACACCGTCGACAGTCGCCGTCGTCACAACCAGTTCACTTTCTCCAGGGTTGTGCCGTACGGTACTTTTTCGCTCAAGCTGACGGTAAAGGTCTCTGGGCTGCTACGCGTCACCAGCATGCCCTGCCTCCGCAGTTTTACGTTTTTTAGAAGCTTTCCAACGGCATTATCGAGCCGATGCTCCAATTCGGAGCGTCGCTGGATTGTCAATGTAATGGAATTTTCGGAACTGTAGTCCATTGCCGTCGAATACCTTCGCAGTGATGTGCTCTTCAAACAGAGCATGGGGTTATGGCAGAACGAACGGCGCGGGGGCATGTGATCCTGGCCGTTCACAACAAGCGCTGCTTTGCTGGCGGTGCGAGGGTTGTCCCGCTGAGCCTCGTTCTCAAATAAGGCTAATCGCGGGCTGTACCGGCGGACAGAGGTATCCACGCCAACAACGCCGGAATACGCGTCACGCTGGGCTTGGGCCCAACTCCTGGGCCAGGCTCTGCCCGCTCCTGGCGGGCAGAGTCGGTGACAGCTGGCTGACGGTCAGTGAGTGAGGTCTCGCCCCGCGGTTTCCGTCAGGAAGAATACGCACGCTGCTGTGATAAGCCCGGCGATGACGAGGTAGATGGCGACTGACCAGGAAGCCAGAGTTGCTGCGTACAGGCCGGTCGCGATCAGGGGCGAGAATCCGCCACCCAGGGTCTGTCCGAGCTGGTAGCCCATCGACGCACCGCTGTAGCGGAACTTGGTGGCGAAGAGCTCACTGATCAAAGAGGCCAGCGGGCCATAAATCATGCCACTTAGGGTAAGGGAGACGGCCATTGCCACCACGATGAGTACGGGACTCTTGGTGTCGACCATGGCGAACATCGGAAATGCCCAGACCCCGTAAGCAATTCCACCCGTGAGGATGACGGGGCGTCGACCTACCCGGTCGGAGATCGCAGAGCTCACCCAGTCACTGATGCCATAGAAGACATAGCCAATCACCAAGGCAATCAACCCCAGGCCCGCGCCAACCTTGAGGTCCACAGCGGTGTAGCTCAACAACCACCCCAGCACAACGTAATTGAGGGTGCCGAATCCGAAACTGATTCCCGCGGCCAGGAGAAGTTGCTTGGGATTGGTCTTAATCACTTCAAGGATGGGTTTACGGGTGGTTTTTCCCTTCACCTCTGCGTCTTTGTATACCGGCGTCTCCTTGAGCCGAAGCCGGATGATAAGGCCAGTCACGACGAGGATAATCGATAGCAGGAACGGGATTCTCCAGCCCCATGCCTCGAAAGTTTCCGACGGCAAAAGACTCACGGCGAAAAGTACAACTGTCGAAAGCACGCCGCCGAGCGCTGATGATGCCGGGATGAAGCCTGTGTAGAAGCCCCGCTTTTCCCGGGGGGCCGTCTCACTCACCATCAAAATGGCGCCTCCGTATTCTCCGCCGAAGGAAAAGCCCTGAACAAAGCGCAGTATGACGAGGAAAATTGGCGCCCAGATTCCGATGGCAGCGTAGGTCGGAAGAAGCCCGATGGCCGTAGTCGAAATGCCTGCGATGAGCAGCATGGCCACCAGGACGCGCTTTCGACCATGGAGATCACCGACATGCCCGGCTACCAGGCTGCCGAGCGGTCGGGCAATAAATCCAACGGCCTGGGTCGTGAACGCCGCAAGCAGGGCCACAACCGGGTCGAAGCTAGGAAAAAACAGTTTTCCGAAAATTAGCGCCGCCGCCGAGGCGTACAAGGCGAAATCGTATTGCTCCATGATGTTGCCTACAGCACTGCCCGCGATGGTCCGGCGCAACAGTTTCTTCTGCTGCGGGCCAAACTCCGTGGGTGTTGCGGGGGGTAAATCGGTGGCGGGCGTTAGTTGCCCCGCCGTCGGTTCAACAGCCTTTACGGCCTGCGACTTCGTTGTCCGCATTGTTCTCCTGAGCGCGCTATGCCAGCGCCAAGGGCAGCTGGGATGCATGGGATGACCGCCCGAATCGTAAGTTCGGGGTCGGTATGCCGACAGTACTTACGCTTCGGGCTCTGCGTCAAGGAAAACTTTCAGACTAATAGCAACACTTTCGTCATCCGAGCGTTGCGGACCGCGACTTATTGTTGGGTTGTCGCTAGTGCTTACGTCAGGCCGGAAAGACGACGGAGGAGCGCTATGCGCTCGGAGAATTGGCACACCGGTCAGGGGCGCCGGCCCGCATGCTCAGGTATTACGAAGAGCAGGGGCTGGTGGTGCCGCGCCGGCTCGACAACGGCTACGGCGTCTATGACGACCCTCTCGTGGACCGGGTGCAGAAAGTCCGCGGCCCCGATTGATGCCGGCATTCGGACGAGGATTATCAGTGAGATCCTGCCATTCTTGGACCAGCCGCAGGAGATTGTGATCGCGGACCCCGACCCTAAACTTCGGGAGCTGCTGATTATGAGCGGGAGCGTATGTCACAGAAGGTTGATCTCCTCATCCACAACCGCGATTCAATCACGCGTTAATCCAGGCCCTGGACGACGCCGCCACCCGCTCGCAGAGACTCCGTGCGGGTTAGGATCAGCTGGTCTGCGGTGCGACTGGACCCGGGATTGGAGTAGCGCCTTTTTAGGGCATCCAGAGCTGCAGTGAGCTCTGCGATTCGTACGCTTTTCCTTGTGGAAAGGAGACGAGTTCGAATTGCATCCCCCATGGCGCCAGGAAATAGACCCAGCGCTGGCCCTCGCTGGCGCCTGAACTCGAGGTCGGTTCTCCAAGGACTTCGATCCCCTGTCTTTTGAGGTAATCCACGGCTACATCGAGATCCTCGACGTAGAAGGCGAGGTGATGCCCCCCAATGTCGCTGTTGCGGGGCTGTTCCCGCCGTTGATCAGGGGAGGAATAGTTGAAGACCTCAAAATTCGACCCGTTAAAGCAACGGTAAAAGCGTATCTCCGCCAGCGTCGCCTTTGGGTGGACGTTGAGTTTGGTCCGCATCAACTCGGGATCCTGCGGGTAGGGGCCCAGGGAGTAAACGTGCTGGCACCCTATGACATTGACGAAGAATTCGTGAGCTTGTTCCATGTCGGGCACGGTGAACCCGATGTGGTCCGTCCCACGGATACCCGGCAAGCCTCGCCGTTCCCTGAGGGCAGTGTCTTGCTGTCCGGCGTCCTGGTTCATGTATTTCTCCAACCAAATGTCTCTAGCGATCGAATATTTCAGGGTGGTCAAGCAAGGCAACGCGGGTTTTGCGGACATGCATGGCCAACAATTCCTCCGCAGAGCGGGTGTCACGGCGCCGGATGGCCGCCAGGATGAGGCGGTGTTCCAAATTTGTGTCTTCGAGCCCCTCGGGACCGATCAGCTGCACGTACGCACGCCGGTAATGCTGGGTGGTGTTCCAGAGCCTCACCACCATCTCCAGTAAGGTCGGCATGCCCGCGTCCCGGAAGCTCAATAGATGGAATTCACGGTCCAGTTCGACGAAGTCCTCTACCACCTGGCAGTTCTCCATGTCACTGGCCAGCTGGCTGAGCCGATCCACGGTCTCCGTGCTGACGTTGCCGATGGCCTGCCCCAGCGCGAGCGGCTCAATGCGTTCGCGGATCAGATACGTCTCCTGGCACTCAGCGAGGTTCATGGAGCTGACCCAGGCCCCGGAGGACGCAACAAGTGTAACGAGCCCATGTGATTCGAGGATGCGCAACGCCTCACGAATCGGAAGTCTGCTCACGCCGAATTCTTCCGCTATCTGCTCCTGTCGGATCCTCGTGCCGGGCGCGAGGTCCCCGTCGAGGATCCTCTGACTTAGTTCGTCTGCGATGCGCTGGCTTGCAGCGCCCGACTTCTTCAACAGCACAGCTTCCATTGCCATGCGTACAGCATACGGACTCGCCACGAATGGATCCATTCATAGAACTATGGCGTGCAATACCGGGTAGTTTTGCTTGTATTGGATCCATTCGAAGTCCTATGGTGGGACGAACGCATAAGCGATGCACGTACGCCCTTGGGAGCCAAAGATGTCAACCACTACGCCCTTGACCTACTCGACAGAGTGCACAGAGCTGCATACAACCCGCGAAGACTGGGACGCAGCAGCTCCCGAGTTGCTCGAATCCATGCTGGTGCAAATGCACACCATCCGGATTTTTGAGGAAATCGTCCTGCAACTGGCAGCAGAAGGCCTGGTACACGGCCCCGCCCACTCCAGCATTGGCCAGGAGGGAGCAGCAGTGGGATCCGTTTTGGCGCTGCAGGGAGCCGACGGCGTCAACGGCACCCACCGCGGCCATCACCAATTCCTGGCAAAGGGTCTTGCCTATCTGTCCCCGAACGGTATGTCGATCATCGACGGTATAAAAAACGACCAGGTCACGGAATTCATCCGACGGACGATGTCCGAGATTTTGGGCCTCAAGGCGGGCTTCAGCGGCGGCAGGGGCGGCTCAATGCACCTGCAGTGGCTTGAGGCCGGAGCTTTGGGGACAAACGCGATCGTGGGTGGCGGAGTGCCACTTGCCGCGGGCAATGCCTGGGCCCAGCGCCATGACGCAGAAATCCAGGGCGACGGCGGGCAGGCAGGCGGAATGGGGGTCACGGTGACCTATTTCGGTGACGGCGCCTCGAACATCGGGTCAACGCTGGAGACCATGAATCTGGCTGCTGCCTGGCGTCTGCCGCTGTGCTTCTACATCGAAAACAATCTCTACGCTGTCTCGACCCATGTTGCCGACGTTACCGGTGAACCTCGGCTGGCCGCTCGTGGCCCGGGCTTCGGAATCAGGTCCTGGCGCGTGGACGGCATGGATCCCCTGGCGGTTTACCTCGCCCAAAAGGCAGCCGTGGAGCACATGCGCGCCGGCGAGGGAGCAACCCTCATCGAGGCCGACACCTACCGCTATTTCCACCAGAACGGTCCCTTCCCCGGCAGCGCCTTCGGCTACCGGACCAAGGAGGAGGAGAAGCAATGGCGTGACCGCGACCCTTTGGCCAAACTGGCGGCAGAAATGACCCGGCGCGGCCTCCTCACGGACGAACAACTGAACGATCTCACCTCGCACATCACCGAGCAAATCACCCGGATTGTGGACGAAATCACGGAGAAGGACCCGGAGAGCGCCAAAGGGGCCCGCCGGATCCGCCCCATTCTTTGGCCGGATCCCGCTGCCGTGGATACGGACATCAGGAGCGAACCGGCATTGACCGGCACAGCACCTGACCAACAAACCGAAGACGGCACGGTGGAACGCCGCTTCGTGGATGCCATTGCAGATGTACTCGGGCGCCGGATGGACATGGACCCGGGCGTGCTGGTCCTCGGCGAAGACGTGCACCGGCTCAAAGGCGGCACCAACGGGGCTACGCGCGGGCTGAAAGATGCTTATCCAGACCGGGTCCTGGGCACTCCGATCAGCGAAAATGCCTTCGCGGGCCTGGCGGGCGGCCTGTCCATGACAGGCCGATACAAGCCAGTGGTGGAGTTCATGTACTCGGACTTCCTATGGGTCGCCGCTGACCAGATTTTCAACCAGATCGGCAAAGCCCGGCACATGTTCGGTGGCCAGTCCTCAATGCCTGTGGTGCTCCGGTCCAAGGTGGCAATGGGAGCCGGCTATGGCTCGCAGCATTCCATGGATCCGGCGGGGATCTTTGCCAACAATCCGGGCTGGCGCATCGTAGCGCCGTCAACACCGCAGGACTACATCGGGCTGATGAACACGGCCTTGGAACTCCAGGACCCGGTGCTTGTCCTTGAGCACGTAGACCTCTACGGGACCAAAGGAGACATACCCGCGGAGAATCTCGACTACCAGTTGCCGGTGGGCAAGGCTGCCGTGCGGCGGGCGGGCGAAGGCGTCACTGTCCTGAGCTACCTGAACATGGTGGATGTCTCGCTTCAGGCCGCCGAGCGCCGTCTTGATCTCGATCCCGAAGTCATCGATCTGCGGTGGCTCGACCGGGCATCCCTGGACTGGGAAACCATCGGGGCCTCAATCCAGAAAACCAACAACGTGCTGATCGTCGAACAGGGTGCCCGCGGTACTTCATATGGCGGATGGCTCTCTGATGAGATCCAGCGCAGATTCTTCGATTACCTCGACCAGCCCATCCAACGCGTTACGGGCAAGGAAGCCGCGCCGAGCATCTCGAAAGTCCTTGAGGCTGCAGCCAACGCCGATCTCAACGACGTCCTTGCCGGCTTCGACGAAATAGCCCGCAATCTCGGCCTTTCCTGAACCGGATCCATCGAAGGACATTCATCATGGCAACCATCATCACCATGCCGGCCGTCGTCGCAGACGCCACCGAGGCAGCTCTACAGGACTGGCTCGTAAAAATAGGCGACACCATTGCAGCCGGTCAACCTATCGCCGAAATTGAAACTGAGAAGGCCACCGTTGAACTGCAGGCTGAGTTTCCCGGAACTGTCGGGAGACTGCTGATCCGGCCGGGAACCTCCGTGGGTGTCGGCGAGCCCATTGCCGTGCTCGTCGAAGCCGGAGAGGACGAGGCGTCCATTGACAAGCAGATTGCCTCCGCCGGCGGTGCTTCGCACAGCCTTGCAGAGCATCCCGTGCCCGAGGACAGTGAAGCACCAACAACCAGGCGTGATACACGACTTGCGGCTCCGGACGCGAGCCAGGAGCCGTCCCGCAACGCTCAGGGACGGGACTCGCGGATATTCGGGTCACCCTTGGCGCGAAAGCTCGCTAAAGAACTTGGCCTCGACCTTTCATCCTTAACGGGCTCGGGACCCAACAGCAGGATCCTTCGCCGGGACGTCGAAGCCGCCCGCAGGCAGCACGCAGCAAGTCCGGAACGCGTCTCCAAGGCGGAAGAGCTCCTCGCCGCTGCCCCAACAGCTTCGTCCCAAACTACCGCCGTGCAAAACTTCCAGGACGAACCGCTCTCCGGCATGCGCAAGGCCATCGCCAGGCGGCTGACCGAGTCCAAGACAACCGTTCCCCATTTCTATGTCTCCATCGACGTCGAAATGGACGCCCTCATGGCTTTACGCAAGCAAATTAACCAGGACTCGCTCCCTGCAGGCCTGAAGGCAACAGTCAATGACCTCGTCCTCAAAGCCCTGGGAGGAGCACTTGTGGACGTGCCCGCCGCAAATGCTTCCTGGCAAGGAGACGCCATCCGCCGCTATTCCACGGTGGATGTCTCCGTGGCCATCGCGACCGCGGACGGCCTGCTGACGCCGGTGGTCCGCGGCCTGGAAAACCTCTCCCTCAGTTCCCTGGGCAGGACCATGGGCGACTACAAAGAACGCGCGGCCGCGGGCCGGATCCGGCAACAGGAACTCGACGGCGGGTCCTTCAGCCTCACGAACCTGGGAATGTACGGGACACGGGAGTTCTCCGCTATCCTCAACCCGCCCCAGGCAGGGATCCTGGCCGTCGGGGCGGCCGAGCAGCGCCCGGTGGTGCGCGACGGCCAGTTGGCAGTTGCCACGGTCATGAGCTGCACCCTCTCCGCAGACCACCGGGTAATCGACGGCGCAGTAGCAGCACAATTGCTGGCCGCTTTCAAAGCGCGCATCCAGAACCCGCTCAGCGTTCTCCTGTAACCGCGTCCCCCACTGAATCCTGTTGCGCAACGACGCGGCATCCAGCGAAAAGGTTTTATCCATGACTCAAGTAACAGCCGCGCAAGACGAGCTGCCAGGGGATCTGCTGCCGATATCCCGCAAGTCCGCGGGGCACGTCATCGTTGATACGCTGGCCGCCCACGGCATCAAGCGGGCCCATGTGGTGCCGGGTGAGAGCTTCCTTGACGTCCTTGACGGACTTCACGGCTCGTCCATAGAAACCATCGTGTGCCGCCACGAGGGTGGGGCCACGTACATGGCCGAGGCTGACGGCAAGATGAATCAGCTGCCCGGCATTGCGATGGTCACCCGAGGTCCTGGCGCAGCCAACGCCCACGTCGGCCTGCACACTGCGTGGCAGGACTCCACGCCCATGGTTCTGTTCGTGGGGTTGATTCCCTTCGCCCACCGGGATCGCGAGGCCTTCCAGGAGTTCGACATCAAGGCCTGGTTCGACACCGGCGCCAAGCGGGTGATGGTCCTGGATCACGCCTCACGTGCCTCCGAAATTGTCGCGGAAGCCCTGTTCGCGGCGATGAGCGGACGGCCCGGTCCCGTCGTTGTTGGCCTGCCCGAAGACGTCATCCGCCAGCAGATCCCCGCCGCACTACATCCTCCCATCCCGGTCGCCACGGGTGGGATGACCACTGTGGATGCGGCCGCGCTGGCCGATGCCCTGGCCGCATCCAGCAAGCCGCTGTTTGTCACCGGCGGAAACGACTGGACCCAGGAAGCAGCCGACCAACTCACACGCTGGCTGGAAAAGCACCACATCCCGGCCGCAGCCGAATGGCGCACCGAAGGCACCATCCCCTTCGATTCGCCCTCCTATGTAGGTCCCATTGGTTATGGGCGGCCCCGCCCCACCTACGACCTGCTGGAAGAAACCGACCTGCTGATCTTTGTGGGCACGGTTCCGGGGGATGTTATTACCGACGGATTCCTCTGCCGCCAGGACTGGACAAAGAAGAACTTCCTCGTCACCATCGACCCGTCCCTCCGCGGCCGCTCCGGGCCCGTCTCGTACCAAATCCTCGCAAAGCCGGACGTCTTTATCCGCGACCTGGCCAAGATCGACCTTCCTGTCAAAGACGAATGGACGGCCTGGACGTCGAAGATGCGCGCCGAGCAGGTTGCCTTCGCCGCGCTGCCGTCGGCGACGCCGTCGCCTGGTCCGGCACGGATGGACACGCTGATGGCCAACCTTGTCCCGACCCTCCCCCATGACGCCATGGTCACCCTTGGCGCCGGCGAGCACACCAACTGGGCCCACCGCTACTTCCCCACCCAGCGTTATGCCTCGATGATCAGTGCCCGGAACGGCTCCATGGGCTACTCCGTCCCCTCCGCTATCGCCGCGTCACTGGAATACCCGGGCAGACGGGTGGTGACCATTGCCGGTGACGGGGAATTCCTCATGAACGGCCAGGAACTGGCCACCGCGGCCCAGTACGGCGCCACTCCCCTGGTCATCGTGATGGACAACCAGGAATACGGCACTATCCGGACCCACCAGGAACGGCACTACCCCCAGCGGGTCTCCGGCACTCAATTGAAGAACCCGGAGTTTGCGCTCATGGCCCAGGCCTTTGGCGGCTTCGGCATCAAGGTAGAACATGACGCGGACATTCCTGCCGCTATCACAGCAGCGCTGAAAGCCATCGACGAGGACCGCGTGTTCGCGCTCATCCATTTGGTGGTTGAGCAGAGGGTCAAAGCCTACTAACCCACCCCCACCAGCCTCCGGCCCGGTTGAACCCGCCCACGCCCCGGCATCCGCTAACGGTGTTGTGCCTGCCGAACCCCTACAACTGCTAAGGACTTCCCTTTATGACTGTCTCCGCGCTTTCCCCTGCCATTTCACCCGAACGTGAAGCTGCATTGCTCGCCGCTGTTCCTACCGGCCTTTTGATTGGCGGGCAATGGCGGGCGGCGTCCGACGGCGGCACGTTTGACGTGCACGATCCCGCCACCGGGGAGGTGCTCGCCACACTCGCCTCGGCGACCAGCGACGACGCGGTCGCCGCCCTCGACGCCGCCGCCGCCGCCCAGGCGTCCTGGGCGCGGACCGCACCCCGGCTGCGGGCCGAGATCCTCCGCCGGGCCTTTGACCTGGTCACCGAACGGGCCGAAGACTTTGCCCTGCTGATGACCCTGGAAATGGGCAAGCCCCTGGCCGAAGCCCGCGGCGAAGTCACCTACGGGGCGGAGTTCCTGCGCTGGTTCTCCGAAGAAACCGTCCGCGATTACGGGCGCTACCTCCCTACGCCAGAGGGCAAGAATAGGATCCTCGTCCAACACAAACCGGTCGGGCCGTGCCTGCTCATTACGCCCTGGAACTTCCCCCTGGCGATGGCCACCCGCAAAGTAGCCCCTGCCGTCGCCGCCGGCTGCACCATGGTCCTCAAACCCGCCAAACTCACGCCCCTCACCGCCCAGTACTTCGCGCAGACCATGCTCGACGCCGGGCTGCCCGCCGGAGTCCTCAACCTCGTTCCCTCCTCATCCGCCTCCGGCATTTCCGGGCCCCTGCTCGCCGACCCGCGGTTGCGCAAGGTTTCCTTCACGGGCTCCACCCCGGTCGGCAAACGCCTGATGGCCGACGCGGCGCAGAACGTGCTGCGCACCTCCATGGAACTGGGCGGGAATGCCCCCTTCATCGTGTTCGAGGACGCCGACCTTGATAAAGCCGTCGAAGGTGCCATGGCCGCCAAAATGCGAAACATGGGCGAAGCCTGCACCGCTGCCAACCGGTTCCTTGTCCAGGAATCCGTCGCCGCCGAGTTCACTGCCAAGTTCGCCGCTGCGATGGGCGCCCTCACTACCGGCCGCGGCACCGCACCCGCTACCCAGGTCGGTCCGCTCATCGATGCCGGCGCAAGAGAGGACGTGCACGCTCTGGTGAGTGCCGCCGTCGACGCCGGAGCCACCGCCGTCACCGGCGGCGCACCCGTCGACGGTCCCGGGTACTTCTACCAGCCCACAGTCCTGGCCAACGTGCCCAACGATGCGGCGATCCTGGGCCAGGAGATCTTCGGTCCCGTCGCCCCCGTCACCACCTTCAAAACCGAGGAAGACGCCATCCGGCTCGCCAACGCCACCGAATACGGCCTCGCTTCCTACCTCTACAGCCGGGACTTCAACCTGCTCCTGCGCGTTGCCGAGCAGATTGAGTTCGGCATGGTCGGATTCAACGCGGGCGTCATTTCCAACGCCGCAGCACCCTTCGGCGGCGTCAAGCAATCAGGCCTCGGCCGCGAAGGCGGCTCAGAAGGCATCGCCGAATACACCACCACCCAATACATCGGCATTGCCGACCCCTACGTGAACTAACCCGCCTAGCAGCCAAAAGCGCCTGCCAGCCCCGTAAATGGGGCTGGCAGGCGCTTCACTGTTGGTTCAAAAACGCGAGCCGTTGCGGGTGCAGGGCTACCGGGAGAATTCCGTCGGCGGGCTGTCCACCCAGTCCTTGTAGATCGGGTCCTCAGGATGCCAGGCTCCCCAGTGCGAGACCCGAGGGACATTCACAACGTCCCAGTCCGAGTTGACGGGCCGGACGTCGATCCAATCCCAGATGCAGGTCCTATGAAGGACTTTCCACACGCCATCGCGCTTCTCACACAAGTCGCGGTAGCGGCCAGCCTGGAACATTGTCACCTCGGGGTCCTTGAACGGGACCACACAGATAAACATGCTTTCGCGCTTGGCCCGGTTGCCGTCAATCTCCGACAGGACATTGGAAATGTGGTGGCTGCAGCTATGGATCTTGTCGTGCCAGGTCATGGCAGCATCAGCCCACTCCTGGCCGTTTCCGACGTAGCCGCCGTGATCATCAAATGAATCGGGCCAGTACGTGGATTTCATCAGCTCGCGGTCGTGCCGGTCCGCGCCCCTCGCATACAGCATCAGGTTGTCGTGGAGGGCTTGCTTGTCATACACCTCAGTCAGTTGAGCATCTGTGAGGGACATATATCCAGCCTTTCTACTCCAAACGCCAGGCAGCGTCCTTGCTGCCCTCGTTAGAAACAACGCTAGAAGCCGGAGTTGCTGGACGGGTAGCATCTTGGGCGCCAGGCAGTTAAGAAGCAACGCCAGGTGCCGGGCACCGGGACCGCCTCCATTGGCACCTTGCAAGAGCCTGTATGCCCCGCTGGCCTTAGTGCCGCCGTCAAAGGCTTGACCCTAAGACCAGCAAGCTGGAACCGTTTTAGAAGGTGCGCGCGGCAACCCGCACCGGTTCGGCACGTTTCAGTGCGTCGCTCAGCCGCTCAGCGGACACAGGTGCGGCGGGAGCTTCCAGCATGCGGTCGTCCGGAGTGGCGGCGTCCGCCAGGTAAAGCCTGGTGTAGGCACCGGCTTCCGGCTCGAAACGCCAGCTCTCAGCCAACGAACCGGCGTCCACTGCATCGAAACCCAGTTGCTCGATAAGGCTCATGACCTTGGTTTTGGCGGAAGCGTCATCGCCCGCCACCGGCAAGGCGGTGCGATCAGGTGCGCCGGCGGGGCGCGCCAGCTGGGGGATGTGGTGCGCGAGGATGTTGTTAAAGGCCTTCGTCAGGCCGGCTCCTTGAAAGTGCCGCAGCACGAGCTCGCTCGTAGTCAGCCTTTCCTCGTCGAGCTCAGACACCCTTCCATCCCGGAACGGGTAGTAGTTGGTGGTGTCGAGTACGGCCTTCCCTCCCAGCAGGGATGCGGGAATGGCGGTATGCGCCGTGAGCGGCACGGACAGCACAACAACCTCTCCGGCCGCCGCGGACTGTTCAATGGTGCCGGCGGAAGCCAGGGATCCCAACTCTGAGACGAGGCCGGCGAGTGTCTCCGGGCCTCGGGAATTGGACAGCACTACAGGGATGCCAGCATTTACGGCGAGACGAGCGATGGCAGCACCGATGTTCCCGGTGCCAATGATTCCAAGGGTAGGCATTTTTTGTTTCCTCAGTCGAGAGTTGTGGATGGGGCGGGAACCTGAAAGCTACGGCCCGTTGATGGCACGCACTGGTGGGTGGGCCTGGCGTTAAACGTATCCTATGTTCGCGTCAGCGTAAACATAGGCGGTTTTAGCGATAGACTGGGCACATGGCGAGCCGAACTTCCAACCCCCTCACGCACCCTGACGTCAGTGAACTGGACCTGTTCCGCCTGATGGCGGCTGTGACTGACCCGGTGCGGCTGGGGATCGTCATCAAGCTGGCTGGCAGCCGCGAGGACATCCCGTGCACCGACTTTGCCCTGCCAGTGACAAAGTCTGCCGGGACGCGCCATTTTCGGGTGCTGCGTGAGGCTGGCGTGATCCATCAGCACGACGTCGGTGTCCGCCGCATGAGCCGGCTGCGTAGCGATGATCTGGAAGTCCGCTTCCCCGGCCTGCTGAAACTGATCCTCCAGGAGGCTGTCCACTTCAACCCCGGGGATCGTCAGGCCTCCTGACCTGGAGCGGCACCCAGGATCCATCCCGGGGATGCCCCGGGTTCAGGTGCCGGAACGGTACGCGGGACATGACCGGTGGCATCGAGTACGTTGTCCAGCCAGTCCACGCGGTTAGCGAAACGCTTGGCCTTGTGCGGAGCGGTCCACCGGTAGGCGTCGTTTTCCCAATTGATCTTCAGCCGCCGTCGGGACGTCAGGGCAGTGAAGGTATGGATGAGCCACGGATTGCCCAAGCCGTCAGCCACCACCAAGTCCGGTCCCGGCACGAGTCCCAGGAGGTCTTTGGTTTGCAGACCTGCTTCTTCAGACAACTCTTCAAGAGTCTGCTGTTCAGGGGTGGCCCCGGCTTCCATAAAGCCTGTGATGCAGTGCCAAAGGCCACGGTCGTGGCCAAGGTCCCCACTCCTTCTAAACAGGGCAATCTTGTCCCGCCACTGGATGACGGCCGCTATGACGGTGCGCTCCGCGGGGATGTCATGCGCAGCGCGCGAGGGAAGCCTCCCGCCGGACGCCGCATCAACGACGCTCATATTCTCCTTCCAGCGCACAGCAACCGCTATGTCTGCTACACGACGTCGATCGACTGGGCGTTGACGAGCTCGCGGAACTTGGCGCCGTGCCAAATGAGCGGCTCGTTTTCGCCCACTCCGAGCTTCTTCACTTCAAGCAGCGCCATCCAGTGATCGCCAGCCTCTGAAACTTCGTGGACCGAGCACTCGAGCCACAACGCCGCATCTTCTATGAACACTGCCCCGTCTTCACCTACGTCGATAGCAACCTGCTCAAAGCGTGCAGCACGGTCCTTGCCTGCGAGCTTGCGGGTGAGATTTCCCTGCCCCTTGCCAAAGATCGAAACCCCGAGTGAGGCGGCATTCTTAATCTGCTCCCATGTCTCCGATGACTTCTGCACCGCTACCGCGACGAGGCACGGTTCGAGCGACACGCCAACCATGAACGATGACGCGACGAGTGCATGCTTCTCGTCGCCGGTTTCGACCGCGAGCACCGCCACTCCTGACGGAAATTGCGCAAATGTGCTTCTCACCAGCAAGGGGTCGTTGCCGAATGCAGTGACCTTCGGCCGGGTCATAAATTTTTGGGACATAGGTTTTCTTCCTCTCGGTGCCTTGGTGGGAAAGATCGCTCTTTGACCATTCCCGGGCGGAATAAGTCTGGACGGTTATGCAGCGGTCTGGCCGCCGTCGATAGGCAGCGCGACACCGGTAATGTATGAAGACTGCTCACTGGCGAGAAACAGGACGGCATTGGCTACTTCTTCTGCGGTTCCGACACGACGTGCGGGAACCATATTGATGAGATAGTCCGCGGCGGCAGGGTTTTCCGCCAGGGCCTCTTCCATCATTGGAGTCCTGATGGGGCCAGGGCAGATGGAGTTTGCGCGGATATTCTGCTCCGCGTATTCGAGGGCGATGGTGCGGGTCAGCCCGAGGAGGCCTGTCTTGGCAGCGCTGTAACTGCCGTATAAAGGCGTTCCCATCAAAGCTGCAGCTGAAGCCACATTAACTATCGATCCCCCGCCACGCTCCAGCATGGCCGGAATGGCAAACTTCATCGTGAGGAAAGCACCCCGGAGATTCACGTTGATCATCTTGTCGAAGTCGGATTCCAGCGCCTCATGGTGCTGCACCATCGGAGCATTGGCGCCCGCGATATTGCACAGAATGTCGAGTCCGCCGAATTCGCTGATGGCCAGGCTGACCATGGCCTTCGCGTCTGCGGTGTTTGAGATGTCAGCCTGGATGGGCACGCTGCGATCTCCGAGCTCCACAGCCGTTTTCTTCTGGGCCCCCGAGAAATCCGCCAATACGATGTTCGCGCCCTGCTGGTGAAACAGGCGGGCAGTTGCCAAACCCATGCCTGAGCCGGCACCGGTGATTATTGCGGTCTTGCCTTCGAGTACGTTGCTCATCGTTTTTCCTTCATGTCCTTGTAGATGTGGGCATACCTGCCGGGCGCGGGCAGGCCTCGCGTCACCGGAGGGATGAGGGTCTTGGACTGGGGATGTTGACGGGATCTCCTTTGATCTCAGTGCGGAGGCTTTCCCTGCCAACTTCGCCCACAATCAACGCTAAGAGCGGGCGGGACTGCACCGGGATGGCCATCAACGCCAACATGGAATGAAACTGCGCCAAAGTGTGTCCTCCGTGAGGGCAAGTCATTAGAGCTGGCGATGTACTTCGGCGAACACGCTGCAGCCAGGAATAAAAGTGCTCCCCGGAAGCTGGAACTGAATGACAGTCTGGCTTCCGGGGAGCACTACACCTCCCGAAACAAAGGGGAATGGCCGGTGGCTATTTACTTGGCCGCAAGAACAGCGTCAAGGCTCCGGTTTTCGTTCGCGCTTTGCCCTGAATTGCCAGGTGCGAAAGCCTTAGTAAACACGAAGCCGCGGTAGTCGTCGGAGACAACTTCTTCGACCTTCTTGACGTACTTGTCGAAGCCACCGGCATACGGGATGAAATAGCGCGAGCCGTCGTATTTGTTGACGTGGACCATATAGTTGTCCACGGCCCGACGCAGGAGCGGCGCCGCGATCTCATTGCAGTGGTCGCCCCACTCCCGCTCTGCCTCAAGGCTGGCCTCAATGCGAACGGCGCCCTTCTTATCGGCGTGCGCAATGATATCCGCCACAAAGTCAACGTGTTGGTTGTTCCCCGCGAAGAAGTTTGCAAGCACACTTGGGCTCTGTGCGCCGGTGAGCATAAACAGGTTCGGGAATCCATGCGTCATGACCCCCAGATGGGTCTGCGGCTTATGCTTCCACCGGTCGCTCGGCTGCCGGCCGTGCTCGTTGCGGACGTTGGCCTGGTCCAGGGCGCCCGTAAAGGCCTCGAAGCCGAGGGCAAAAACGATCAGGTCAACCTCGTACTCATTGTTCCGGGTCTTAATCCCCGTCTTGGTGATGCGCTCCACCGGATCGCTTCTCAGGTCAACGAGACTGACATTGCTTTGATTGAAAATTGGGTAGTACCCGGTATCAATGCAGAGCCGACGGATGCCAATCGGGTAGGAGGTAGGCATCAGCTTCTCGGCGGTCTCGGGATCGTCGATCATGTCGCGGATCTTGCCGCGGACGAACTCTGCGACGACGTTGTTGACATCGATGTTCGTCCCCTGGTCGGAGAAAGTTCCGAGCAGGGTCTGGCCCCCGAACGCCCATCTGGACTCGAGAATCTGCTGCTGCTGTTCCTCGGAGAAGTCTGAAGCCTTACCGGCAAAGCCCTGCATGACGTAGCCGACCGGGGAGTTGTAGGACTCGTCACGCAGTTGCAGAACCTTTTTATTGAGGCGCGCCTTCTTCCTCCTGTCCGCCGGCCCGTTGTGTGCAGGGATCGAGTAGTTCGGGGTGCGCTGCAGGACATAGAGGTGCCCGGCTGTTTTGGCGATCTCCGTGGCAGCCTGCACACCCGAAGATCCTGTTCCAATGAGGGCCACGCGCTTGCCGGCAATCTCAACGGGGGTCTGGGGCCAGTGGGCGGTTTGATGCCACTCCCCCTCGAAATCATCGAGTCCCGGGAAGTCCGGCTTCCGCGGCTTGGAGAGCTGTCCCGTCGCCATCACCAGATAGCGGGCCCAAACCGTCCGCCCGGTATTGGTCTTGATGAGGTATTTGTTCTCCTGGGGCTGCCAATCGGCGGACGTCACCCAGGTGCTTAGTGAGAGGTTGCGGCGCACATCGAGGCGGTCCGCCACGTAGTTCAAGTACCGGAGGATTTCGGGTTGTGCGGCGTACCGCTCGCTCCAGTCCCATCCCGCGTAGAGCTCGGGATCAAACATGAAGGCGTAGCTGTGGCTCTCCAGGTCCACGCGGGCACCGGGATAGGCGTTGTGATACCAGACGCCCCCGACCCCGTCTGCTCCCTCGAAGCCGTGTACGTCGTGTCCCAGGTCTGCAAACCGGTGGAGCGCGTAAATGCCCCCCATGCCCGCGCCGATAACAACGACGGAATATTCCTCAGTCTCACCCGGGGGGTTCTGGATGTGGTTGTTCGACATGGCTTCGCTCCCTGGACGCGCGTCTTCACTGGTCACTGGCGTCACCACTCGTTGGATGGAACAACCCATCCTGGTTCCGTACTTTTGAAAAGCCCACCGGATCTCCTTTGATGTCAGTGCGTCGGCTGCTTCGCCGATCTTCGTTCACAAATAACGCTAAGAGCCGCCGGGTAATGACCGGCATGGCAATGGACGCCAATAAGGCGGGAAAATGCGTCAGTTATTCACACTTCGCCCGTGCGCGGGTCAGCTGCTCCGGGTCTCGGCCAGCGACACGACCGCTACGGCACTCGTGGTTTCCACACCTAGTTGGTTGATGGCCTTCATCGTGACTTCAGCGCACGCTCCGTGGTCCTCGTCCCGGAACACGCGGGTGACCTCGCCTCCGATCCACTGGGTGTCACCGAAGACACCTGGCTGCTTGATGCGCACCGAAAGCGACACGAGATCCGCATCGTCCCCCATCCAGTTGGTCACGCAGTGTGCCATCCACGAGACGCGCTGGTTGCCGTTGTCGTACGCGCCCGGCATGCCGATCGCGTGCGCCATTGCAGCATCCTGGTGCCCCAGGCTCGGAAAGGGCTCGGAGAGGAAGTGCTCGGGACCGAGGTTCGTCGGCGCGCTTGGGTCCCCGTTTCTCACCCGCTCCTGCTGGCGCACGCGGGTTTCGACGCCGCGGTAGCCGGCGGTACCAATTGCTCCGGCATAGTAGGCGGTCATGGTGATGAGGTCGAGCGGACCCTTGACTACCTGCGGTACAAGGTCGCCGACGGACACCGTCTCCGCAAAGCGCGTGCGCTGGCCGCGGATCTCCTCAGCCAGGATCGCGGCTCGGATCTGTTCCTTCTCCTCATCCGTGTAGACATGGGGGTCGCGCGGTTCGTGCATCCGCTGGCCCTCGGAACTTCGGGCCACGCAAACGATCGTATTGCGGACGATCCCGACAAGTTCCTCGCCGACGAAGTAATCGGTGCGCCCCACCTGCTCCACCAGGCGGCCGGAGCGGCGGCCCACGCGTTCACGGACGTCTTCGACGAAAGCCCTGGCGCGGACCCGCTCACCCAGGCGAATCGGCCGGCGCAAGTCGAGGTCGGCACCGAGGTGGATAGCCTGGATGCCCTCCGACATCCCCATCGCGACTTCGGCGTCACACACGGAATAGAGGAATGTGGGTGGCGCGATCCGGGTGCCGTACCGCGTTGTCTGCGCGTACGAATCGGACAGCCACAGAGGGTTCTCGTCACCGATCCCCCAGGCGTAGTGGCGGATGGAGTCGGTGCTGGCTTCCTCATTCCATTGCACAACAACGGCTGACTTACCGATGAAGCTCTTGATGTAGGAGACGTCTTCATCGGTGATCTGCTTTGCAGGTACGCCAGCCGCAGTGGCGGTGGTCATGGTGTTGGTCCTGACGAGGTGGTGTGGACCGATACAACAGCATCCACGACAGTGACGGTTGCTGTTGCCGGGTCCGCGAGGATCGGATTGAACTCGAACTCGTGGATGTTCCCCTGCTGCTCCGCCCAGCCAAGAATGTCCATCACTGTAGTGGTGAGCGTGTCGAGGGTCTCCCCGCCGGCCTCCCCGCGAAGGCTGGTGGCCACGACGCGCGCGTCAGAGATCGCTTGGCGGACTTCCGGCCGGGACACTGGCAGCGGAAGGATGCTGATATCGTCAATCGCCTCAGTCATCCCGCCTCCCGCGCCAATGACGAGGACTGGACCGAACTCTGGATCGCGGCGGAGCCCTACGAGGACTTCGGTCTTCCCTGGCGCCATCGCCTGGACGGAGATCGTCGCGGCCTCCCCCTGGATGGAGGTGAGCTGGGAGGCTGCCGCGCGGGCGCTGTCGGCGTCATTGACGCCGATGAAGACACCTCCGGCGTCTGCCTTGTGAAGGATCTCGGCATCATCGATTTTGATCGCTACCGGGAAGCCGATCTCCTCGGCAGCCCGGACGACGCCATCGACATCACGGACGGCGCGGCTTGCCGGTACAGGAACGCCGGACTTGGCCAGGGATTCGGCCACGTCCCGCCACGTCAGATTGTACGTCCCGCCCGTTGTCACCGCCTTCAGCGCCGCCCCCACCAGATCGCCACGGTTGGCACGGGTGCGTTGGACCTGCGCCCAGGAGGATGCGGCCGCGACGGCATCCAGTGCCCGCCCGGCTGTGGGCAGGGACAGGACTCCTGCCTTGCGCAGGATTCCGGCCTGGGCCGCGGTGACCCGGTCGTCCTCGGACAGCGGGACCACCATGACACGTACTTCCGCCGGTATGGTCATAGCGGCGATACCGGCCGCCAGCTCATCGAAGTCGTGCGCGAGCCGGGTCGCCGTCACAATAACCCACCCGCCCGGCGTCGTGGTGAGAACGCGCTCAACGATGCGCAGGTAGTCCCCGGTCGTTGACTGTACTCCGACGTCGATGGGATTGCCGAGGTGATTGCTGCCCACCGCGTCACCTATTGAGTGGAGCGCTTCCGGTTCAAGATCGCGGAACGCCAGGCCACGGTCGTCGGCCAGGTCGTTCCACAGCCCCACCTGGGCGCCGGAGGTGGTGACGACGGTGAGCTCCTGGTCGCGGTCCGAGAGCCGCCCGTGGAAGACGTCGAAGGTCTCGGTCAGGTCAAGGAGTTGCTCCGGCGAGGTGCACACCATTCCGAATCGGTGGCGGAGGACGCTTAAAGCGACGCGGCCGCTGCCTGCAAGTTTGCCGGTATGGGACTGGGCACTCATCGCGCCGCGGGTGGACCGCCCCAGCTTCAGGACGATGAGCGGGATGCCGCGATCCCCCGCAGCGGTTGCAGCGGCCTCAAGATCATCGTTTGCGCTGAAGCTCTCGACGATGCAGGTGAGGACATGCGTGTCCGGATCAGCGCCCAGCCACTGTGCCCAGTCGGTAAAGCCCGTCGAAATCTCGTTCCCCGAGCTGGCCCAGGCACTCAATCCGCTGGCACCGCGTGCCGCGAGGGACTGCATGAGCGCATTTCCCAGTCCACCGCTCTGGCTGAACATCGCCACGTGACCAGTCGGAATCTCGCCGCGTTGCAGAACTGATGAGAAGGTTGCGGTCAGCGACCGGCCCACGTGCATAAAGCCGATGCAGTTAGGGCCGATAAGGCGGGTGGTGCCCTTGGCCAATTCCGCACGGAGCAGCTCATCGCGGTCATGCCGGCCGGTCTCACCGAAGCCGGCGGCGAACGCCACCGCGAAGGGGACGCCGAGCGCCACGCACTCACGCAGATCCTCGATGACCCTGTCAGCGGGTCCCACGAGGACGGCAACGTCGGGCACCTCAGGGAGGTCGGAGAGCGTCTCCACCGTGGGTACACCCAGCACTTCCTTGTGCACACTGCTCACCGCGTAGTACCGTCCCTCGAATCCGAGGCGGGAGAGGTAGTCGAGTGTCCGCCCCGAGGTCTTCCCCGGGTCCCGCGAGGGCCCAACCACGGCCACGCTCTCTGCTTTCAACGGGTTATCGATGCGTACGGGGCTTATAACAGCCTTGCTTTCCAACATTTACATTCCTCCAGTCCGTCGCACGGTCGCCGGCCTTCGGATAGCCGGAATTTCTATTGCCTCGACCACCACGCCGAGGTCACGGTCAGTGTCAAAATAGGCGAATCCGCCGTCGCCGCCCTGGCCATAACCGCGCGCTGTTTGCGTGACCCGGTATCCGGCTCCCTCCATCAGCGTGATCGCGGCGTCCAGGTTGTCCACGAATACACCCAGGTGGTGTAGGCCGTTGCGACCCTGCTCGGTGAACTCGTGGTAGATGCTTGGTCCGGCCAAGGGCTGGATGAGTTCGATCTGGGGATTGGAACCGCCCATGGCGAGGCGCATCGCGAAAGCGCCTTCCTCGGAGCCAAAGCGGGACCAAGGCATGAACTCCTGGTCGTAGTGGTAGCAATTCCACTCTTCGATGCCGAAGGCGCGTCCGTACAGGTCGATGGCCTCGTCGAGGTCGGGCACAAGGATCCCCACCTGCCCCACGCTTCCGATCGGCAAAGGACCTGCGGGATGGACCTCCGGGTGGCTTCCAGCGTCCTCCGCAGCACGGGGAGTGGCACCGTTGCCACTATCCTCGAACTCTCTTTTTGTGATAGTTGCTTTCATAATGTAATAACTACGCTACCCTTCTGGCTACTGTCAACGGTGAAGTACTGCCCTGTAGGCCGGGACCCTTCTCGTGGGCCTGGTGGCCCTTCTTTCGCCATGTGCATATGATTTCCGCATGGCAAGTACAGCTAAGTCAGTCGATAAACCGTCCACCGACCCTGAAGCACCCAAGGACCTGGTCCAGTCCGTTGCCCGCGCGCTCAACATCGTTGATGTGGTTGCGGCGTCCAAGGAGCCGATGCGGGCTCAATCCATCGCCAGCGCAGTAAACCTGCACATCGCGACGACGTCGCATTTGCTGGCGACACTTGTACATGCCGGTTACCTGGAACGTAACGAGCGCACTTACAAACTCGCTGCCGGGAAAATCCTGGATCTGAGTTCGCGGGTGGAAGAGGACTGGCGTCCCTCTCCGCTGGCGCTGCGTCTCCTGAAAATGGTGGTTGAGGCTACTGGCGAAAGCGCCTACTTGTCCGCATGGCAGGGCGGCACCGTCACCGTGGTTGCCGTGGAGGAAGGCAGCCACGCCGTCAGGGTGGCGGACCTGCGGGTCGGTGTTTCCGGCGACATTCATGCACGCGCTTCCGGGAAGGCTCTCCTCGCTTTCGGTCCGGAATCTCAACTGGAACGGGTCCGCTCCGTCGATGGTGAACTCACCAAACGAACCGAACACACATTAACCACCCTTCCTGAATTTTTGGCCGACCTTGAGTTGACCCGGTCACGTGGTTACGCGCTGGACCACCAGGAATACGTCGTGGGCGTCTGCGGCATGGCAGTTCCAATCTTCGAAGGATCACAGCGCCCCCGCACCGCCTTGTCTATTACGGTCCCGCTTCATCGCTTTACCGACGAGCAACACTTCCAGCAATGCCTCGATGCCCTGATGGAAGCCCGCCGCCTGGACGACGAAGAAGGCGACTCAACCGAGCCGTAGAACGTCAAGTTCCAGGACTGGCCCCTCGTCCGCGCAAACGTTCAAGATGTTCCGGGTCCCGTCCTCCAGTCGGGGGAAATCCGATGTGGCAACGTAGGCGCACAAACGCATGCCTTTCGCCACCCGGACCGCAGTGGAACCAAGATCCACGCTGATTGACTCCGCGTTTTCAGCGCCCGTCCTGCTGTATGAGGATCCCTCGCACAGCAACTCAGGAGTACCAGTACTGTCGAGCGTTGCCAGCTTGACGACGACCGGCGTCGGGCCAGCTGCGGTCACCGTGAGTCGGCACGTGACAGTGCCCAGGATGTCGATATCGCCAGCCAGTGGCTCCGAAGCGAAGGCATGCACGTCATGACGGGCATGCAATGCCTCCAACAAGCGCGGACCTGAGTTCGCACCGACTTTGTAGCCAGGGAGAAATGTCCGCCCGCCGATCGTCGGGACGGGAGAATCCAATAACGGCGCCGTCCGGGCATCAATACTTTCCGTGGGATGGTCTATGTTGCCGGGGCGCAGTCGAAGGTGCACCCGCTCCGCGCCCTCAGGCGGCCAGCTTGAGAAGCACCGCCATTCATCAGCTCCCATGGAGAAAACCCTTACGGGATACTCCGATTGGTTGAGGCCGTCACGCACTTCCTCCAGCCAACCGAGTTGGAGCGACGTCGGGTCGAGGCCGTCGAAAGAGGATGCCGAACCGAACGAGCGGGCCGGGAACCAGCCGCCCATGAGCCCATGGGCCCAGGGCCCGACCAACAGGCGATCATGGGCATTCCTCGTGCCGGCGGCCTCCCGCCGAACAAAACTCGCAACCGTTCCTGGAAGGAAAATGTCGAACCAGCCTCCGATGACGAAGGCCGGCACTGTAACTCGACCAGCCAACTCTGGATCGACCAGGGAACGGCTTCGATCCCGCCAATCCTGCAGATAGGGCGCGAATTCCCCGGCTTCCTCGACCAGATGCCGGAAGGTGCGGATGCGCCCCTCTGCGACGTTCCGCTCCAAGGCTGCGATGCGCGGTCGGCTTTCCTCGTCCATTCCGCTGCTTGCCAAGAGAATCGATACCCAGTGCGCAAGAAATCCCAACACCACATTGTCGTCCTCATAAAGCCAGCCCGAATGGACGTCGTCGGCGGTCACAGCGGGAACAATACCAATGAGGCCTTCAGGATTCCTCGCTGCCGCCAGCCATTGGCTGATCCCTACGTACGAGCCTCCCGCCATACCCACGTTCCCGTCCGACCAGGGCTGTTCGCGCACCCACTGGATAGTGTCAACACCATCATCGGCTTCATTCACAAAAGGTACGAACTGGCCCTCGCTTCGGAACCGGCCCCGTACGTCCTGAACCACCACCACCCATCCGCATTCCACGGCGCGCAGGACATTAATCCACGTGTTGGCATGCGCTGGGTCATCTTTGCAATAAGGCGTCCGTATCAGCACTGTGGAGCGGGGTTCCCCCTCACTTGGCCGATACACATCTCCGGAGAGAGTAACGCCGTCGCGCATTGCGATAGGGACGTGCTTTTCAACTATGAGGTTCATGGCAACCTTCGCTGTGTTGCTTTCGCATCGGCTGGGATGCTCACCCGGCGGTTTGGACCATGTCGAGGCGCGGGTAGTGGTCAAGCAGTTCCGCGCCATTGGCCGTGACCACGACGAGGTTCTCGAGACGTACACCTCCGACCCGGTGCTCCCCTTCGATCCCTTCGATGGCAATGACCATGCCTTCTTTGATCTCCTCAGGATGGGCAAGCGACCACGAACGGGTGATAGTCGGAGGGTTGTAGTGGATTGCCCGCGATCCTGCGTTAACGAGTCCGATGCCGTGCCCGAGTTCGATGCTGAAGCATTCCGCCTCGGACGGAAAGCCGAGGTCTTCCGCCGGTGCAAGGACGGCGGCCACGTCAGCTGTGCTGGCGCCTGGTTTCATGAGCGATATCGCCAGATCCAGACGGTCCGTCAGCTTTGTGTAGGAGGAGCGCTCGGCTGAGGTTGGAGCACGTCCGACGACGTACTGGCGGTATAGGCACGCCGTGTACCCCATGTAGGA
The DNA here is from genome assembly GCF_046535135.1 of Arthrobacter sp. SIMBA_036. Classification (NCBI taxonomy): domain Bacteria; kingdom Bacillati; phylum Actinomycetota; class Actinomycetes; order Micrococcales; family Micrococcaceae; genus Arthrobacter; species Arthrobacter sp. SIMBA_036. Next base: position 60,157 of record NZ_JAWRXG010000004.1, read on the forward strand.
AGTTCCGCAGGTGAGCAGGTACGCGAGATCGCCATGCTCAACGATGCGGTCTCCGCCGCTGATCCCCCGGGGGAATGACAGTGGTCCTGAAAGCAGCCGGGCCGCTCCCACTTCCGCGCCGGCATCTTCGATGGCGCGACGGGCCATCAAAGCAATCTGGGCCTGCTTGGTTCCGGGCCGCAATGCGGCCCGGGTCGCCTCGAACCCTGCAGTACTCAGGCTCGCCGCCATCGAAATACAGGAGATTTCATCGGCCGTCTTGATCGTTGAGCATTCGAGCAACAGCGGGAGCCCCGGGATCGTCTCGATTCCCGCATCGGCCAAAGCATTCATACCTGGCTCATCAATCTCGCTGACAGCCAGCCGTTCGCCCGCGAGGGAACGTGCGGCAAGCTCATCGCGAATCTGTGCCGCAAAAACAGCTGATAGTTCGGCAATGGCAGAACTGGGCGCCACACCGCCAAGCCAGGAGATGGCTGGGCGCCAGTGCTTGATCCAGGGCGCCTGGTCGGGCATCTGCTGGAGGGACCCCGCCGGTGCGAACACAATTGGTTCGTCGTCTGCGAAGAACAGTGCGTAGCCGACCTGGAGCGAGAATTCCCCCCACCAAAAACCGGTCAGATAACGTACATTGTCCGCGCCCGTGAGCAACAGGGCCGGTATACCCTTCGAACGCATCAGTGCCCGCATACGGTCAGCGCGCTCACGTCGCATCCGCTCGAGATCAACGCCTACGTGCAGTTCTGTACGCGCCGGTCCAAAGTGCAATTTCTGGTGGTTATCGGGCATCGTTGCCTTGGCCTTTCATGTTTTTATACTGATCCGTGGTCCCGCGGCTATCGGGGCGTCGTCCGCGGCGATGCGGTCGGGCCTTCCGGGAGCCACGGGCATCCCGTAGAAGTTCGGGAAGCCTACCGGGTGTCCGTTGAGGTCAGTGATCATCCGACGTTTGTTCTGAGATAACGCTAAGAGCGGGCGGACCTTGAGCGACACGGCATAGGACGCCAATGACGTAGGAAGCCATGCCAGAATCCTGATTACGGTGCTTCAGGGGCCCGCGTTGCATGTGCAGCGACGACCCAGGCCGGGTCGCGCCGTTCCACAAAAGCCAACGCACCCTCACGTGCTTCCGGTCCGCTTCGTAACGGTGCAACGATTTCTTCCTGGGCAGCGAAACGCGCCTCGGCCGCCGCATAGCGCGACTCCGAGATGATGCGCTTGGCGGTCTTCATTGCAACGGGTCCGTTGAGCTGGATTTTCCCGGCGAGTTCGAGCGCGGTATCGAGCGCTTTGCCCGGGGCGGTCAGCCTGTTGATGAGGCCGAGCTCGGCGAGGCGTGCCGCAGTGATTGGCTCCCCCAGCAGCGCCAGCTCCATGGCGATGTGATAGGGCATACGGTCCGGCAAGCGGAGCAGCCCTCCGCCGGCTGCGATGAGTCCCCGTTTTACCTCCGGCAGGGCAAACGACGCCGTTGAGCTGGCGACGATCAAGTCGCATGCAAGGGCAAGCTCAAAGCCCCCTGCGTAGGCGTAGCCTTCGACGGCGGCAATGACAGGTTTCACCGGCGTCCGGCGGGTGATGCCGGCGAACCCGCGTCCCTCGATGACCGGGACATCCCCCGCTGCAACCGACGCGAGGTCGGCGCCTGCGGAGAAATATCCGCCAGCGCCGGTGAGGATGGCGATACTTGCAGAATCATCGGCATCAAATTCATCGAACGAGGCCGCAAGCGCCAGGGCAGTGGGACGGTCAATTGCGTTGCGCTTATGCGGACGGGTGATCGTTATGACGCGAACTCCCCCCGAGTTGCTGACGTGAACGCTTGGCTCACTGACGTTGTTGCTTACTGCGTCTAGGGGCTTGGTCTGTTGCATGGTCATCCTTTAGGTCGTACTGATGAGGAGAAAGCAACACGATGCTGACTCCCTTGTCGGCTACTTTTCAAATAGTGAATGTAGTTAGCGTGATACGATAGTAACACTGCTACGTTCCGCGAAAACTCTTTCCGTCGTAGCCATAAACTCCGACGAAAAGAAGGGAAAGCCCATGAAACCCGCCCAAAGACTCCGGGAACTGCTTGCGGACTCCAAGATGATCATCGCGCCGGGTGCCTACGATGCACTCTCGGCGAAAATGATTGAGCAAGCCGGCTTCGACGTCGTGCTCATCGCCGGGGGCACCTACTCCAACTTCCACTACGGGGTGCCGGATAACGGCTTTATTTCCCAGGGAGAACTCATCGAGGCCGGCAGGCGCATCACGGCAATCACCGATCTGCCACTCATTCTCGACTTCGATGATGCAGGAGGATCACCTCTCCAAGCATTCCGCGGCGTCCAACTTGCCGAGCAAGCCGGCGTCGCAGCCCTGCTGGTCGAAGACATGGTGCCTGCAACGAAGCACTTTTGGACACCCAAAGACGGCGGAGAGCGCTGGAAGCCGCAACTCAAACTTCGCAGCGTCGAGGAGATGAGCAACATCATCCGTGCCTGCGTGGAAGCCCGGACGTCCCCGGACACGGTCATCGTTGCCCGCTCGGATGCCAGCCGCTTTGGCTTCGACAATCTCGCTGAGCGCATGGCCGCCTATTCTGCCGCCGGCGCAGACATGCTCTATCCGTGCGGCTACCCCCTTCTCGACTTGCCCAAACTCTCGGCAGTCGTCCCTGGCAAGTACGTCATGGTAACCGTGAAGAATCCAACCCTGGAGGAGCGCCAGGAACTCGAAGACGCCGGCATAAAGATGCTGCTGGTCATTAACACTGTGAACGGGGCCGTGGCAGGCTTCCGCGAGAATCTGTCCCTCCTGGCGCGTGGTGAGTTGCTCGAGGGTGAAGCAGAAGGCGGCGCTTACCTGCCCATCATGGAAGCAATCGATGCGGCAGAATGGGCCCGCCGGGCCCGCCACTTCGGTTATTCCTGAAGGATCTTCCAGACGCAACCGTTCCTGGCCGGGCCTTGGTTCCTGCCAGGAACGGTTTCGCCGTTCACAGCGATTCGCGTGGTGAACATCAAACGCCCTTGGCCAGGGCAGTTAAACAAGAGCAGAAAGCGCCGACGACATCTCAAGTCGTCGGCGCTTCCGTTTGCGTCAGGCGGGCGTCTTGACGCCTGCAGTGAGTTCCGGTCCGGTGAGCGGAGTCGGATTCCAGCCTTCGCCCATGGCAACAAGACCCTCGGTCATCATTCCGTGGCTGACCGCGTCATTCATGGTCTTCTTGAGCTCGTTCACCATCAGCATCCGCGTGGAGCGCAGCGTCAGCGTAGGCTTCGCAGCCAGCATCCGTGCAAGTTCATATGCCCTGGTGACTACCTGATCCTTGGGCACCACTTCGTTCACGGCACCCCATTCGTAGGCCTGCTGTGCAGTGATCTCCTGGCCGGTGAGGTGGAAGTACCGACCGCGGTTCAAACCAATAACCAACGGCCAGATAATCTGCATCCCGTCGCCGGGAATGTTCCCCTGGGAGAAGTGTGCATGATCGGCGAACACAGCATCCTCAGAAGCGATGACGATGTCGCAGAGCAGCGCCTGCTCATTGTGGTACCTTGCAGGACCGTTTACTGCGGCAATCATCGGAACTTCAATGTCCAGGTGGCCGAGCACGAGGCGCTTGGCGTCGTGATGGAGGCCGAGCCAGATCTCGGGAGTTACCCAGTTCTTGTTGTCAATCGGGGCTTCCTTGTCGATGAAGGTGTCGCCCGCCCCGGTGATGATGACAACGCGGTTCCCCCGGTCCCTGCTGATGTCGTCCCAGAGCGATGAAACGTTGTCATGGACTCCTACACCCCAGACGACGTCGCTGCCATCGGTGTGGAACGTGACCAGCAGAATGCCGTCTTCATCACGTTCCAGTTTGATGTGCTGGTACTTGTCCTTGTAGTCATCAAACGTTATCCACGCCATCGTGAATCTCCTTATTTCTGTGATTGAGCAATGAGTTGCGGCTACATCACGACTTTGTCCGGCCACCGGCCGCACTCTCGTAATATGAACCCTATATACAAATAGCGCAAGTTCTCAATAGTAGAGATCGAAAATAGCGCCGGGACTAGCGATGTGTTCGGGCTCTGTCATCTACCTCCCGGCGGGGGCAGGTCGAGTTCCACCGGAATCATGGAGTTGGGGTCCGGCCGGCGTAAGCAAGGAGGGCGCGGTCCACGGCGCGGGGGTCGCTGCCGTCCAGGCGGGCAAGCACATGGCCGTCGGGCCGCACAAGGATGGCTTCGTCCCCGCTGACGCCATAAGCAGCCGCCCATTCAGCCTCTGCAGCAACGAAGTCCCCCAAGTGCCCGAACGTCACCAAGCTGTATGGAATGCCGTGGATCCCTGCACGCCGCGCTGCCTCCCGTGCAGGCTCCGAACCGGAGCGCGCAAGGATAGTCAGTTCACGTCCGAACAAGTCAAGCGTTGAGACAGTGGCCTCAGCGTTGAGCCAGACATGCGGAGCGCGTTCACCCACGGCGGCAGTCGGAGTGAAGGTTCCCACCGGCCAGCCAGCATCCGGCGCCGTGGCTCCGGCAACCGCTCCACGGTCGTAGCGGAATCCGATGTCCAGGCCGGGGTGCACAAAGTTTTCCGGCCGGAAGGAGCGCGGGCCTTCATCGGCGTTTCCCACAATGGACCGGAAGTTGCGGACGGCTTCGGCCATGTTGAACTGTGCTACGGGCCGCCGTTCCACTTCGTAGGTATCGAGGAGGGCAGGATCCGCCCAGCCCTTGAGGACGGCCGCCAGTTTCCAGGCGACGTTGTGGACGTCCTGAATGCCGGTGTTCTGGTTGAACCCGCCGTAAGGAGGCATGACGTGCACCGCGTCTCCCGCTAGCAGGACCCTGCCGGACTGGTAACGGTCGGCGACCCACGCGCCCACGGTCCAGGTCCGGGCGTCCATCAACTCCACCGACTCGTGAGGATCGCCGATTGCGTCGCGTATTTCCGTCGTCCAATCGATGTCCTCGAAAGGCAGCCTGTCCATCACCAGCGGACGGCCCAGCATCGCCACCCGGTCCGTCGCATCGACGGGAGCGATCACGACAGCCCCGATCGTGTCCGGATTATCAAGATAGATAAAGCTCGACGGATCGCCGGTGCGGCGCTGGATAACAGGCGAACGGAACAGCACGCTCACCGCCGTCTGCAGGTCCTGATCCCCCGTGGTCCCGATCCCCAAGGCAGTGCGTACCTGGCTCGCGGCGCCGTCGGCCGCGATCACATACTTCGCGGCGACATCTTCCGGGCCACTGTCACTGGTTACGGATACGAGGACTTCTGACCCTGTGTCGCTTACCGTCGACACCGTCTTGCCAAACTCGATAGTGACGCTTGCCTGGGCCTGCGCCGCGTCAACGAGGATGGGTTCGAGCACGTCCTGGGAGCACAGCACCACGTCCAGGGTCTCCGGACCGAGGGTGGTGTCCACGGGTCCATTCGCAGTCCCGTTGCTGGTGACCACTGAGCGCCAGGGCGATACGGCATCGCTGCCTAGGAGGCGGCGTGGTCCGCCGGGAAGCGCGGCTGCCCGCACTTCGTCAGCGAGGCCGAGTTCGCGAAACACCTCCATGGTGCGGCAACTGACCGCCCTGGACCGGGGGTGCCGCGACCGCTCGGTCCGTCGCTCAATCACGAGCGTGCTGACGCCGAACCGTCCCAGGAGGACTGCCGCCGAAAGCCCGACCGGACCTGCTCCGATAATCACGACGTCGACACTGCGCTCGGCGGGTTCGTTCCGCTCGTTCACTGGTTGGCTCCTGCAAACTCAATCAGATCGGGAGATGGGGAGTGGGAATCCGTGTAGATCAGTTGGCCGGACGGCTGCATCTTGGCGCGAAGCACGTCATCGAATGCGGCGTTGACGTCACGCGGGGTCCAGGACTCGCGAGTGAGGGGAGCGTCCAGGATGCCGGGGTGGGACAGCAGCATCAGGTCACGCCCGTTGGCTAGGCGTACCACCTGGCCGTTCACGCCTTCACTCAAGTCCGACAGTAGGTAGAGGACGACGGGAGCATTGGTCGACGGCGGTGGTGCGACGGGGCTGCCGCCGAAGAACTTCGTGTATGCCTCGGTGCCCGCCGTCATCATCGGGGTGTCGGCATGGGGGGCCATAGCATTGACTCGGACCCCTTTACCGTCGAATTCCGTGGCCCATGCGAAGGTGAGAGAAGCGATCGCCGCTTTGGCCGCAGCGTAGGCGCTCATCATCCGAAGACCTGCGACAGCTCCAGAGGTCACGTTCACGATCGACCCCCGTCCCTCCATGGCTGCGAGGCCGTGGACCGACATGAAGTAAGTACCACACACGTTGATGTCGACGTGGCGGCGAATGTGCTCTTGGGTCTCCTGCCCGGCAGTCACCGTCTCCAGATAGCCGGCATTGTTTACCAGGCCGTCCAGCTTCCCGAAGCGTTCCACGGCAGCAGCGACCAGCCGCTGGCAACTGTCCCAATCGGTGACGTCCGCAGCGACGGCTAATGCTTCGCCGCCCTCGCGGTTGATTGACTCGGCCACTGCCTCAGCGCTTTCGGCATTGATGTCGGAGACGACCACGCGGGCGCCTTCCGCTGCGGCCGCGCGTGCATACGCCTCGCCGAGGCCGCGGCCGGCACCGGTGATGAGGACGTGCTTTCCAGCGAGGATTCGATCGCTAGTCATGGAGATGCTCCTTTGCATTCGTAGTCTGGACCGGGGATGCTTTTCCCCAATCCGTGGCATAGCTCGGATCGCGCGGATAGCGGTCACCGAAGTTGGACGTGGGCGGGATGCCGAACAGCTCGGCGACGTCCGCTTCCGGGGCGAGTCGCTGCGCCCCGTCCCAGACGCAAGTCCTCGCGAGCACCTTCCACTCCCCCTCGCGCCGCTCGCACAGATCCCGGTAACGGCCCAAAAGCAGGTCGGTCGGGCCGCCGTCGGCCGGCAGGGCCAAGTAGATAAACGCCGTTTCACGCTTGGCCTGGTTGCCGTTCAGTTCAATGAGCATGTTGGTGACGTAGTGGCTGGCCTTGTGGGAGGACTCCCGCCGCATGGAATACACCCAGTCGCAGAAGTCATGGGACGGGCCCACGAACATGCCATGATCCTCAGTCGCATCAGGCCAGTAGGTGGACTTCATCAGGTCAAGGTCCTTGCGGTCCATGCCGCGGCAATAGCGGATCATGTTCTCGTTCAAATCCTGCTTGGCAACGAGGATCCGCAGTTGCTCCAGTTCGCCGGCCCAGTCCGCGGGGTTGCCGGTGTTCGTCGGAGCCTCCTTCATGGGTTCAAATACTCCAGTCATCTATCAGCTCAGGGACAGGAGCAGTGCCTCGCCCTGCCCGCCTCCACCACAGAGCGCCACCGCAGCCTTGCCCCTTCCGCGGCGCTGGAGTTCGTAAACAGCCGAGACGACAACGCGTGCCCCGGAGGCACCGATGGGGTGTCCGAGAGCGATGGCACCGCCGTTGACGTTGACCCTGTCCATCCGGATTCCAAGCTGCGCCGCCGAGTGGAGCGCCACGGAGGCGAACGCTTCATTGATCTCCACGAAGTCCAGCTCCTCCACGGTCCAGCCTGAGGTTCCGAGCGCCTTCGCAATGGCCTGGGCTGGTTTGTCTGGCAGTGATGTGTCCGGGCCGGCGATCTGTCCATGTGCCCCAAGTACCGCCACGACGTCTAAACCGTGGGCTTCCGCGTAGCCGCGCGTGGTCAGGACGACGGCGGCAGCGCCGTCCGTGAGCGGCGAGGCGTTGCCTGCCGTCACGGTACCCGCGGGGGAAAACGCCGGCTGGAGCTTGCTGAGGGACTCCTCATTGCTGTCCGGCCGAACACCCTCGTCGCTGCCTGCCAGTTCAGGCGCTCCCCGACGACGCGGCACTTTGACCGGAACTATTTCCGTGTCGAAGTACCCTGCGTCCTGAGCCGCTGCTGCCCGGCGGTGGGAGTCTGCAGCGGCCTTGTCCTGCTCGGCACGCCCGATGCCGAGCAGGACATTGGCACGATCAGTGTTGAGGCCCATCGACTCGTGGTCGAAGGCATCGGTGAGTCCGTCCTGGGCAAGAGCGTCCGTCAGCACGGCGTCCCCGTACAAGTGCCCGGCGCGGGAACCGGGAAGCAGATGCGGGGCATTGCTCATTGATTCTTGTCCGCCAGCGATGACCACTTCCGCTTCTCCCAGCTGGAGCAGCCGGCTGGCTTCGATGATCGCGCTCAGCCCGGACAGGCACACCTTATTAACGGTGACAGCGTGGGCAACGAGTGGTATCCCCCCGGCTACTGCTGCCTGCCGTGCAGGATTCTGGCCAGCCCCTGCTTGGATCACCTGGCCCATGACAACGCAGTCAATAACATCAGCACTGATGCCTGCCCTGTTCAGTGCCGCAGCGATTGCAATGCCGCCCAGATCGACGGCAGAAACCGTCGCGAGCTGGCCCATCAACCTGCCCTGGGGAGTCCGGGCAGCTCCCACGATGACTACATCTTCCTTACGGTTCACTTCTGCTCCTTGGCCTGGGGCCGACGGTGAATTGTCACGGGTTCAGCTGTAGATGGCCCGATGAAGCCGGACAAGGTAGTCGGCGGTGACTTCCGAATAGTCCGGGAACCGTTCTGTGATGGCGGCAAGCGCGATGTCCCGTCGCTGCGGGAGCCGGGCCTTATCAGCGGCAGCAAGGGCCCCGGGCAGCTCCTGGCGCGTAAAGTCGGTGCAATAGCCGGGCGCTCCGGGCTGCTGGCGCCAGGAGTCCGCCAGAGAACCGGCGTCGACCGCGTCAAACCCGGTCTCCTCGACGAGGGCCATTGCTACCGCCTTGTCGCGATCGCGATCCGCGGCCACAGGGATGGCAATCCGGTCGGGATCCCCATCTTTTCTTCCATAGGCCTCGAAGGACTCGGCCGTGATGGCGTTCCAGGCCTTCGCAATCGGGCGCCCGAGCTGTTCGGTAATCCAGGCACTTTCGACCTGCCCGTCTTCCAGGGCTTCCACCCGCCCATCACGCTGGGGGTAGTAGTTGGACGTATCGATGATGACGGCGTTGGCCGGGAGTTCGGTGATAAGGGTTTTGACCTCGGGCATCCGGCTGAGCGGCATGGACGTGATGAGGACATCGACGTCCCTGACAGCGCTGCTTGCCTCTACTGGTCGGGCTCCCGCTGCCACAATGTCGGAACTGATGGTTTCGGGGCCGCGGGAATTCGCAACCTTAACATCATGGCCTGCCCCGCTCAGTTTGCGGGCGAGTGTCGCGCCTATCGAACCTGCTCCTAGAATGCCAATCTTCATGAGAATCCTTGTTTTGAGTTGAGAGCCAATGTTGGCCGTGACTTTGCCGCTGAGAGACGGTTATGCAGCGTCGCCCTCACCTCGACACATCTGCTGCGTCGGCTGGGAGCACCGCGTCCAGTTCGGGCGCCAAGTACACCATCTGGTCGCGGAACGACTCACTCGCGTTGCGGAATGCCCGCAGCTCGCCGTCCTTCATGAGCGCCTCCCCGCTGTCGGCCCAACTCTCGGGCGTGGGGGCTTCGACCTTCATACGCGGCATGCCGGCAATCGCCACGCGACCGGCTGCGACTCCGGCGATCTCGAACGTTTCTCCGAAAACTGTCGTGTCCTGGTGTGCTAGCCACGTGACGAAAGCAGACACCGAGCTCGCCGGAACATTCGTGCGCATGGCGTCCTTGACGACGGGATTGGGGAAGGCGTCCTCCGTCATCGGTGTCAAGGCAACCGGCATCAGGGTCGTGACTTGAACTCCGACCTCGCGGGCCTCTGCCGCGAGGGTGATACCAAGACCCCAGATCGCGGCCTTGGCAGCGTTGTAAGCCGAGTCCGTCGGCACACCCATGACACCGTTAGACGAGATGTTGATAAGCCGGCCACTGCCTGAGGCAATGAGGTGCGGCATGGCTGCGCGCGAGACTCCGACGACGCCTTTGACGGCCACGTCGAAGATGCGCCACCACGTATCGGCTTCCATCTCCCAGAAGCGGCCGAACGCATTTATTCCGGCGTTGTTCACCACGATGTCGAGCTGCCCGTAGGAGTCGAGTGCGGTCTGGACGATGTCAGGCGCCTCGGTGACGACGTTATGGCTGTCCACCACTGCGGTGCCCCCTGCGTTGGCTATTTCAGCCACAGCTTCGGCCGCGTTCGCCGCGTTGACGTCGTTGACGACCACCCGGGCCCCGCGGGAGGCAAGCATCTTTGCGTGCTCGCGGCCCATTCCCTGTCCCGCGCCCGTGACGATTGCCACCCGGCCCTTGAAATCAAGATTAGTCATTTTCAGTTGCTCCATTTCTTTTGAACCGGATGGCAGTGCCACTTACTTTCCGGCCAGCCAGCCGCCGTCGACCGCCAGGGAGATTCCGGTAACCATGCGGGCCTGGTCAGAGCACAGCCACACAACGGCATCTGCCTGATCCTCGGGTTCGGCCAGCCCGCGCATCGGAATCGCCGACAGAATCCTTTCCCGGAATTCCGGCGGGTTCTGCTCGAATGCGTTCTTCATCATGGGACTCGTCGTCGATCCCGGTGTGAGGGCGTTGATACGGATGCCCAGGGGGCCGTAGTCGATCGCCGCGTTCCTCGTAATCCCGACAACGCCGAATTTCGAGGCGGTGTACGGGGCGTTGTTGGCGATACCGATCAGGCCCGCAGCAGAAGCAGTGTTGACAATCGCACCGCCTCCGGTCTTCAGCATGGCGTTGACTTCGTGCTTCAGGCAGTAGAAGGTGCTGTACAGGTTCACCTTCATGACCCGGTCCCAGGTCGCGCTGTCGGTCTCCCCGATGGGTGCGAAGACACCGTTCATCCCGGCATTGTTAAAAGCGAAGTCCAGCTGCCCAAAATTCGACACCGTCGCATCGACAAGGGCCTTGACCTGCTCCTCGTCGCTGACATCGCACTGGAAGAAGACAGCCTTCCCACCAGATGCTTCGATGATCTCCACCGTTTCGCGCCCGGCTGCCTCATCAATATCGGACACCACCACGCGCGCGCCGTTCTTCGCGAACGCCAGGGCACCAGCCCGGCCTATGCCCGAGCCTGCGCCGGTGACGAGTCCGGCTTTGTCTTTCATCATCAGTTTCTCCTCATTCATTAGTAGCTCTCTCCAACGTGGACGTTGTTGTCATAGTTGCGGCGCGATTCCTGCGGGAGGAACCTGTCCTCGGTTTCACGCACGTAGTCGGTCAAGGGACGGCCGAACATTGCGCCCCAGCCGATACTGTCGGGGCCATCGTTCAAGTGGTCGATGTACTCACCGATGGGTGTGGCCTCGCCTGATTCCTTGACCTGCATCAGCAAGTTCCAAACCTCTTTGACCCCGGGCAGCACGAAGGCCACGGGCTGGATCGCCTGGCCGATTTTTGTCATCTCCGCGACGGTCTTGCGTCCGATCAGCGGAACCCCGACGGCGTAGGCTGGCCCGGGAGTCTCCTTCAGCGCGAGTTCGGCCTGCTCCCAGGTATGGAATCCCTCGTAGAAGATGACGTCCGCACCGGTCTCGGCTTTGTAGAGCTGGGCCCGGCGGATAGCCTCGTCCACGCCGCCGCCGGCGGCACCGTAGCCGTCGGTACGGGCAACGATGACGAAGTCGCTGTCCAACTTGTCCCGGGCATCGACGGCGGCGTTCAGTCGTCCGATCGCCTCGGCGTCCGACACCAATTCGATCCCGGCCACGCCACCTGATTTCTTGGGTTCCCGCTGATCCTCGATGTGGATTCCGGCGACGCCCGCGTCAATGAACTCAGACACCGTGCGCTGCACGTTGATCGGCGCACCGAAGCCGGTGTCGGCGTCGCAATAGATGGGAATGTCAGCGGCGCGGGCAGTGCGCTTTGCATGCTCGACCACCTCGGTCAGGGTCAGCCATCCCGTGTCGGAGACACCCTGCCACCAGGCAGACATGCCGCCGGAGAGCTGGAAGGCGTCGAAGCCCGCGTGCTGGGCCATCTGTGCATGGAGCGGCAAGGCGCCGAACGGCACCAGCGCGGTTTGGGGACTGTGGAAGACTGCTCGCAGTGCCTTGCCGGGTGAGGTCAGGCTCATGACGCGACCTCTGGGGTGTTGAAACCGACCGTGACCACGACATAGACGCAGTCCTCGTCGTATGGATTCTTCCAGGCATGGGGAACCCCGGCCATGACGAGCAGGTCTCCCGGAACGAGGGTGCGCTTCTTCCCGCCGGGGAGTACGAGGTCCACCTTGCCGGAGATGACCACCTCGTAGTCGATGGTGTCGCTCGCATGCATCCCGGCGTCACCGTCATCGTCGGTGGCGCTCATGCTTTCGTCCAGGGTCGCCGCGTCCACCTCCCCCGAAGAGTGCGCGGGGAAGCTGCTGATACCGAAGGTGGATCCATTGGGTCCCGCAAGGGCGACCTTGCTTGGCGGGGCACCGAAGTTCGTTTTGCTGTGGCCTCCGTCCACGGCCCAGTAAAAGGCACCTGCTGCCACGCCCGGGAAGTCGAATTCGGCGGCCGGGCCGACGTCGAGGAAGTCGGCTTCGCCGGACTCGTTCGGTCCCGCGACGACGAGTTGGAATTTCTTGGGATCAGGAAAAGTCATCTGTGTTCACTCCTTTCTGTTGGACGCTTTGGTCGTCAGGCACGCAGGCCCGCCTCGCGCATCAGCGGGAAGACCTGCTCGTTCAGCCGGTCGAGGCCCTCGTCATAGTCGACGAGGCCGGTGCAGATGCCGGTGATGCCCGAGGCCTGCAACTTCTGCAGCTCCTCGACCACCATCTCGGGGGTGCCCGTGATCGGCATGAGCGCCGCGCGGCCAAAGGCCCTCACGGACTCGTCACGCTTGTAGTCCTCGGACTGCTTGTACTCATCCCAGTTAAAGCTCTGGGTGCCGCTGCGGATGATCTCGCGATAGCGAAGCGCGCTCTCCCAGTCGGTGTTCTCTGTCACGTAGTCGGCATAGGCGCGTGCCTCCTTCTCGGTGTCCTTGACGATGATGTGCGCGCCCGCCCACAGGCCGAGGTCCTCGCGACCGGCCGCGTCAGCCTTCTGCCTGATTTTCGGCGTGAGCTCGCCGCTGTGCTCGACGCTGGCAACAGACGCGAACAGGACGTTTGCGTGCTTGAACGCGAACTCCTGCCCTGCGGGGCTTGAACCGGCGCTCATCACCATCGGGCGGGGGGACTGCACCGGCTTCGGGTACGCCTGCGCACCCTTCAGATTGAAGAACTTGCCGTCGAAGTCGAACTCCTGCTCCTCATTCGCCCACAGACGCTCGGCGATCTCAATCCACTCGTCGGCAAGCTCGTAGCGCACGTCGTGCTCGGGGAGCTCCACGCCGAAAATGTCATACTCGGGCTTGAAGTAACCCGCGGTGACGTTGAGCCCCATGCGGCCGCCGCTGATGTGGTCAATGGTGGTCACCATCTTCGCGCCCATCACGGGGTTCATGAACTGCACGTTGCAGGTTGCGATGATCTGAATGTTCTGTGTCACTGCGGCGAGTCCTGCCGCCCAGGTGAACGTCTCGAACTGACGGCCCCAGGGCCGGTCGGGACCCGCGAGCCCCTGCCAGCGCGCGATGGGGATGAATCCGTCCACTCCGAACCGGTCCGCCTTCTGCGCAAGATGCTGCACCTCGCCCCAGTTGCCAAGCTTGATCGAGTTCTCCGCGAAGTTCAGGCCGCCTTGCCCAGTGGACACGTTCGCCCCGAAGATCGCGACCTTGAAAGCGTTGTCGCCTCCGACCATCGGGCCTTTGTCCCGCTCGACTGTATAATCCGCGACGAAGTCGCGATCAACGGGATGGTCAGTGGAAGTTTCGTTAGATGCGATGCTCATAATCGCCGTCCTTTCGGGAGATGAAAAATTGGGTGGAGAACGGGTTGGAATTCTTTGACCAGCAGGTCACCGTTCAGATCTCGGATGCATTCCCAAGGGTGTGCCAGCGCCGGTTGTGATAGACCAGCGGGTCTCCGGGTGCCGCGTCGCCTGACAGTGCCGGTGACGCTTGGAGCGCCTCGACGGCCACGATGGACGAACCACCGGCGGCCATCGAGTTGATGATCCTGCCCCGGATCCAGGCCCGGGCCTGGACGAAGTAGGGCTCACCGGTCTCCAGGCGCGACCACAGAGAGGTGTCAGCAAAGCGGTCGATCCCGCTGGTGGCGCAGAGCTTGGCAATGTCCACTTGCTCAGCGCCCAGTAAATGCACGACGATGGTGTCCGCGCCGAGAATGGTCGGGGTGCTGGACGAAAATTCCGATACTGAGAATGCCAGGATCGCAGGTTCGGCACTGGCCGAAATGACGGACGTTGCTGTCAGGCCGACCGGCCCATTGCCCGCATCAGCCGTGATGACAGCGACGCCACCGGGGTGGTTGCGGAATGCCGCCTTGAATTCGTCGGCAGTGATGGCCGGTTCAAGACTTTGGGTGATGGATAAGCTCACCGGATCTCCTTTGATATCAGTGCGCCGGCTTCACTGCCGGCCCTTGCTCAGGGCTTCAACGTTAGGGGCGCAGGTGAGGTAAGCGGCATGGCAAGACATGCCAAAGAGATGGGAAACCGCGTCATGCTCGGGCCACTTGTGAATACATGGCGTGGGATGCAAAGCTGGTGACGTGCTTCACATGCCGGGCCGCCGCGACTCGTCGCACTGACGCCCTGAAACGCTGGAGCGCCTCTTCCTCAACGGTGAAAGGAGGCAGCAGTGAAACTAAGCTCTTATCAGAATCTGCGACTACCCAACTTCAGTGTTCACGGACTATGCGCAGTGTTGAAGGACGCCGACCTTGATTGGCAAACTGCACTCACAAACGCAGAAATCGACCCCGACGCGATTGACCGCCGGGGAGGTACTATTCCGGCGAAGAAGGAGCTGGCCTTCCAACTGGAGTTCGTGGCTCTCACCAAAGGTCGTGTCGACCTCTGGGTGAAGGCCGCACAAGCGTACACACTGGGATCCTTTGGCATTCGCGGATTGGCCCTCGCTACCGCGCCGACCATTGCGGCCTGGGTAGAAGCCGGCAGCTCAACAGACTATGCCCCCGGCCTGATGGAGATTACGCCTCTCCGGACGTTGGACGGCACGGTAACCGGTATGGAGTACACCTACCCCGATACCCCTGCAGAGCTCATCCCGTTCAGCGTCTACCGTGACTTCTGCGTTATCGCCCGAACTTTCACCTGGATGTTCGGCGGCCCTTTCCCCTTCACCCGGATCGAGTTCCCTCTCGCAGAGGCCTCCCCTGAAATTATCGCCTTCGTCCCTTGCGCCATCGACTGCGGATCAGACGCACTGCGGCTCTGGTGGGCTCCGGAAACATCGGCGCACGAGCTCCCCTTCGGTAACACCTTCCAACACGAAGCCTGGCTCAAAGCGGATCACCAGATTCTTGACAATCTCAGGGCAACCGGCGACTGGCCCGACACTGTCATAAAGACCATCAGGGCTGCGCCGGAGCTGAACCGCAAACTGGCGAATGTGGCCGCAACACTGCGCGTCTCCCCGCGCACCCTGCAACGCAAGCTCGAACTCACCGGTGACGACTTCGCCCAGCTCAGGGACAAAGCCCTGCGTGACCTCGCTGCCGACTTGCTCTCGAAAACGGATCACTCCGTCGCACGGATATCCCGCACTCTGGGCTACACAGATCCAACAAGCTTTACCATCGCCTTCAAACGGTGGAATGGGATGCCACCGACGGCATACAGGGAAGCATCCCGCTACAAGAACAACGCGAGATCCAAGGCTTAGACGCCCTCGCTGTTCATGGCGTCTGCGGCCCGTATCAGGGCAAGGTGGGAGAAGGCTTGCGGGAAGTTTCCCGCCATCCGTTTGTCGTTCATGGAGTATTCTTCGCTGAGCAGGCCGAGGTCGTTGGAAAGTCCCACCAGGGCGCCCATTAAGTGCTTGGCGTCTTCCCGCCTGCCCGAGCGTGCGTACTGTTCCACGAGCCAGAAGGAGCAGGCCAGGAAGGGATGCTCCCCCGGCGCCAATCCGTCGACGCCGGTCTCGGTGCGGTAGCGCAACAGCAGGCCCTCAGCGGTGAGTAGCTCCTTCTCCAACTGGGCGACTGTTCCCAGCATCCGCTCATCGTCGTACGCGAGGAAGCCAACCTGCGGCAGGACCAGAAGGGCTGCGTCCGTCTCCTCACCGCCGTATGTCTGGGTGAAGGAGTTGAGGCTTTGGTTGAATCCGAGATCCGCTATTTCTGCGGCCAGGCGATCCCGATGCCGCTCCCAGTGGTCGAGCGGCCCAGGCAGTCCGTGGTCCCGAACAGCCCGTACTCCGCTGTCATAGGCTGCCCACATCATGACCCGGGAGTGCGTGAAATACCGCGGTGCGCCCCGCATCTCCCACAACCCCAGGTCTTTGTCTTCGAAGTGTTTGTCCACTGAGCCAAGCAGGGCGCGCTGCAGGGCCCACGAGAAATGGTCCTCCTTGCCCCCGGCGAGTCGAAGCCTCTCAAGTACCACCATCACCTCCCCCACAACGTCTGCCTGATGCTGGAAGACGGCTGCGTTTCCGATTCGAACGGGTTTGGCGTCCTGATAGCCGGGCAGATGCGGGAGTTCCTTTTCCGTCAGGTCGCGCTCGCCCCCCACGCCGTACATTATTTGCAGATCTTCCGGATCACCCGCGAGCGCACGCAGGAGCCAGTTGCGCCACTTCAGGGCCTCGGATTCGTAGCCGTGAGTCAACATGGCTTCGAGTGTCAACGATGCGTCGCGCAGCCAACAGTAGCGGTAGTCCCAGTTGCGGGGTCCGCCAAACTCCTCGGGCAGGGAAGTGGTGGGAGCAGCGACAATGCCGCCCGTCTCATAGTGGGTTAGAGCACGCAAGACCAGAAGTGAACGTTTGACCGCACTCTGATAGGGCCCCTCGTAGCGGCAATTACCCGCCCACATGGTCCAGTAGTGGATGGCGTCGTCCAGGGCTGCGTCGATGTTGATGGCCGGCGGCACGTCCTGATAGGAAGGGAACCATGTCAGGTGGAAGTCCACATTCCGTCCCTGCTGAACCGTGAACTCCCCCGCGTGCCGGTGGTTTTCGGCCTGTGGAAGAGGGGTGCCCCGCAAAGACAGAGCGTCCGGACCGGACATGGCGAGAAGTATTTGCGCACCGGGGTCTGTGCTGTCGCGGATCCTGCTCACCCAAGGCAGGACGGTGGCGTACTGGGGCCGAATCCTTATCTCGTGACGCATTGGGACCGTCCCGCTGAGTCCGGTGACCCGCCGGACCAGTGATGGCTGGGCGGCCCCTACCGGCATAAAGTCCGTCACCAGGACATTGCCCGAGTTGGTCTGCCACGTTGTTTGGAGAACGAACGTCGAGTCCATATAGTGACGATCCACCACGACGGCCTCCGGCCGAGCCGGGGCTAACAGCCACCGGCCGTGGTCTTCATGTCCGAGCAGGGAGGCAAAGACCGAGGGCGAGTCGAAACGCGGGAAGCAGAGCCAGTCCACACTGCCCTGCCGGGAAACAAGGGGTCCGGTGTGGAGATCCGAAAGCAGCGCATAATCCTCAATCGGGGCAGCCATGCTTCACTCAACCACAAGATGAAAGATCCCCATAGGCCTTGCGGCTCTGGTCAGGAACTTAGGGCAAATTACCGTGCTTGTGTGTTGCGTTGGCCCGGTGTGCAGACAAAGAACTGCGGCTGCGCGACCGGTGCAAACGGAACGATGAGCCACTGGCTTCCGTAGAGCTCCACGTAGGAGTCGGAAGGGCAAAGTGTGAACGCTTCTTCGCGTGTCATCTCGTTCCCTCTCCTTTTTGCGTTGTTTCGGCTCCACCGTGGAGCCCTGTTTAGCTTCAACGTTAGGAGCCTGCAGCGCTGGAGCGGCATGACAAGCAACGCCAAGTGGATGGGAAACTGCGCCAAATGTCCCCGTTTGTGCCTCGGAGATCCGCCGGGGATGCAAAGCTACTAGCGTGACTTCACGAGCCTTCTGATACTCGGATTTGCCGAGGCGCTTTCGAGCAGGAGCCCGTCCCTCCACGAAGAAGAGGAGTGCGATGCATCCCCGAACCGGTCCTGGACTTACTGAGGCGCCCCGCTATGCCTGCGGCAGAGGGTGGCAACGGTGAAAGGCGGAACCTATCAGAACCTGCGGGTACCGAACTTCAGCGTTCACATACTGCGTGGACTGCTTGAGGAAGCGGACCTGGATTGGCAGACTGCGCTGGCGAATGCGGAAATAGACCCTGACGCGGTGAACCGCCCGGGAGGCACTATTCCTGCCAGGAAGGAGCTGGCCTTCCAGCTTCAGTTCGTCGGTCTCACAGAAGACCGTGTCGATCTCTGGGTGCGGGCCGCGCGTGCCTACTCACTGGGCTCCTTCGGGGTTAGAGGCTTGGCCCTGGCTACTGCGCCGACCATTGAGGCATGGGTAGACGTTGCAAGTACAACTGACTATGGCCCTGCCCTGTTCGAGCTGGCATCGCTGAGGACATCGGATGGCACGGTAACCGGGATGGAGTTCACCTACCCCGATGCTCCGGAAGAGCTGATCCCGTTCAGCGTTTACCGGGACCTTTGTTTCATTGCCCGGAATTTCACCTGGCTCTACGGCAGCCCCTTCCCCTTCACACAGATTGAATTTCCTCTCGCGGAAGCTTCCCCCGAACTTTCGGCAAACGTCCCCTGCAACATCGACTGCGGCACCGACACGCTGCGGCTATGGTGGGACCCCGCAACGTCAGCACAGGAACTTCCTTTCGGCAACGCTTTTCAGCACGCGGCATGGATCAAAGCGGACACGCAGATTGTGGACACCCTCAGGGCGACCGGAGACTGGGCCGACACTGTCGCGAAAACCATAAGGGCGGCCCCCGAGCTCAACCGCAAACTGGCAAATGTGGCCGCAACACTTCGGATTTCGCCGCGAACCCTGCAACGCAAGCTTGAACTCACTGGGGACGACTTCGCCCAGCTCCGGGACAAGGCCTTGAGTGACCTCGCCGCCGATTTGCTCTCGAATACGGATCTTTCGGTAGCGCGGATATCCCGCAAACTTGGCTATACAGAGCCCGCAAGCTTCACCATCGCCTTTAAGCGGTGGAAGGGGATGCCTCCGTCGGCCTATCGGGAAGCCTCCCACTACAAAGCCAACGCCAAATCCAGGGCCTAAGCCTGACTACACCGCACTCGTAAACCACGACGTACGTTGGCGTACATTCCCAGGTGGACGGCGTTGATTGCCGTACCGGGCTGGGGCCGGCCGAACTTAACGTTGAAGCCTGCACAAGCCTGGCAAAGGCGCCGGATTTTTCCGCGTGACACTGCCTAGGGCGTGGCCGCCGTCGACACATCTAACTAATGATGCGCGCCGGGTCCCTCCGGTCCCATGCACTACTCTCCGCGGTCAGGAACGACTCCAGCAGCTGCTGGGGATAAACAAAAGGTGGTCAAAGATGACACAAATAATATCGGTCGAGTCCCGCACCGACCGAAGCACACCGATAATTGCGCTACTCCTGCTGTCCGGTGTAACGCTCGATATCCAGTACGGCATCCTCGCTCCTCTCATTGGCGTAATTGCGACTGAATCAGGCCTGTCGGGTTCGGAAATCGGGTGGGTCCTTAACGCGATGATGATTGGCAGTGTGATTTCCGTCAGCCTGACCGCCCGTATGGGAGACATTTTCGGGCATCGCAGAGTTCTCCTCGCGCTGATCGTCTTGGCACTGGCGGGATGCGCACTCGGTGCGACCGCCAATGGGTTCTGGCCTCTGGTCGCGGGCCGATTCCTCATGGGCCTCGCTACCACGATTCCACTCAGCTGGGGGCTTCTGCGCCCGCGGGGTACCGCTCGGCAAATCCGACAGGTCTCGTTGGTGCTCTCAACAGTGATGGCAGTCTTTGGACCGCTGGCACTTAGTGCTGGCGGACTCATCGTTGGATTGGGATTGCCCTGGCAGACCGTCTTCTGGCTGACTTTCGCTTTGTACGCGGTGATGCTGGTCCTCGCCCTCATCTCACCTGAGACGCCCGTCGCCGCCCGTGCCGAGGTGCAGTTGGACTGGTTCGGTGCGCTGGGGCTCGGCGTGTGGGTCACCGCACTCCTGATCGGAATTGCTGAAGGTCCCGGGCAGGGCTGGACCTCTCCTCTGGTCTTTGGTGCCTTCATCGTGTGCGCAGTAACTCTGGCTGCCTGGATCATTCAGCAGCAACGCGCTCAGGAGCCTCTGGTGTCATTCCGCAACATGGATATCCGCCAGGCGGTCATCGGCTACTCCGGAATCCTCCTGATCAGCCTAGTTGGCCAAGGCATCTTTATCGTGCTGCCGGCGTTGCTGCAGACCCCGGCTTCTTCCGGGTATGGTCACGGCCTCTCTGCCCTGGAGTCCACGTATGCCTACTTGGCGATGATTCCGGGGGCGGCACTGGGATACCTTTGGACCCGATGGGGCCTTCGGCGCCTGGGACCGAGAATCGTCCTGGTAGTTTCTGGCGGCGCTGGCATCTTCGTCTTCCTCGGACTCGCGTTGGTGCACGATCAAGTGTGGTTGTCGTGGATGTGGGTGTTCCTGTACACCCTCACGATCGTCAGCTGCCTGACCACCGGGTACACTCTCGTTGCCGCGGCTGGCCGCCAGGACAATATGGCGACGACCATTGGCATGCAAACAATCATCCAGTTCGTCGGAGCGATGATAGCCGTTGCAATTATTTTGAACGTGCTGGTGCCCGGCCCCGACGGATTCATCCCAGAGGCAACGTTTGCCGGCATCTACATCGCATCGGCCGTGATTATCGCTTTCTTCGTGATCGTCTGGGCGGTGCTGGCACCCAAGCGCATCACCGATCTGCATGCAGTCGACACAGAGACCGATCCCACGAAGGTCCATGTTGCCAGCCACTATAAGGACCTATAGCTGATCCTGGCGGCGTGCCGCCAGAAGGCGAGCCCCGTCGTCGGGGCCGGTGAGTAGTTCGCCCACTAAACCGCGGGTTGCTCACCGGCCTCACTAGCCGTAAAACAACTACTCAACGGACACCGGAATGATGTACCACAAACAGGATGAGTGGCTTCCCCTTGTTGGGGAAACCGTACAGATAAGACAGTATGGCCGGTTTGTCCGGACAGGGATGGTCGACGCCGTCACGGCCGACGACAGGATCCTTTGGCTAGGGGCGGACGGTGTGAACCAGCGTCAATTGATCAGCAAAGCCGAAGGATTCGAGGTCTGGATGACCTACAAATGGGAGACCGCCAACGCCGGAAGGTGACTTTCCACCGTTAGCCCCGCCTTAAGCCACCAGCAAGCAGTAAACCCCTGAGCAAGCATGACTGGATGGATAATGCATTTTTTAGGTGAATCGTTTAGTAGTTCGTATTACGAGAGTGACTTACAAATAGCGCGAGTTTTCTCTTGACGGGTGACCTATGACACAGTACCGTCGGCATAGCACCCACCAGATCGCCAAGCAAAGAAGCTGGCGGAAAGCCATCCTGTATCCCGGTCGTCAACGACGCCGGCCGAATCCAGGGGAGGCCCGGGGACGCACGCTTGTGAACGTGCGAAAGAACCGCAAGGAGAAAAATGCGAACAACGAAGTCGCGAATCATGTGGACTGCAGGATCGACCGCGGTGCTGCTGGCCCTGGCTGGTTGCGCTGAAAGCGCCAGCAGCCAGAGCCCCAGCGACACTGTCGCGATCGACGTCGGCAAAAACATGAAGGTCAACCTGAAGACCGGCCCCAACCTCAAGGTCGCCGTTTTTATCCCCGGTGTCGCCAACGCTTACGGGCAGGCGCAGGAGCTGGCCGCGAAGGAGACCGCCAAGCAGCTGGGCATGGATATGACCTTGTTCGACGGCGGCTACAACCCCAGCCAACAACTCAACCAGATGCAGACGGCGCTGGCCTCAGGCCACTACGACGCCGCCGTGGTGCAGGCGCTCGACGGCACGGTGGTATGCAAGACCATCACCGAGGATTACCCCAAGGCAAACATCCTTGTGGTGGACAATGTCACGCCGTTGTGCGAGTACGGCACCAATCAGACCGGCAAATCGGTTGACGAGGTCTGGGCGCCGGGCACTATGAACTTCGTCGGCAGCAACAATACCCGCGCCTACATCGACGGCTGGTTCGCTGCTGCGGCGAAGGCGAACCCCGGCAAGCAGAAGGTGGTTGCTGTTCTTGGTCCCGCAGTGGCCGCGCAAACTCGCGTCATCGAAGTTGCCTTAGCGAAATTCTCGTCGGACAACCCGGACTACACGGTCGACAAGATCTACACCGACTACACGACGACCGGGGCGTTTAACGAGACCCAGACGTACCTCCAGGGCCACGCGGACACTACCCTCATTTTGTCCATGTACACGCCGGACATCTCTCAGGGCATCGTCAAAGCTGCAGAAGGCGCCGGCCTTCTCGGCAAAATTCACATCGTGGATCAGGGTTTCGGCGAGTTTTCGCTCCAACAGATAGCGTCAGGAAATATCCAATTCTCTACGCTGTTTTTCCCTTACAACGGGATAAAGGTATCGCTTGAGGCCATTGCCTCGGCTCAACGCGGGAATGCAGGCCCCCGCTTTGTCGATGACTCGGTCATCGGCACTGCGAAGAGTCCTTTCACTGTCACGAAGGACACCATCACCGAGCTTCCCGCCGAACTGCGGTAGTCCCGGAATGCAAGGAGGCGGGCGCGCCCTCTCACGGCACGTTGCCCCCGTCGGCGCGCCGTCACTCCCCAGTAGCGTCGGCACACCACAAGACATCACGATCGCGAAGCAAGAAGCCCGCGACACATCACATCCCGGCTGCCTAAGGCGCCGGAACGAGGTAATCAGGAGAATTATGCGTACAACGAAGTCGCGGGCCATGCTGGCTGCGGGATCCACGGCAGTGCTGCTCGCCCTGGCGGGTTGCGCTGGAAACACCGGCGCTAACCCAGGCAATCAGGGCCCAGCCGGCACGGTCGCAATCGATGTCGGCAACGACATGAAGGTCAACCTCAAGACCGGCCCGGGCCTTAAGGTCGCAGTTTTCATCCCCGGTGTGGCCAATGAGTTTGGCCTGGAGCAGGAGCGGGCGGCAAAGGAAACTGCCCAAGAACTCGGTATGGACATGACCTTGTTTGATGCAGGCTATGACCCGAACAAGCAGCTCAACCAAATGCAGACAGCGATGACATCCGGTAAGTTCGACGCTGCGGTGGTAATGGCCCTCGACGGCGTGATGTCCTGCAAACTCCTCACCCATGACTTCGCCAAGGCCAATATCCTTACGTCGATTTCAGGCTCGCCCCTCTGCGACGACGGCACAAATAAGGCCGGCAAGTCAGTTGACGACGTCTGGGCCCCCGGCACGTTGAACTTCGTGGGCAGCAACACCACCCGCAATTACGTCGACGGCTGGTTGGCGGCCGCAGCAAAGGCCAACCCGGGTAAGCAGAAAGTGCTTGCTGTTCTTGGCCCGGCGGTCAACACCCAGACGCGTGTCACAGAAGCCGCAATGGCAAAGCTAACGGCGGACAACACCGACTATTCGGTTGACACGATCTACACCGACTGGACGACCACTGACGCCTACAACAAGACCCAGACCTTCCTGCAGGGCCATCCGGACACCACCCTCATCCTGTCTGCGTCCTCGCCCGACCTCACCCAAGGGGTCATCCAGGCTGGAAAAGACGCCGGTCTTTTGAACAAGATCCACATTGCGGACGTCGGTTTCGGCAAATTCCAGATCCAACAATTGCAAGCCGGCAACGTCCAGCTCTCAACAATGCTCTTCCCTTACAACCAAATGAAGGCAAACCTCAGCTCCATCGCTGCCGCCCAACGAGGGGACGCAGGCGCCCGCTTTGTGGATGACTCGGTCATTGGCACCGCAAAGAATCCCTTTGTGGTCACAAAGGAAACGATCTCCAACCTGCCCGCCGAGCTACGCTAGCGCCGCAGTTCGCCCAACCTCGGGCTGGCGCGGCGCTCGCTCGAACGCCGCCCCAGCCCAATAGAGAAAGTAGAACTGGCAATGGAGCCTTCGCAATCGGACCCGGTTATCGCCGTCGCGCTTAAAGCGGTGTCCAAGACCTATGGTGCCACCCGGGCATTGATTGATGTGGACGTCGAGATCCAGGAAGGAACGGTACATGCACTGATCGGCGAAAACGGAGCGGGAAAGTCCACGGCACTGGGCACGATCGCCGGCCGCGTCGACTTTGACGGAGGTGTCGTCGAAGTCTTCGGTGAACCGCTTGAAGCGGGAAATCTTCGCGCTGCACGCCGGAGCGGCGTCTCGGCCATCTATCAGGAACTGACGATCATCCCGCACCTGGATGCAGCAGCAAATGTATTTCTTGGATCCGACCTGTCCCGGTTCGGAGTTCTCTCCAGCCGCGAAATGCGTCGCCGCTACGAACAACTGTGTGCCGAGCTGGACGTCCAGGTCATACCTGCCGGCGTTCCCGTTGGCACCCTCTCGGTGGCAGAGCAGCAGCTGCTCGAGATCATGCGGTCCCTCGTGGTCGAGCCTCGCGTCATCCTCTTCGATGAGCCCAGCGCTTCGCTTGCCATCGAGGAACGGGAGGCGCTCTATAAGGCGATCGAAGGGTTACGCAAGCGCGGTGTCACCATCGTGATCGTGAGCCACAACTTCGACGAAATCGAACGGCTCGCCGACTGGATAACGGTCTTCCGGAACGGCCGCGCCATCACCACGAGCAGGCGCGGGGAGAAAACCCGGGCCGAACTCGTGCGTGCAATGCTCGGTGACCAGCGGGGTGACCAGACGCTTAGCCGGGTACTCATGGACAAGCCCGTGGAAATACACTCCAGGCCCGTCGAACCAGCCATTGCGCCGATTCTTGAAGTGGTTGGGCTCACCGTTTCGGGAGCCATTGAAAGTATCGACCTGGAAGTGAGGCCCGGGGAAATACTTGGCATCGCCGGCCTGGTGGGTTCTGGCCGTTCGACGTTGCTTAGGGCGATCGCTGGCGCGGAACCCACTGCACGGGGAACCATCCGCCTGGCGGGTGCCGAGCCTGCCTGGCCGCGGACCGTGCGCGCCGCGCGCAAACTAGGAATCGGGTTGATCCCCGAGGACCGCAAGGGAGAAGGGCTCGTCTTGCTCCGCAGCGCCGCGGACAACATCGCACTCTCCAACCTTGGCTCCGCCTCATCCGGCGGCGTGATCGGGCGAAGGAAACTCCGTGCCAAGGTCGCCGAGGCAGCCTCCAGGCTGAACTTCCCGGTAGCCCGGTTAGGGGAACGCAGCGACAGGTTCTCCGGCGGCAACCAACAGAAGCTGCTGATGGCACGGTGGCTGTACGACCGACCCCGAGTGCTCCTCGCCGACGAACCCACACGCGGCATCGACGTCGGCGCCAAGGGCGAGCTCCTGGAGACTTTACGCGTGATGGCAGCCGATGGCGTTGCCGTGATCATGGTCTCGTCCGAGCTTGAAGAAGTGTTGGCGGTGTCGGACCGGGTGCTCGTAATTGCCAAGGGCCGCAGCATGGGGCTCCTTGAGCGGACCGGCGATCAGCAGATCGCCATGGAAGACGTACTGCAGGCAGCATTTGGATTGAAGGAGCACGCATGAGCGCCACCATCGACCGGGATACCACTCCGGAACGAACCGTTACTCCCGCTATGACAGCAGGCAAAAGGCTCAACCTGCGGGAGAGAGTAGCAAGCCTCGGGATGGTCTGGGTGCTCATCATCCTCGTCATCACGGCGACCATCCTCAACCCCCGATTCCTCAACCCGGGAAACCTGGTCAACATCCTGACCCAGAACGCCCCCGTCGGCATCATCGCCGTCGGGATGACGTTCATCATCATCGCCGGCGGCTTCGACCTTTCGGTCGCCGCCGTACTGGCTATCGGCGGAGTGTCCTACGCAACGCTGTCCCACATGATGCCCGCGGGGCCAGCGATACTCATCACCCTGGCGATCGGATTCCTCCTCGGCCTGATCAATGCCCTCCTCATCACCAAAGCGAAAGTGAACGCGTTTATCGCAACTCTCGCGACCGCCTCATTGTTCAGCGGCCTGACCTTGCTGTACACCAACTCCAAGCCCGTGTCCATGGCAACGGGCGGCTACGACTTCCTCTCCGCCCAGGACTTCCTCGGAGCCCCGCTCTCCGTCTGGCTTCTTGCGGTCCTCGTCGCAGCAGGATGGTTCGCACTTTCCAAGACCGTCTACGGCCGGGGAATCTACGCGATCGGCGGCAACAACGAAGCCGCACGACTGGCCGGACTGCCCGTAACCTCACTCCGGGCAAGCACCTACGTGCTGACAGCCATGCTCGCCGCACTCGCGGGAATCGTCCTGGGATCGGTCATCGGCGTCGGACAGCCAGGCGTCGCCGTTGGAGTCACACTCAACTCGATCGCGATCGTCATCATCGGCGGAACTTCCCTGCTCGGCGGAGAAGGCGCGATGTGGCGAACGCTCGTTGGCATCCTGATCTTCGGAACGATCAACAACGTCTTCGACATCCTCGCATTTCCGCAAGCCACACAAGAGGTCGCCCTCGGCGTGATCGTACTCGCCGCCGTATCGCTCGACGCCTACACCCGGTCACGGAAGCGCTCAGGAGAAGCCTGACCTGTCTCGACAACGGCAGCTTTGCTGAAGAATCCCCTATCAGAAAAGGAAGATGAATATGTCACGATTGGCCGGCAAGGTCGCCATCATCACGGGTGCAGCCAGCGGACTGGGGCTCTCCGCCCTCAAGCTCTTCGTGGCCGAAGGGGCCCGGGTAGTGGCTACGGACATCTCCGCGGAGGCACTGCAGCAGGCGGTCGAAGAAGTTACGGCTGACGGTGGCGAGGCAATCGCCCGCACTCACGACGTCTCTTCCGTTGAGGACTGGAATCGTGTGGTGGATGACGTCCTGGCGGAGTGGGGCACGATCGACATCCTGATCAACAATGCTGGCATTGCCCTGCCAAAGGGTATTCTCGACGCCGAGCTGGAGGACTGGAACAAGGTCATGGCCATCAACGCCACCGGACCCTGGCTCGGGATGAAGAGTGTAATCCCCACCATGCAGGCCGCCGGCCACGGTTCCATCGTGAACGTCTCGTCGATCGCCGGGATTATCGGTGGTGGCGCCGGGGACGGCGGCGGCGCGGCATATTCCGCCTCAAAGGGTGCGGTCCGGTCCCTGACAAAGCACGCTGCCCAGTGGTTCGCAAAGGACAGCATCCGGGTAAACTCGGTGCATCCCGGTCCGATCGACACCGGCTTGACTCGTGGCTACGGGTTCACCAGGGAATCGCTGGCCAACCCTGGAACCGTTCCTTTGCCGCCCCATGCCGGGGAGGCCTCCGACATCGCGTACGGCATGCTCTACCTTGCCTCGGACGAGGCAAAGTTCATCACCGGTAGCGAGCTCGTTATCGACGGCGGATTCATCTCTCAATAGTCGAACCGCTTTCCCACTAAGACCTGGGGAAGAAGACTTCCCCTCTGCTGAAAGGATCATAATGACGCGCTCCCCCGAAACCGAACTTGGCCTGGCTGATGACCGCCACCAGGCCCCAGATGAGGATTACCGGAAAGAAAAGGAATACCAGGATGACCTCATGATCCCCAGCAAGGATGCTGAGGCCTATGTCCTCGGCGATGACACGAAGCCGATCTATTCGCTGGGTCCAGATTCCGAGCGTCAGCCTGGAGCCCCTCGCGGCAAGCTCACCAAGGGACGTCACACAGGGCGAAGCGTTTACCCTGGCGTCGAACGGGACTACTACGTCTACGTCCCCGCTCAATACACGCCCGACGAGCCCGCCGCCTTGGCCATCTTCCAGGATGCAAACCTGTACCTGGCGCCGAAGGCCAACGCTGATATCGTCCTGGACAACCTCATCAACAAGGGCGAGATCCCGGTTACCGTTGCAGTATTCATCGAAGCAGGCGAGCAGGGTCCGGGATATCCCTTTTTTGGTGGGACAGACAACCGCAGCATTGAATATGACTCCGTCAACGGCGACTATGCCAGGTTCCTCACCGAGGAATCCTGCCGGATGCCTTAGGGGATCTCAATGTCTCGACCGTTCCTCGCGATCGAGTGCTTGTAGGGATCAGCTCGGGCGGCAATTGCGCGTTCACTGCAGCCTGGTCTCGCCCTGACGTCTTCGGCAACGTCATCTCCCATTGCGGCAGCTTCATCAATATCCGGGGTGGCCACAACCACCCGTCGGCAATCCGGCAGAACCCGCGAAAACCCATCCGGGTCTGGCTTCAGACGGGAGCCCGGGACCTTGATGTAATCTTCGGCAGTATCCCGATTGCCAATCAGGACATGTTCGCAGCCCTTGAGTATCGACGCTACGATGCCAAGTTCGTCTACGGCGAAGGCGGACATTCACTCATACACGGTGGTGCGGTCCTTCCCGAGACCCTGAGGTGGATTTGGCGCGATCATCCGGACACCGCCGGCGTGCAGTAGCCGGAATGCATCTCCAAGTTGCGGGGGAAGTCCTGTCACAGGACTGATGGGATCCTAACCTTGTCCGCGAACGCGTCGAACGGGGGCTCCCGAACCGCTGGTACGGAAGCCCCCCAGATGCATGCCGATAATCATTTGTCTTTTCATAATGTCCTCTTTCCGCGCAACGATCCGAGCTGATCGTGCTGTCCACTGCGCGCTATGCGGAGATTTCTCCGCCGCAAATCCGATGTGTGAAAGCCAAAAAGTTGAAGTCGCTGTTTGCGACGCTTCGCGGCCTTCGCGGCTTTTTGCAGGCTTGGGTTGATCCTCGTGCGGACAAAGCGCTCTGAGACGTGATGCTCGAGGTCGAGCTCTTCAGCATGGAATTTGCTCCCTGCACAACTGGACGGAGGTGAAGGGCGCCACCTTGGATCCATCCGGCTCGTGAATCCTGACGGCCCGGCGCGCCTAAACGTACCCAAGTTGAATGACTCTGACCGCAGCAAAGCACCGTGAGCACGACCCGTGTTCCGCCTTCGAAACAGCTGAACGAGGATAGGAACCCTGCCAAGATGGCACCGCCGGTGGCCACGGTCGCGGCCCCGACCGTGGGCAGCAGTGGCAGATCCACGGAGAGGGCCGCGAGAGGGCAGGAAGGACAGCGATAATGATGAGCTCCCCAGTCCGGACGCTAGATGATTAAGTCCTATTGGGTTTTAGTGGTCGTAGGCGATGAGCGAGCGCTTGCGGGGTGCGTTGATGCGCCAGTTGTGCCAGATGCCGGCGGCGAGTGCGAGGAGTCTGGTGGCCACTCGGGCGTAGACGCCGGCCAGGGTCCGTCCGCCGTGGTTTTCTAGTCCGAGTTGGCCTTTGAGGGTGTCGAAGACGGATTCGATTCATTGTCGGATGCCGCCGAGTTTGCCGAAGCGGGGTTTCTCGTCCTTGCGGTCGGGTCGGATCAGTGTCGCGCCCAGGTCGTGCGTGATGAACGCTTCGAATTCGCGCCCGGCGAAGCCCTTGTCGCCGAGGATCACCTGCCCGGCCCGGATGAGGTGGTGGTCGTGCTCAAGGAGTGCCTGGGTGGCCTCGCGTTCGCCGATTTTCGGGTTGGCCAGGCCCCAGATGACGGGCATGCCGTCGGGGGTGCTGATCAGGTACAGCCGGAAGCCCCAGAAGAACCGGGAGTGCGAGGCACAGTAGCCGTAGCCGGCGTGTCCGGACAGGTCGGAGCGTTTGACGGTTTCCCGGGACATGCCGCACGGGACGGGGGTGGAATCGACCAGGCGCAGGACCTCGTGCCATGACGGTGTGTCCCGTGCCAGGGCGGTGATCTCTGCCGCGATCAGGGGACCGGCGGCCCGGAGACGTTTGTTGTAGCCGGATTGGTGCCGGATGCCGGGGAACATGCCGGACAGGTGGATCCGGGAGTACGGGATCCACCTGCTCTCCGAGGAGAAGCCGAGCAGGTGTTGGGCAACGGCAAGGCAGAGCAGCTCGGCGTCGCTCAGAACCGGTTTCCGGCCCGGCCGGCGGTCCCTGGACACACCAAGGTCCGGCAGGACATGCTCATCCAAATAGACGTAAAGTGTGGTCAGGAGAGTGTTTAGTTGAGTGTTCACAAACCCGGCGTAACACTCTCCGCCTTACTTTAAAAGCTCCCGCGCCCCGCCGAGGCAATAGGACATACTCATCTAGCGGGCAGGGCGTTCCTTCCCTCAAATGCGGATAACCTGAGCACAGATTTTCACTGGCCGCTGACAGGGGCGAGGTCTCCCTGGAATTTGCGGACGGCAACGTCCGTGGGCATTCCAGATGATGCACCGAGGGACTGCGTCGAGAGGGATGCCGCGCAGACAGCCCACATGGCCGCATCGAGGAGGGATTCGCTGCGGGCCAGCGCGTTGCCCAGCGCTCCCACGAAGGTGTCGCCGGCCCCGGTGGTGTCCACCACCTTCACCGATGGCGCCGGGATCAGGGTCGCCTCTCCGTTGGCCCAGATCAGGGCACCTCGGCCTCCGAGGGTCACGACGAGGGAAGCGGGCGCCTTTCGACGGGCAAGGATCTCTCCGAGCCGGGTCGAGTCCTCTGGCACGGGCTGGCCGAAGACGATTTCGAACTCGCCTTCGTTGACAACCATCACGTCTACGAGCTCCAGGATTTCCGGGTCCAGTGGGCAGGCCGGCGCGGGGTTGAGCACGAAGATCCCCTTGGACCGCTGCGCGGCTTTGCGAATCACCTCCAGCGGCACTTCGAGCTGTGCGAGCACTACGGCTGCTTCTTCGACGGCTTCGGCTGCTTCGGTGATGTTGCCGGGATTGAGAGTCGCGTTGGCCCCGCTGATGACGACGATCGAGTTTTCGGCGGCCTCGTCGACGAGGACGACTGCCCGGCCGGTGGGAGCGGCGTTGTCCACGGTCAGGTGACTCACATCGACACCGGCGACCATGAGTGCCTCCCGGACCGTTCGGGCCGCCGTCCGAGCGGTGACCAGTCATCGAAGTGCCCAGCAAACTGCATCCATACAATCCAATCCACAGTCGGCATACCTCTGTGGAGACTACAGAACTCATCGTCGACTGCTGTCCGGAAGGGCACACCCCAACCTGACACAGGAGGCGTCGGCTTGGGCTCCAGAATCAAGGACTTAAACCTTGGGTCCGCTGAGAGGCTCGGTCCGGCCGCCGCCCACACCCGGGGACAATTCCTATGGTTTATCCACCGCTACTGCTGCAATGGCAGCTACCCCAATGGCTCCCCACTTCCAGCCGTGGATAACCCGAATCGACAACAACTGTGGACGGAATGGAGTCACCACGGTCCGACCTTTATCAAGTTGACGAATTATCGATTTTCAGCGTTTCGCGAAGTCAGGCCCGACACATGGATTGCATCGCTGAGCCAATCCGCATTTGATTTCGAGCCTGCTTATTCAGGCGCCACCAGAGGTCTTAGTCGGCCTGAAGGCAAGACGCTCCAGGCGTGGTTAGGTCAGCGCTCGGACCCGGGTTTGCCGAGACCGGACGCTGACCACGGGACGGATGCGTCGGGCATTGGGGTCGCCTGTGCCTGACGTTCTGTGCCGTGTTGCTCGGGGGTGAGCTTGGCCTGGGATCTTCCAGATCAAATGCGCCCCTGAATTAGCACCTTGACCAGCCGCCAGACACGGGCAAGGTGAAGTCGGAGTTGGATAAGGCCTGCATTGGAACACGAATGACCGAGGCATCAGGAACCGAAAATGGCTCCTGCGTGAGGTGGTCTGCCGACCAATGTCAGGCGTTGGCTGGCTTCAGCCGCTAGACCGGGCTACCTGGAGGCCGCCGTGTCCGTCACTGCAGCTGGGCTGTGTTGATTTTTTGCGACAAGCTCCTCAAGCCACAGGAAGTGCTCGTCGATCGCCCTCATGGACGAGGCCGGGTCGCGGAGTGATACCGAGCTGTAGATGGCGCGGTGCAGTTTTCGCATCTGTATGCGGTCGTCCGAGAGCTCGAGATGCTGGAGCG
Organism: Arthrobacter sp. SIMBA_036; assembly: GCF_046535135.1. Classification (NCBI taxonomy): domain Bacteria; kingdom Bacillati; phylum Actinomycetota; class Actinomycetes; order Micrococcales; family Micrococcaceae; genus Arthrobacter; species Arthrobacter sp. SIMBA_036. Next base: position 92,002 of record NZ_JAWRXG010000004.1, read on the forward strand.
TCCGTGACAGGACCCCTTGAAGGACGTTGGAAAAGAAGATCAGCGCAGGCGACTCCGAGGCTGCGAACAGCGCTCGATGAAACTCGATGTCCGCGTCATAAAGCTCCTGAGTATCGTCGCTTGCATCCATCCGGTCGACGGCGACGGCCATTCTCGCGACTTCGACGTGGCTGACCCTCTGGGCGGCCTCATAGGCGGCCTGCCGCTCGAGGGCGAAACGTACGGACCTTAGTGATGCGACGGTCAGTTGTGAGGCTACAAGGCCGAGCATCAGGGACTCGCTGATGGACTCCGGGCGGAGGCCCCTCACAAACGATCCTGACCCCGTCCGCCGTTCCAGGACGCCCATCGACTCGAGGCGTCCCAGTCTGTCGCGCAGAGCAGTCCGGCTTACTCCCAGTTCCTCAGCCAACCCACGTTCGCTCGGCAGCCGCTCCCCTTCGGCCATGCTCAGGATGCGTCGGGCCAGCGTTGCCAGTAGCTCGTCATCGAAGAAGTCAGCCGTCACGGTCTCGTCATTCATTGCTACATGGTACGACCGCAAGGGAAGATTGGTTTGAACACCGGCGATCTCAGGCTTAACGAGGACTGTGGTTTCCAACCGCCGCTGAACTTTCTACCCACACTTTGTGGCCCCTCTGACTTTTCAATGATCCGTCGGAAACCTCCTGGAGGAGTGAGCCAGAGAAGGGAGGAATCGTGAAGTGCGGCGTCAACGACACCCGTAACAAACGATCCGGGACCGAGTTGGACGTGGACTTCCATCCCGACTGGGTACCGCCAGTCGTTGAACCTTCTTCTTGACGGCATGGCGTTCTTCTTCCTTCCTATTTGCACGAAACTCATGTGTCCGCATCACGGGGATCGGACGGTGAATGGACCATCCTCTCCCCGTGATGCAAGAGGGCGTCTAAGCTGATTGGCTCACCGGCGTTTTCAGTACTGCCCGGATCTCTGCACCTAGGGCGGCAGCGGTCGGGACTACAGCCTTTTCCAGTTCCTCGCTGTAGGGAATGGGTGTGCGTGCGGCGCCTAACCGGCGGGGCGCGGCATCGAGCTCGTTCCAGCATTCCTGCACCGCATTGCTGAGGACTTCCCCGCCCCACCCGAAATCACGCACGGCTTCATGAGCGACGACCAGATGGCGGGTCTTCCTCACCGAGGCGTAGATGGTCTCCATATCGAGCGGGTGCAGGGTCCTGGGATCGATGACTTCCACGTCAATGCCATCCTCGGCCAGATGCTGGGCGGCTTCGAGCGCCCGATTTACCATGAGCTGGGTTGCAACGACGGTTACGTGCTGTCCAGGGCGGGCGACGCGAGCCTGCCCCAGGGGTATGTGTTCCTTCGTAACAGGCCCTTTGTCGTAGTAGAGGCCCTTGTGTTCAAGGAAGATTGTCGGGTTGTTGCTCTTTATGGCAGTGTGGAGCAGGCCGTAGGCGTCATTGGGCGTGGAGGGCACGACGACTTCCAGACCTGGAACGTGGGCGTACAGCGTTTCCAGTGACTGGGAGTGCTGGGCGGCCTTGCCGATGCCGGATCCGCCGTTAGTCCTCAGAACGAGGGGCGTGGAGAACTGCCCCCCGAACATGTAGCGTGCCTTGGCGGCCTGGTTGATGAGGCCGTCGGCTCCCAGGAGGCTGAAGTCGGAGTACATGATTTCCACGATGGTCCTGGTCCCGGCCATGGCGGCTCCGACCCCTGCGGATATGAGCGCTTCTTCGCTGATGGGCGTGTCCCGTACACGGTCCTTTCCGAAGCTGTCTGCCAGTTTCCGGGTGACGCCGTAAATGCCACCACCTGTGCCCCAGGTGGTGATGTCTTCGCCCATGATCATCACGGACGGGTCTTCGGCGAATGCATCGTGCAGTGCTGTATTCAGCGCGCGCCAGATGGTCAGCTGCTGTGGCTGGTTCATTAGTCTTCCTCCATGACGTCGGTGAAAGCGTCAGCCACATCCGGGTAGGGTGATGCCTTGGCGAAGGCTTCGGCTGCGTCCACTGCGGCCGCGGCCTCACGCGATATGTCGTCGATTTCGTTCTGGGTGAGGACGTTCTGGGCGAGGAGCCTTGCGGCCAGGGACGCGATGGGGTCGCGGCCCTTCCATGCTTCGACCTGTTCTTTGGTGCGGTAGATTTCCGTGTCGCCGGCCATGTGGCCGAGGTACCGGTACGTATCGGCGACGATGAATGTCGGTCCGTCGCCTGCGCGCGCTCTGGCGACGGCGGAGGCGGCGGCCTTATTCACTGCCTCTATGTCCATTCCGTCGACGTCGATGGAGGGAACCCCGTACGCTTCGCCGCGTCGGCGGAGGTCCGATTGCGCCACCATCTGCTCCAGGGTGGCCGATTGCGCGAAGTGGTTGTTTTCGCAGATGAAAATCACAGGGAGGTTCCATATGGCCGCGAGGTTGAAGCTCTCGGCGAGCACTCCCTGATTCGTGGCACCGTCGCCGAAGTATGCCACGGCGACATCGCCGGTGCGCTGCATCTGGGCGGCCAATGCCGCCCCGGTGGCTAGACCGATTCCGGCCCCTACAATGCCGTTCGTCCCGAGGATGCCCAATTCTTTGACCCCGATATGCATTGAGCCGCCCTTCCCGCCGCAGTAACCGTCCCGCCGGCCAAGAATCTCGGCCAAGGTCCTGCCCGGGTCGGCTCCTTTGGCCAGACAATGTGCATGTCCGCGGTGGTTACTGGCTATGCTGTCGGCAGCCCTTAAGTTTCGCGAGACGCCGACGGCGATAGCTTCCATCCCGACTGACGGGTGGGTGGATCCGCGGATCAGGCCATCCTTTGAATATTGAGGGAGGCGGGATTCGAATTCACGGATCGCAGTCATTGCTCTCAACGCCTCGACCCCGTCGGTGTCGAGGTCGAACGTCAGTTCGGGGGTTTGGAGGGTGTCTGTCATGACGGGATCACGCGATCCTTGCGATGACGGCGCCGGGTTCGATGACGTCGCCTTGTGCTGCGAGGAGGGTGATGACGCCGGCGGTCGGGGCCGTGACTTCGACCTGGACCTTTGAGGTTTCCAGTTCTGCCAGTGCTTGTCCCTGGTTCACTTGGCTGCCTTCTTCAACGAGCCATTCGCTGATGTCGGCCTCGGTTTCACTGCCGAGAATTGTCTGATCGACGACAACGTCCACGGTTGTCCTTTCCATAAATGTTCCGGCGCGGTTTCTGGCCGGTTTGCGGGAGTTCCCGCGAGGGTTTTCTGCTGTGCGTGTGGGGCTGCCGGTCGCGGACTGCGGTGACTTCGGCAAGGTGAGGGGATCCGTTTCTCCCGGGATTACGGCCCTGGCGGTCCCGCTTTGCCCGCTTCGATCACTTATCCGGCAAGGGCGTCAGAGGCCGAACGAAGAACGGCTTCTGACGTCACGGAGTGGTGATCGGGATGCACGGCGTAGGTTTCGATGATCGCTGTGTCGTCGTAGCGTCCCAGTCCCATCTCCACTGCCTGCTGCCACTGCTGGCGGACAACTTCTGCCACAGGTGCAGGGAAGCCAACGGCTTCCGCAGTCTCCACGACGAGAGCGGCGTCTTTAGCCAGAATCTCAAGGTAGATCGACGCGTCCAGCCTCTCTGAAGCCGGCCCCACAAGGCGACGTCCGCGATCACTGAGCATCCACGATGCCGCGGTCCCGTTCGGCAGCACGTCAAGGAGTTGCTCACGGTCGAGTCCAAGCCTGGAGGCAAACGCGAGGGCCTCTGCAGCGGCAACGAGATTCGTGACCGCCAACATATTGTTGACCATCTTGAACGATTGACCATCGCCGGCGCGGGTGCCGCAGACGACGAGGGCACCAACGGGCGAGAGAACAGGGCGAAGATTGTCTATGACGTCGCTGGCGCCGGATACGAACAAGGTAAGGTCCCCGGACTCGGCACGGTCCACACCCCCGGTCACAGGGCAATCGACCAGAACAACACCGCAGCGGCGCGCAGCCGGCTCGGCTTTGCGAATTGCCGCCGGCCCAATGGTACTGACGACAACAAACAGGGTTCCCGCCATCCGGCCGGAGACGAACGGCTCTTTTTCCAGTACCTCCAGGACCTGGGAAGGCTTGGCCACAACGACGAAAACAACATCGGTACCGACAAGGTGTTCGGTGTCAGTGGCAGTTTCCAGGCCGCGGCTTCCCGCTTCGGCGAGGCGTTCCTGTGCCACGTCGACCACAACGACCTTGAATCCAGCCTGACTGATCCGGGTAGCGATTGGAAGCCCGATTCTGCCTGCACCGATGAGCCCGACTTTTAAATCCCCGGCAAGGGTTTGGTCCTCCAATTTGGACCTCCATCTTCCTTGATGACGAAAAACTGGTATTACCGGTTTCTACATTGGCATGACCGTTCACTTCCCGTCAAGGCAATTTGCAGCGCCAGGGAAAGCTGCGGCCGCCCATTGACTATGACGCGCGTGGAGCTACGATTGTGTCGCCGGTCATACCAATTCGACCAGCGATCATACCTATGCTGCATTTGGTCCACTACCACACGGCCTCGTGCCAGCGGCGGTTCTAGAAGATTGGACGAAGATGATTATCAGCAATGACGCTAAAATCCTGAGCCTCCGCCTGGGTCCCGGGGAAGACCTCCTTGCCGGGCTGGCGGGGGTCTTAGACGCCCAGGGAGCTGACGGCGGCGCCTTGGTGGCCGCGGCCGGCAGCCTCGAGCACCTGGCTTACTCGGTCGTGCGGGTGGAAGCCGACAACGTGCCGCGCTACACACGTATCGTCGAAGAGACCGGAGCCATTGAGATCACCGGGCTGCAGGGACATCTTGGCAGGGAAGCTGACGGCAGCGCGACCACGCACGTCCATGGAACTTTCGCACTGGAGGACGGCAGCGTGCGAGCCGGCCATGTTTTCGCGGCCCGGGTCCTCGTCACCGTGGAACTCACCGTGATCTTGACGCCTGATGTGGCCTGGCAGCGCTCCAGTCTCCAGTATGGTGCCGGAAACCAAATGCCCGTTTTACTTCCCTCCCCTCGGACACTGGCCCCCACTCATCACAAGAACGTTCTTGACGGCGATAAATTGGTCATGCCAAAATTGTGATCGGTATCACCACTTTTCGCAGGTAAGTCAGGGGAAAGCCGCTCCCCCTTACTTGTTCCCGTGGACACGTCATTCAAGCCAACGGTGCAGTGCTGTGGATGACCTAAGCGCTCCCGCGGAAACGTCAACGACCTGGTGAACGTGCTCCGCCTGAAAGGACCAAAATGGTCGGCAACGTTTGTCTGTCCTTACGCTCCCTTACCTCCCAAGCACGGCAGTAAGAAACTTGAACTATTAGCTAGCCAAGGACGGCTAAGCGCGAAAAGAGAACTATGAGTAACAAGCTTGGTGTGAAATCGAACCAAAGCGTCAAGCCGCAGACCATGAGGCGTGTAGCGTTCGCCAGCTTCGTGGGCACGGCCATCGAGTACTACGACTTCTACATCTACGGCACGGCAGTTGCCCTGGTATTTCCACGCGTATTCTTTCCCGAGATGACCCCACTACTGGCAACGCTTGCATCTTTTGCCACGTTCGCGGTGGCGTTCATCTCCCGACCGATTGGTGCAGCCATTTTCGGGCATTTCGGTGACCGGCTGGGGCGTAAGAAGACATTGGTCGCGACACTGCTGATCATGGGCTTGTCGACGGTGGCCGTTGGCCTTGTCCCGGATGCAGCCACCATCGGGATCGCAGCTCCCATCATTTTGCTGACCCTGCGCGTACTGCAAGGATTCGCGGTCGGCGGCGAGTGGGCGGTTTCGGCACTTCTCAGCGCGGAGTATGCGCCAGCGGGGAAACGCGGGATGTACGGAATGTTCACCCAGCTCGGAGTGGGAACCGGGTTAGTGCTAACCAACCTTGTCTTCCTAACGGTCAACGTCACTATCGGTGAACAGAACGAAGGTTTCATGAACTGGGGCTGGCGACTGCCGTTCCTTTTCAGCGCGGTGCTTGTCATCGTCGCGCTCTACGTTCGTTTGAACATCGAAGAAACACCCGTCTTTCGCGAGGAAAAGCAGAAGCGGACACTCGCAACGAAGGCACCTCTCGGTGAACTCTTCCGAACCAGCCCATGAAAGTAGCGCTTGCATCCGGCTGCATGGTCGGCGTGTTTACGCTGAGCTTCATGGGGGGGAACGTACCTGACAGGATACGCAAGTTCCCAACTGCACCACCCAAGGACACTGATCCTCTTCGTCGGCATCCTCGGCGGTCTCGCCATGATGCTGTTCACAGCACTCTCAGCGATACTCTGTGACAAGCACGGCCGCCGGAAGATCATGCTCATCGGATTCTTCATAGGCATCCCCTGGTCATTTGCCGTCATCCCCCTGATCAACACGGGCTCTCCTGTCCTGTTTGGGCTTGGAATCGTCGGGACCTTCGGCATCCTCGGCTCGTTCTACGGACCGCTGGCTTCCTTCATTCCTGAAATCTTTGCGACCCGCTACCGCTACACAGGGGCAGGCCTGGCTTTCAACCTGGGCGGAATCGTCGGCGGGGCCGTGCCTCCCCTCCTGGCCGGTGTTCTTCTCGCCTCATTCGGTAGCTGGACCATCGGATTGATGATGGCCGTCCTCGTGATGACAAGCTTCGTCTGCACCTACGCTCTACCGGAAACAAAGGACCACAGGCTACAAGACGCTGGCTGACTGCGGGCTGCCGCGAAAACAAAAATGAGGGCGGGCCGAAAAATGATCTGGTTCCCGAAAGCTGGACTGATTTAGTAATAACCAAGGACGCTAGGGCCTGAGCACGGTAATTCACCGGCTCAGGCCCTTTAGCTTTGTGGAGATTCTTTCGTCGTTGTACCATCAGATGCTTCGTGAAGGGCCGCTTTCTTTTGCGGCGGACTAGAACTTGCGAGGCTCGGAAGAACTGAAACAGCAGTCCCGTCCACCTGCTGAGCTGGAACGATTGAGCCAATGATGCCGGAGTCAACCACCGCACCAACGACCTGGTTTGCTGTCAAGGGACGACAGGTCCGAAGTTTTATCCAATGGTCCTGTCGCGCCGCCAATGTGGGTTCCTGGCAGTCTGAACTACATCCTGACCCGACAAAGTTTGAGGTTCGTCTTGACTTCCAGAGACGAGCCAAGAAGTCAACCTGACGGGTTCAGGGTTGGAGGCAATCAGTGGCCGGACAGCGGATCGGGTAGTGCGGGTCAGCACGCTGGACCAGAACGAGAAGCGCCAGCTCGAAGGTCAGGTCCTGGACCGTGCTTGCCGGTTCGCTACGTATTCGATGGTCGCTGGATCGAACGCCATCCTCGTAAGAGCAACCATGTGAAGGGCTTTGTTCAGGGTCCTGTCGCCGCCGCGGTTGAGCCTGGGACGGACGGCATTTCCAGATGAAGCGGGAATTGGGTCGACCCCAACCAGGGAGGCGAAAGCCGCCTCGGAACGTATTTGGATCTAAAACCCATCTCGTCTGCCATCGCCTCGAGCGGGGGCTCCCGAACCGCTAGTTCGGGGGCCCCGCGTTGTTAGATCTCGACGTCGAGGATGGCGATGTCGGTGTTTCTCCGGAACTCGAGGATGAACATGGCCACCTCCATGTGGGTGGGGTCGGCCGAGAACACTTCCAGTGCGGCGCGGTCTTCGAGTTCGGCGACGAGGCCGAAGGCGAAGTTGCCCTCGATGCCAATGTCGATACCTGCCTTCAGAGAGCGCAGGCCGGGGATCACGCCGACGAGTGCTTCGAGGCGACCGACCGCCTCTTGCAGGCGCTCCGTCGGTGTGCCTTCGATGACGCGAAATAGTACGATGTGCCGGATCATGATGTCTCCTTTACTGAGCGGCGTGGCCGCCGTCGATGATGATGTCGGTGTCGGTGTCGGTTACGAACAGCGCGGAAGAGCACGCCTTAGGCGATGTCGATCGGGTCGGCGGCGAAGTCCATCGGGCTCTTCGAGAGGACCGCGTCGGTGGTTTCCTTCGAGAAGGCTTCAATTATGGGGGTGCGGATGAGGCCCGGGTAGACACTGTTCACGCCAACGCCGACCTTGGCACGTCCCATCGACGAATACGTCGCCGAGCCACCGCTGACACCGCCCACGAGACCGGCCGCAGTCGAGATATTGACGATCGAACCCGTGCCGTTCTTCTTCATCTCGGCATCGCAGCTTCCGAGCAGCGTGCCGAGGATCCTGACGTTGAGGATGCGGATTGTCTCGTCGGGGTCGATGTCCCACACATCCTCACGTATCTGGCCGGGGATCGCGGCATTGTTGATCAGGGTGTCCACCTTGCCGAACGCCTCAACGGCCTTTGAATCGACGTCGGCCCAGTCGCTCTCCGTGGCGATGTTGTGCTTGAGCCCGATGACTGCCTCGGATCCAATCGCTTCATTTGATCTCTGCGACCGTCTCCTCAACAGCCCACCGTTGACGTCTGTGGCTACGACCTTCGCACCCTAAGGGCGAAGAGCTTAACCTCTACGTTGCCTTGTCCGCCGGCCCCCTGTGATGATTGCGGCCTTGCTGTATGGACGTCCCCTGAGTTTGCCCTGTTTTGGCAGATGCTAGTTGTGTGCTGCGCGGTTGATCGCGACAGTTTCGTCGAGCGAGGGCATCTTCTCGAAAGAGCCGAAGTACTCGATGAGACGGTCACGCGTGATCGGGGCCTTGTCTTTCTCCGCCGAGGCAAGTGCCCTGCCGAGGTCCTCAAGGCCCAGCTCGGTGCAGTATGCCGGGGTGCCCGGCTGCTGGCGCCACGACTCGGCGATCACACCGGCGTCGAAGGGATCGAAACCGGTGTCGTCGACGAGCTGCATAACCGTTGCGCGAGCGTCGGCGGAGTCCGCAGCGACAGGGATAGCAATTCGGCCAGGAGATCCCGCGGGGAGCCCCTTGGTCTGCTGGGTACCGGCGAGTGCTGCATTCCACGCCTTCACAACGGGACGACCAAGCTGTTCCTGGCTCCATTCGCTTTCGACCTGTCCGTTGTCTACTGCCTCAACTGGGCCCATCATGTAGGCGTAGTAGTTCGACGTGTCGACGACGATCATGTCCTTAGACACACCGGCCAGGAGATCGGCGAGATCCGGTTGTACCGAGAACGGGATCGCCAGCACGATCACGTCGCGGTCCGTGACCGCGGCGTCCACCTCGGCGGCACGGGCGCCCGCGGCGAGGACTTCTTCAGCGACGACTTCCGGTCCGCGGGCGTCAGCGACGAGAACGTCGTGTCCTGCTTCGCTGAGACGACGTGCGAGGTTGCCGCCGATAGCTCCAGCGCCGATAACAGTGATCTTCATAGGTGTTTCCTTCGTACGTTGGTCCCACACGACAGGTGCGGATTGGATGTACACTTATTCGTGTACAAGAAGCCTAACCCATGTACACGTAAATGTGTACATCTTGGTTTTGATGGATCACCCGAGGATAGGACAACCACCATGGCCAGTCGCTTGGCGAATCCGCTTACAATCCCGGCCGAGGAGGATTTCAACTTGTTCGCCGTCATGTTCGCGCTGAGCGATCCCACCCGGCGCGCGATCGTCGAGTTCATCGCCGCGGAGCCCGGCACCGGGTGCAGCGGCTCTGACTTCGGAGTGTCGAAATCGGCCCTGACACGGCACTGGCGCGTCCTCCGCGAGGCCGGAATCATCAAACAGGAAGCACAGGGCAACCGGCACAGGAATTGGCTTCGCCGTGAGGAGCTCGACCGCCGCTTCCCCTCCCTGATGGAGCTTGTCCTGCGGGAACACCAGGCGGCTATCGGACAAGCCAGCCAGGCAGACCCGGACGTAGTCTGACCTCTACCTACCTGCAAACTATCAATTCGGGGCATAGCCGAACCTACGAGCACGTGTAGCGACGACCAACGATGGGTCGGTGCCCAGGGTCTGCAAGATCGAGCGGGCGGAACCCAGCCAGGGGTCTTGGCCCCCGCCTACCCCGCTGGGCTTTCCGTCGCCCTCACCGACCAGCTCTACTTGATCCGTGGCCCCGGCACGGTTCTGCTCCCTGTGGGCGTCGTCGCACTTGTTCCCGGGCCGGGACCTGGCGGCATAGCCAGTGATGTCCGCTACCCATTAGGAAAGGACGGCGGAGTGTCTTCGTCCGCGGGCCGGCCGGCGATTAGCTCAAGCCGATGCAGCCAGCTGTCACCCAAGGCGTCCCCCGCTGCAGCCGTGTTCGCGACCAATGGCCCTTTTAGAGCGAACACGTGGAGTAGTCCATCGCTGCCACCACCTGGACGGATACGGGCTCCCACCCGTGGCGTATGCCTGACCAGCCGGAGTTCGGCGGTTACCCCGCCGCTCGCTAAACGGTACGGGTCGCCCAAGGGTACGGCGCCTTGTCCTTGGTTTCGGACACTCTCCGACAACCAGGTGGGCCTTGGATGTAGTGCCGTGGCTTGTGTACCAAACTTTGCTCACAATTAACGCTAAGAGGGGCTTGCGCCGAAGCAGCATAGCCATCAACGCCAACAAGGCGGAAAAAGACGCCAAAGTCAGTTTTCGTGTTGCGCTGACTCAGCCTCGCGAGGTGACTCCGGATAGGTGTTCTAGTTTCGCTGCTGGACCGCTATCACGGGACTGCCCCCGGTTTGCTTTGACTCCTGAGTTGTGGGGATTCACTCCTTGCGTCGAGGACGAGTGCCAGGAGTCCGGGAAAGCGTAGATCGAGTTGTTCGCGGCGGAGTCAATTTGGGTGTCTGTTTCCCTGCGCCTCCTGCCTGACGAGACCTGACTCCCGCAGAATGCGCCAGTGCGGGGGCGAGTCGCGGTCAGAACTGTCGCGCGGCGACGTCGGGGCGGTGTGAGGCGGCGAGTAGCTCCCGGAGGCGTTCTGCGGAGACAGGCGCTCCCGGGTCGGCGAGGTAGTCCCGCTTCATGCCTTCCAAGTCGGCGGCGTAGATCGGCGTGTAGGCACCGGAGTCCGGTTCGAAGCGCCATGACTCAGCGAGCGTTCCGGCGTCGACGGTGTCGAAGCCGAGGGCGTCCGCGATCGCCGCGACCCGCGTCTTGGCCTCGTCGTCGTCACCGGCGATTGCCAGTGCGGTCCGGGGAGTGGAGTGTGCGAGGTTCGGGATGTGGTGGAAGAGGATGTTGTTGAAGGCCTTGACGATCACCGTGTCCGGAAGGAGCGACTGCTCGTACTCGGCGGTCGTGCTCTCGAGGGAGTCCAGCTGCTCGATGCGGCCTTCGCGGTGGGGGTAGTAGTTCCCGGTGGAGAGGATCGTCTTCCCGGCGAAGGCCTCCACAGGCAGGTTCGGGTAGGCGGCCAGCGGCACGGCCAGGACCGGGATGTCACCGAACTCAACTGCGGCGCGGACGTCGCCGGCCCGCGCCCGAGGGCCGAGTTCTTCGATCAGGCCGGCAAGTGTCTCCGGTCCTCGCGAGTTTGCGATGAGGACATCGTAGCCGGCCGCTACGGCCAGTCGGGCTACGGCGGCTCCGATCGATCCGCTGCCGATGATTCCGATTCGGTTCATGGTGTTCTCCTTAATGATGTCTATCCATCCCATATGGTGTGGCGTTCTAGTCTGCGGTTGTCGCTGACACCCCGCGTATCTGGGCCGGGTTCAGTTCCCACCCGTTCCTGGTGATACCGGCCAGGGCCGCGGCGGATGCGCCATCGGCCAAAGCCGCTCCGCGGACCCAGCTCGTGGCCAGTGCCACCAAGAAGAGATCCCGTGCCCGAATCTCCTTCCGGGCACTTCCATCTCGTTGTGCGGCGTGCAGGAAGTCCTCGGTTGTTGTGATGAATCCTTCGCACGTAACTGCGAGCGGGGATGTGCTGGTGGCCGCCGCAGCGCGGAGGGGGTCGGGCAGCCCGTCGAACGCGCCTGCCCACTCGGTCAGCGCTTCAAGCCAGCCGTCGAGTGCGTCGGCTGCGTTAGCCGCCTTAGTGCGGAGCTCGTCCCGGCGGGACATCAGCGCCTCATCGCGCGCGGCGAGCAAGGCCGCGAGCAGAGCTTCCCGGTTGGGAAAATGCCGGTACAGGGTTCCCGCGCCGACGCCTGCTTGTTTCGCGATCGCGTCGAGCGACCCGCCCACTCCGTGCTTGGAGAAGTACTGCTCGGCGGTGTCGAGGATGTGATCTCGATTGCGCCGGGCATCAGCCCGCGGGGCGCGGGCGCTGCTCGTAGCGGTCCTGGACATAACGGTTGCCTCACTTTTGACAAAACGGGGAGCGTCTCCGTATAGTCGTACGCCTAGGAGGAGACACTCTCCACTATAGACCACACTGCGGGCGACCGATCGTGTGTCGCCACACTCCGGCTCGGTTGACCCACCGTGACCTGGTGCCGCCCCCAATCAACCTCTCAATGAACGGAAAGCAGCTATGTCAGATACCTCCACCGCATCCCTTCCCCAGGCGGCGCATACTCATCGGCAGGAGGTCGACGCGCGCAATCGCCTCGCGATCGGGGTACTGCTCGCATCAACGTTTGTCGTCATCCTGAACGAAACGATCATGAGCGTCGCACTTCCTCACCTCATGGACGACTTCGACATCGAGGCAAGCGTGGCGCAGTGGCTCACCACCGCCTTCCTCCTCACCATGGCGGTCGTGATTCCGATCACCGGCTTCCTGCTGCAGCGCGTCAGTACGCGCGCGATCTTCATCAGCGCCATGTCGTTGTTCAGTGTCGGCACACTCATCGCGGCCCTCGCGCCCGGCTTTGAGGTCCTGGTCGCCGCGCGTGTGGTGCAGGCCTTGGGTACAGCGATCATGATCCCCCTGCTTTTCACCACCGTGTTCACCCTCGTCCCCGCAGAGCGACGCGGACGCGTGATGGGCAACGTCTCGATCGTGATCTCTGTCGCCCCCGCGGTCGGCCCGACCGTGTCGGGCCTCATCCTGAGCGCGCTGACCTGGCGCTGGATGTTCATCATCGTGCTGCCGGTCGCCGTACTTGCTCTCGTGGTCGGGGTCCTGCGCATTCCCAACGTCAGCGAGCCGCGCAATACCCCGCTCGATTACGTGTCGGTCGTTCTTTCGGCCATCGGCTTCGGCGGGCTCGTTTTGGGCCTCAGTCACATCGGCGAGACCGAGGCAGGAATCTCCAGCCCGACCAGCTGGGCGCCCCTCGCCCTTGGCGCAGCAGGCATCGCGCTCTTCATCCTGCGCCAGTTGCAGCTGCAACGCACAGACCGCGCATTGCTTGACCTGCGCACCTTCACGAGCTCGGGCTTCACGCTCGCTATAGCGGTGATCGCGATCTACACGACCATATGGTTTGGCACTCTCACCCTGCTGCCGATCTACACGCAGAACGTGCTCGAACTCGATGCCCTGACCACCGGCTTGCTGATGCTGCCCGGCGGACTTGTGATGGGGGTCCTCGCGCCCTTCGTCGGGCGCCTCTATGACAAAGTCGGCCCGACCGTGCTCGTTGTTCCGGGCTCGATCATCGTGAGCGGTGCGCTGTGGTTCATGACAACGCTTGGCGCTGGTTCGAGCATCGTCACGGTCCTCGTCGCCCACATCGTGCTAAGTATCGGCCTGGCCCTCACATTCACCCCGTTGTTCACCTCGGGGCTCGCATCCCTCAGCCCGCAGTTCTACTCCCACGGCAGCGCCACGGTCAGCACCGTGCAGCAGCTCGCCGGTGCGGTCGGCATCGCGGTGTTTTTCACGGTGATGACCGCGACATCGACACGGCGAATCGAAGACGGGGCCAGCGTCGTCGCGGCCACGGCCGACGGCATCCACGCCGCGTTCGTCTGTGGAGCGGTCCTCTCGCTTATCGCAATCCCGCTCGCATTCTTCATCCGCAAGCCCGCATCGAGCGGTGACCCGGTGCCCGTCGGGCATTGAGCATCACCCCCTGCCGTTGCTCCGAAACAACCTCGATCATCTGATAGGGAAGATATCGACAGTGCAAACCTCGTCAGCCGCTACTATGCGTCACTCCTTCGCCGCCTACCCCACCGGGATGGCACTTATTGCGGCCGAGGTCAACGGCCAGAACGAGGCGATGCTCGCGAACTCCTTCACCAGCGTTTCTCTGGACCCGCCACTCGTCTCCATGGCCTTTACCCATACCTCGACCACCTGGCCCCGGCTTCGCCAAGCGCAGGAGTTGGGTATCACGATTCTGGGAGAGTCCCACTTCGCCCTCGTGTCTCAGCTTCGCCTGTCCGGCCCGGCCCGGCTCGACGGCATCGCTCTAGATCACGCCACCGCCCAGGCACGCACCCTGCCGCAGGCGGCAGCCACCTTTGTCGTTCGGCCCCACCAGCACGTTACGGCTGGTGACCACGAACTCGTTCTCTTCGAAGTCATCGACCACGAGCGCTTCGACGACGTGGGCCCCTTGACCTTTTACAACCGCCAGGTCGCTGCGATCCAGCGCGAGAGAGAGTAGACGATGTCCGGTAAGAAGATGCATCTGGCCGCAGCAAGTGGCACTCCCTACGGCGCCAGCCCTTACGCGTGGTTGGATTCCGGGGTCGATCCCCAGGATTACGACAACATTCACGCCCTGGTGCGCGGCGCCCAGGCCGCCGAACGTGGGCAGTTCGATTTCCTTTTCCAAGGCGACTTCCTCGCGCAGACCCAGCGCAGTGAGGCGCACGCGCCGAACCAGACCCTCGAGCCGACCATCGTGGCCACCGCCATCGCCCTGGCTACCGAGCGGATCGGTCTCGTCACCACGGTCAGCGCCACCTTCCAGGAGCCCTACAACATCGCTCGCGTGCTCAAGTCACTCGACGTCGTTTCCGGCGGACGCATGGGCTGGAACGCCGTGACCACCTCCTCACCTCAGGCCGCCGCGAACTTCGGGCGCGCGATCGAGGACCGTGACACCCGCTATGCCCGCGCCGACGAGGTCGTTCAGATCGTCCAGGCTCTCTGGGGGAGCTGGGAAGAGGATGCCTGGATCGGCGACCAGCAGTCCCGGAGGATCACCGACCTGTCCAAAATCTCGCCCGTGAACCTCAGAGGAACTTACGTCTCCTCCCGCGGCCCACTCGAGATCCCGCCGTCCAAGCAGGGCCAGCCGGTCATGGCCCACGCCGGCGCGAGCCCGCACAGCCTCGCCTTCGCCGGCCGCTACGCCGACATCCTGATCAGTGAGGTCTTCACTATCGAGGAGGCCCGGCACCAGCGCTCAGCAGTGCGCCACGCCGCCGAATCTGCCGGTCGCAGCCCTGACGATGTCAAGTTCTTCGTCGGGGTGATGCCCACCATCGCGCCGACCCACGCGCAGGCTCTTGCTCGACGCGGAAAGCTGATCGAACCCGACATCGCGCAGCAAGTGCGCCATCTCGGCCAGCTCCTCGGCTTGCCGTTGGGGCCAATGGACCTCGACGCCCCGTTGAGTGCGGATCAGTTGGCCGTTGCGTACGCCAATCCTGGTGACCCTCGGTCGCCCAGAGCGCTTGAAGTCGCCAAGGAAGGCTGGACGGTGCGTCAGGTACTCCACCACGCCGTCATCGACTACCACCCTTCCCCTATCGGTCCCCCCGAGGTGATCGCCGATCACCTGCAGGAATGGTTCGAAGCTGATGCCGCGGACGGCTTCTTAGTCATCCCCGGTGTTATTCCCGAGGGCATGGAGTCCTTTGTCGACGGAGTCATTCCGATCCTGCAGCAGCGCGGCCTGTTCCGCACCGAGTACGAAGGCGAGACCCTCCGCGAAAATCTCGGCATCGACCACCAGTACGGCCTGCAGCGCCGACCTCGGACTCCCTAACAACGGGTCCGCCTACACGGCCCACACCTAGAGCGCACTCGACAGCAACGACAGCTCAGATTTACACACGGAGAGAAAACATCATGACCAGACAGATGCTCATCGGCCTGCACTTGGGTAACGGATACGGAAACCTGCCTGGCGCCTGGCGCGCCCCAGGAGTCGATCCCACAAGCTATACGAGCTTCGACGCGAAAGTTCGGCACGCCCAAGCCGCCGAACGCGGAAAACTCCAATTCCTGTTCCTCCCCGACGGCCCCACCCACGTCGGCGACGTCGCCAACGAGCCACCCAACTTCAACCTCGACGTCATGGTCACCTTGGCAGCGGTCGCCCGCGAAACCAGCCATATCGGCCTCGTCGCCACCGGCTCCACCACCTTCAACGAACCATTCAACCTCGCCCGACAGTTCAAAGCACTCGACGTCCTGAGTCACGGACGGACGGGATGGAACGCCGTCACGTCCAGTGGCGAAGACGTCGCCGCCAACTACGGCCAGCATATTCCGTCCAGCCCGGAACGCTACGGAAGAGCACACGAGACAGTCCAGCTCGTGCAGGCCCTCTGGGGCAGCTGGGGCCAGACCGCCTGGGTACACGACAAGGCAACGGGCCGCTTCGCCGACCCGGAGCAGGTCGCCCCGATCAACCTTGGTGGCGAATACGTCGCCTCGCGCGGGCCCCTGTACATTCCTCCGTCCGAACAGGGGCAACCCGTAGTCTTCCACGCCGGAGGCAGTCCGAACGCCCACGAGTTCGCCGGACGCTGGGCCAACGCCGTCATCGGTGCGGCCTTCACGATCGACGATGCGCGGGCACAACGTGCCGCGTTCCGGGAAGCAGCCGAACGCGCCGGACGGAACCCGGACGAGATCAAGTTCTTCGCCGGCCTGATGACGACGATCACCGCCGATAAACGAGAAGGCCTCGATCGCCGCATCACGCTGAGCGCACGAACGTTCCCTCAACGCGCGGCGTATCTCGGGCGGATGCTCGGCCTGTACCTCGATCCCGCACGCCTCGATGAACCACTCTCCGCTGCCCAGCTATCCGAAGCTCGACCATCACCGGCCGACCCCCGCTCGATCCACGCACTGAAGATCGCGCGTGAAGGCTGGACCGTCCGCGACATACTCGCGCACGGCGTCATCGACTACCACCCCGTCATCGTCGGCCCGGCAGCCGAAGCCGCCGACCACATGCAGGAATGGTTTGAGGCAGAGGCTGTCGACGGCTTCTGGGTATCCCCGGACATCTATGACAGCGGAGTCGATGCCTTCGTCGACAGCGTCGTGCCGATCCTCCAAGACCGAGGTCTGTTCCACCGGGACTATGACGGCGCCACCCTGCGCCATCATTTGAACACCCCGGCCCAATATGGAGTCGGCCCGCACGTAACACGGTGATGCGGATCACCGCCGACTTCGCGATCGACGATTCCTTTATCGGCTCATCTATTGACATGGCATGGGAGCGGTCTGAAAGGGGGCTGGTTTCTGCCGTACTGCCGATTCATTGACCCCCAGTATGCGCCGAAGGTGGACTGCTCCTCTCCCCCACGGTGCGACTCTCAAGGGCCGCGGCCCGATGCCGGTGAGCAGAAGTTTGCGACCTATTGAAGTCTCATCGGCGCATCGACTACCTCAAAATTTGAACATTGGTGGTCACAAACTATCAGCCGGAGATGGGTAGCAGAACGACTTTGACCTGGGGAAATGTTCGAAAGTCCACGATTCTTGAGCCACAATTCTTCAACTAGTCTTGACGGAGACGGCGGTGAGATGACTTAGCCTGCTGGCCTTTATCGCCGCGTCGAGGTCCGCGCTCACCGCTCGCCGTCGTCTACGGCGAGCCCGGGCAGCAGCTCGGCGGGCTCGGGGAGGCGCTGCTTCCCCGATGAATGTCGCGAGCAGGCGGATTCTAGGGATCGACGCAACGTTCGGGTGAGTTCGGCAGTTCAGCCGGTTGCTTTTGAGTGTATCCGGAGGTGGAAGGCGGGGTGCGTTTTTCGGCCTGGAACAGTGCCCTTGGGGTGAGATAACCGAGGGTCGCGCGGGGCCTGGTGTTCAACTCGTTGCAGACGCTCCTGACATATTCCTGGGTGTGCTTCGACAAGTCAGTGCCCTTGCGGAAGTACTGGCGTGCCAGCCCGTTAAAGTTCTCATTGGCTCCCCGCTGCCAGGGGCTGGAGCGTTCTGCGAAGTAGATTTGGATGCCTGTCGCTGCAGCGAGCTCTTGGTGTCGGGCCATCTCTACGCCCTGATCCCAGGTGAGAGTCTGCTTCAGGTGCGGTGGGAGGGAAGCAAACGCGGCGGTGATGGCTACGTTGGTCCGGGCCGCGGTGTGGTCGATCGGCAGATTGATGATGATTCCGAAGTGGGTCTTGCGTTCCCGCAGCGTCACCATCGCCGAGGTCGAGCCGGGCCCGACGATTAGATCGCCTTCCCAATGGCCAGCTTCCGTCTTGGTCTCAATAGCCGGCGGGCGCTGACTGATCATCGTCATGTTCCGGACCACTGCGCCGTGGCCGGAACCGGTCCGCCAGCGGTGTCTGCGGATTTTCCGTCCGGTGCGCAGCCGGGGGCAGTATTTCTTATCCAAACCGCCGTCATCGTTGAAGAGCAAGGCCCGGTAGATGGTCTCAGGACTCAATTGAAGGCCCGGTTCGAAGGGGAATTGCAGTGCGAGCCAGCCGCAGATCTGCTCGGGCGACCAGTGGCGATTGAGCTTCCGCTGCACGATCGCGCGAAGTCGCCGGTTCTGTTTAAGCTTCCGATCCCGTGGCCGGCGCCGCTGCTGGCTGGCGCTGTGATCGGCGGCGTGAGGAGAGTACCGGCCGTAGCCGTCGCGGTGTCGGTCCAGTTCCCTTTTGATCGTTGAGGGGCAGCGTCCGAGTTCACGCCCGATGCGCCGGAGTGAGCAGTCTAGCCGGAGCAGGTCAGCGATCTGAATCCGTTCAAGCAGGGACAGGTACCGTCCCGACCCTTGAACGGGAACCCTTGTATGGCTCTGTTCTGCCCGTTGGTTCCTAAGTTTCGTTCCGGCGCGTCTGCTCATACCCAACATCCTGCAGGCCTCAGCGTTGCTGGATCCGGCATCCACCAGGTCCCAGTACCGTGTCTCCGCCAGATCGCGACGAGCCTTCGCTGGGGAGATCGTCTGGGCCGCCCGTGCAGCGAAGCGAACACTCGTGTGTCCTGGATTCCGGCACGATGAGCCTGCTCGAGACGCTCCTTCGCGACGGGCCAGCTCCGTCTTCAATCTCTTCTCCCAGCTCACGGCCGTGCCCGGCAGAAGCCGGAGCTCGCTCCGGACCCTCGCCGGTCCGTTCGATGCCCGCAACAGAGTGAAGCGATTGTAGAGCCAGCGGTATCCGGTCGCCCGGCTTACTCCCGCACCCTGCGTTGCTTTCGCGAGGCTGGCGCCTTCTTGGTATGAGGCCCAGAACGCTGCCTCCACCTCCGACCCGACCTGGAAATGATGGCGCCCGTCGTCCTGCTGGAATCTGCGCTCCCACCCGATCACTCGTGAAGAAGAGAACCCAAGCCTTGCCTGAGCGGCATCGATGCCAAGACCCGAGCCGCGCAACTGAATGAACGCTTCGCACAGCCATCGGTAAGCTGTTTCCTTCCCGACACCCGCTGCGCGGGCTGACGGTTTGAGACCCTTTCCCTCACAAATCAGAGCAAGAAACCGCGCGCCCTCAGGCGAATCCAAACGTCGATACATAGACACAAGCCCTAATGCAGGCGTTGCTTCGACCGACAGAATCTGGGCGCACTTATCAGGAACCCCCTGGCTCGTGTCCCGCCGAAGATTGCTCACGGCTGGGTACGGGCCGCCTCCAGGCCTCGTTCGCCTACAGGCGGATCCAGCTCTGCCCGATGACCCCTCGGAAATGTGGCTGCGGAAAGCCACAACCACCATGACGTAAAGTGGTACCCACGCCGCCTCCTCTCAAGCGGTTGTCCCCAATATCATGGCCCAACGCAACAGTTCCGCGGCTCCGGCTCTTGGTAAAAACATATAGGCGAGGGCGGGCCCACGGTCGGCCGACTGCCCGGCTTGCACTGACGAAGTAAGCTGTGATCGTTCATCTGTCTAAGCCGGCAAGACGGAGAAGGTCTGGCACACCGAGGGTCGAAGGAAGCATTAACGAAAACCGGGCAATTGGGACCCGTGCCCGAGTCCTCCAGGATAATCCGATCCTGAAGCCTGTCAAAAGTTGATCGCTGGTGCATTGCCGAGCAGGTGGCCGCCTCGATGACCATCGGAGATCGTGCTGTCGAGTCGGAGGACATCGTTAGGTAGTCCTTCGAGAAGTCAAGGAAAGGCCGTCGCAGGTGTGCTCGCTATTTGGTTGCAGATCGGACTTGCCGTCGGCCGACGGACTAGGTGGCGGCGGCGTGGTGAATCCGGCATAGGACAGCAACCCACTAGCACCCCCGTTCGTGACTGGATGCGACAGGGCACCGCATGAGCAGCGTGCCCCGAGACGGGCCTGGTTCGCTGCCGACACTCGATCACGCCGTCTGCATGCATCACCACGTAGGCCTCTTGGACGACAACAGGATCTTGCCGCGACCCGCCACGAAGGCCATCGCACGTCATCGACCACGCGTAGAAAGTTGGGAACCTGACATCTCTGTGAGATGAGTGGGCGCTGAAATGTTGCAGGACGTCATTGGCGACCGCCCTGCATTCGGCTCCAAAGATGGTGTCAGTGCTGGTCGAAATGTGAGTCGTCACAACGGCTCAGTTTTCGACCGTCACCGACAGATGGAGTTCTGCCTCTCAGCGTCTCGCAATGGCCTAGTTCTCTGACGACTAGAAAGAGGACCAGTCCGTGCTCAGTCAGATTACTTTTCCAAAAGGTCGAAGTATGCAGTTCCATAGTTCCAATCGACTGGGTGCAATAGCGTTCCCGACGACGGATTCAGGGCACTGTACATCATGCCGTTGCCCGCATAAATCCCGACGTGACCCCAGTTGTACGGATCCTGAGGGTTCTGCACCACGAGATCACCGATCTGGGGGCTTTCCGTCATCCGCCCGACTCGCCATTGCTCCACCCGTGGGAGCTCGATTCCAACCTGTCTGTATACCCACTGAACGAATCCCGAACAGTCCCAGGCTTTAAACGCGGTACCGCCCCAAATGTAGCTGCCGCCCACACCCATCTTCGTGAAACGGAGAATGTCTTGGCGGATCTGGCTCAAACCCTTAGCCGACATGACACCAGGCCCAGTCCCTTGGTCATTATGGCAAGCAGAGTCTGGCCCCGCACCGTCTAGCGCCTCCACAATGGCCGTCGCCTCCGGCTCCCACCGAGCGTACAGCTCCGGAAAGGCCGACACCTGTACGGCCTGTGCTGCTTGTCCCTTGTTCATAGAGACCCATCCCGGGATGTCGAGCAGCCCCCGAGGGCTGCCATGGTTCGGCCCCGACGGCCCTCCATAAAACGCTCGGGCGTTGTACGCGACATCCATCAGCTCCTGCACACTCCCCCATCCTGCCGCAGGTCGCTGCTGCGCCGAGCCAACGGAGTCTTGATCACTACCAACCCCGTCGTGTGGGTAATTGAAAGACTCAGGAACGTTCGGGTTGGCCAGCATCCTGAGGCTGGATTCTTGCAGCGACATCATGATCGCGATCACCGTCGCCTCGCGGGAAAGACCTAGACTCTTGCCGACCGAAACGTAACCCTTTGCGACACTTATCTGCGCCGGCGAGAGCCCCGCAACTAGGGAACCTGCCGGTAAAACCGATGCGTCAGTGGCGTGGCCGACATACGCGCTAGCGCTAGATAAACAGGTGGCTGTCGCCGTAGTACGACCTCCCACCAACACGACAGCAACGGCACTTACGACGACGCCCAACACGAGAGCCACCGCAGCGATGAACGCTCCGGCCAGCCTGAAAATGGAGCGTCGCCGAGCGCGAACTACACGGAGTCTAAGACGGGGCATCAATAAAGGATTCGCTCTGCGGTCGCGTAGAAAGCGACCATGACGCATCGATCAGCCGGAGCCGTCGCCGCGGGTGGGCAATTCACCATGACGCTGACGGGTGCCGAGTATGAGTTCGTACTGGCGGTTGTGCTGTCATCAACGTGAAGCCGTACCGTGCAGACATGAAGCCCGACCCACGGAGCAGGTCTTTCACGCACCTTCACGAGCTGCTCATCGCAATTCATGGACTGCGCTTTGGCTTCACGGAAGGCGCCTTGGCCCGCAAGAGTTGCGAATGATCCAGCGTTGACCCCGGTCGCCTCGAACTCTTGAACTAGTACAGTCCATGGATTGGATCCATTTGGCAGCAGAACCCACAGATCGCGAAGCCGCGCGTAAACCTCTGAATACGACGAACTGCGTGTGTCCCACGAATAGATGGCTTCGGCGGCCGCTGACGCAACCGCCCGAAAGTCAGTCGACTGGGGTACACCAGACCCAGCTCGCGGACTTGTAACTGGTGCTGGCCTTGGGGTGACCGTGGAGTGGGCACTGCTCTGGCTTGGCGCCGAAGCAACAGGCACAGTCGACGTATGCGTCGTGCCACTAGGGGGCTCCTTCTGCGCCCACGTGCCCAGTAAAGCCAAAGAGCCGACAATCAAAAACATCATCAACCCCGACGTCCACCGACGCCGCCTATTCGTACCAACGCCAGACGCGCCCACAGTCGCCTCCTCTAGAAGTGGGATGCGACGGCCGAACCGCCGTCGCAATCAACCCAAGCTGGCCGACCTACGTACTGTGCGCCAGGCAGCCTGGTAGAGCCGCCGAGCTGTGCCGATCTGTACCGCGACGTACCGCTCACTGACACCAAGATCTCGCGCCAACCCAGCAATTGCCTCGTGCCGTTCGGCTCCGTGGATCTCTGGAAGGACTATCGCCTCGGCAACAGCTCTCAGGAGCGCGGTCGGTAGACACTCAACTGCGCGCTGACACAGCTGACCGATATCTCGGATACTTCCCGGAGACACGTCAAGCGCGTGGCTCACGGTCTTGGCCGTCAGCCGGACAGCGGTTACGGCGTTCCACC
Source organism: Arthrobacter sp. SIMBA_036 (assembly GCF_046535135.1). Classification (NCBI taxonomy): domain Bacteria; kingdom Bacillati; phylum Actinomycetota; class Actinomycetes; order Micrococcales; family Micrococcaceae; genus Arthrobacter; species Arthrobacter sp. SIMBA_036. Next base: position 114,704 of record NZ_JAWRXG010000004.1, read on the forward strand.
GACGGCGGTCCTGAGCTGACGGAAGCGCGTACTCGCGAGGCACAGAAATGCTATTCACGGCCATCTGCCACGTCCGGGCGGAAACAGCCTCCCGCGTCAATGTCAGCACCATCATCGCCCATTCACGGTCGATGATTTCCTGGGTTTCCGGATTCTCCCGGGCGATGAGGACGGCTGTCAGCTGTCCCCAAGACCCGGATACTTCATCGCTGGTGGGGTCGAGCAACAAGGGCAGAGTCTTGTGACTTAGCTCCCGACGTACATGGGCCGCGCAAATGTTCGACGCGACGCCCTGTACCCACGCTTCAAACGGAACCCCCGGTAGTGGGCGATAGTGCCCTTTGGCCACGCCATCCCAGACAGCAACGCGGATGTCCTGCAACACATCGTCGACATCACATGAACGGCCGATATGAGACAGGTGCGACACCACGTATCGCCGCACGCCCTCAACTGCTCGCATCATTTGGTCCACGGAGACAGACAACGTGTCTGCCGGCGGCCTCGTCAGGGAGATGTCTACGGTTCCGAGCCGTGTGGGTAATTCTTCAGCGTGCTTCGCCCTTTTGTTCAGGCTCATGGCCCTCACCGCTTCGAATAGCTACTGTTCTGGAACGTCCGCCATCCGGCGGTTCGGTTGGTAGTGACCGGTAGAGCAGACCGAGCACCAACGCAAAGTATCTATAAGGTATTGTCAAAGATACTTTAAGGATCGTCAAGAGTGCTGTTCTTACTTTTTTCATGTTGTTCGGCAAGAATTGGGTCATGCCACGGATTACACAGCCTCACGACGACGCTTGGTCCCCCGACGTTGAGGCAGCGGTGGCAACTTTCGGCAACAGAGCCCGCAACGAGATCCTCAGATTCCTCACGACTTTCGGCCCCGCGACGCGGGGTGACATAGTCGATTCAGTCAGCGCTGGCGAGCCGAGCGTGGCGAAACACTTGATTGCCCTCGAGCAGGTCGGAGCGATAGTCGTCGATGTCCCCGTTGGCCGGCGCCACGGCAGGTCCCCTCGCTACTCAGCCAACCCTGCCCGCATCAAGGAATTGTTGGACGCCCACCTTCGGTATGTGCTGGAGGAGTAGCCGCAGCCCGCTCGCCATTCGGATGTAGGTTGATGTCTTTGTTCAAGTACTCGGAAATGGCGCGTAGGGTTTCCGGTGAGACGTCACCCAGAGTCCGCACAGCGAATGATTTAACCCGCGCCGCTCGCAGTGACTTCACGAACTCCAACTGCGAGTCAATGCGTTCCGGGATGTCGCCTTCGACGCCATTCAGCAAATAGGCAGGATCTACGTCGAACATCTCGCAAATGGCGGCAAGCAACTGCGAATCACTAACTAGGCGCCCTGTTCCGTCCTTCATATAGAACCATCGGGCCCTGGAGATCTTGACTCCCCGAGCGTTAAGGCCAGCTTCGATCTCCCTAAAGGAAACCGGAGATCCCCTCTCAGCCACAACAACATCGAGTAGCAGGTTCAGCCGCCGGGCGAGAGTGGCCTGCGGTGACAACTCGCGGGCGTGGCTAGCGTCCTTTCCCGGCATGAACCGCCCCCTCCGAGTGATTTCATTCCATTATGCTGATCCCTGCCATCAGTATTCCGCGAGCGTCGTGGCTACACAATCAAATGCACCATGAATCTGTTCCGTCTACAGTGTGGGGCGTATCCTGTTCCTGTAGACCCGTCTACAGGAACAGTCCCCCAATCGGAACCGTGGTTTGCATGTCGACAACCATATTGATGATCCGGACACGGAGTCAGATACTTCGCTTTCTTATCCGGACCGGACCAGCACACAGCAGCACCCTGTCTTCAGAGCTCCTCGTCTCACCAGCGACTCTTCGACGGCACTTACTCCTCCTCGAATCGGCCGGCTACATACAGTCGCTAAGCGACGAGCGTTTCTCCCCTCGCACGTCACTGATCGAGTGTGTCCTTATGGACATAGCGGCCCAATACTCAGTGCAGTCACCCCATACGATCGCCAGGGACTCCTCGGAAGTAGCTCGGTCAACCTGAAGATCATGCAGCCAGTGGCCGACATGCCGCTCTCATTATCTGGTCAATATTGCAGTCCGGCCAGCGGACGATAGCACTGGCTGCGTTTTCCCTCTCCTCATATCCAAGCCGCTCGCTATGGACACGGGCATTGCGGGGCCGCCTGGCAGAATCCAGACCGAAAGGCATCGAAACCACGCGCATGCAGAAATCTTTCTAAGCGCTTCGCCTAAGTCAGGGGCCGCAGGTCATGTCGAACCGCTAAAACGTGCCGGCGGACGACTCGCTGTCATTTCGCGGAGCGGATTCCATACAGCCAGTCATGTACCCAACGCCGGGGCAGTCATGAATTCGCAACAAGGTGTGACAGGAGCAGCCGAGCATGGACTTGGAATTCTTTGAACCTTCCGAAGCGGCAGTTCTCATGCGCTGCAGCGAAGGGTGGCTACGCGATGGCGCCGCGGCAGGAAGGTTTCCGCACGCGTGCTGGGGCAAAGGAAAAATCGTCTTCACCTCTGAACACATTGCAGAGATAGCCAGGTTGAGCGAGATCTGGCCTGCTTCGCATCAAGCATTAGGACAACGTGGAGACTCACCTAGCAACCGGCTGATCGGGACTCGGGCTCGCAATCGCCTCGTCTCCTAGAGGCGCGACAGCCTCACCGCATGAACGCCGCGACCTGCCGCTCCGTAGCGTCCGCCCCAACCTGCAGCGCTTCCGGCATCAAGTGCCCGTAGACCTGCTCAGTCGTCTTGATGGAAGCGTGCCCCAGTCGACGCGAGATCGTAAAAATCGGCACCCCGTCCTGAATAAGCCAAGACGCATGAGTGTGTCGGAGATCGTGAATGCGCGGTTCCTTGCGAAGCCCGCGAAGCTGCGCTGCTTTGACCGCGGGCACCCAGTAATGATCCCAGTACAACTTGTGATAAATCCTGCCGCCCTTGGGCGACGTGAAGAGTAGTTCAGTGCTTTGCCGTCCGGCCACCAATGGGATCAGCAAATCAACGAGTGCCGGGTTCAGCCCGATCGTCCGCTTACCCGCACCCGTCTTCGTCGGCCCGATGTAAAACTGGTTCTGCCCATCCCTCTTCCACGCCTTGTTGATGCGAGCCGTCGCCGGCTTACCCAGCAGGTCGATATCGGCAACCGTCAGCGCAGTAGCTTCTCCGAAACGTGTCCCGGTCATCACCAAGAAGTTCGTGAAAGCGCGGTACCGCTCCCCCATGTTCTCCATGATCAGACCGAACTCTGCGTGGGTGAGGAACATCATCTCGTCCTCAGCCTTCTCGACGCTTGGCAACTGCACGCCTCTGCAGGGATTACGCGTGATGTACCCCAGCATCTCTGCCGTGCTCATCGATGCGGAGATCAAGCCATGCACATTTTTGATCGTCTTCGGTGAGCGCCCCTTGGCCATCATAGACTTCACCCAGTAGGCGATCATCCGGTAGTCCAACTTGTCGACGGGCACGTGACCCATGACCTTCTTCACATGGAGGTCAAGCATTGTCTGGTACGTCTTAACGGTCCCGCTCGATGGCCGGACCAGGAGGTCGATATGCTCCTGAATCACCTCACCAACAGTCGGAATTTTCGCCCTGTTGTCCAGGAGTGCCTGCTGAGCGATTTCGAAGGACTGGCCATTCGCGTCGAGCAACCGTTTGAGCGTTTCGGCTTCGTGCTCGGAGTCGACAGTGATGCCCTGCTGCTTGCCGATCTTGGGGTCACGCCAGACCACCATAAAGGACAACGAGCCGTCCTTTTTGACGCGTTTCCGGATGCTAGCCACATAAAAATGCTAGATCTCCGTCAACGGATTTGGGGGTTTTGTCAACAGTCAGGAGCCATTTAGGCCCCTGACCTGCGGAAACACTGTGCCCGAGGTGGGACTCGAACCCACACATCTTTCGATACCGCATTTTGAGTGCGGCGCGTCTGCCAATTCCGCCACTCGGGCGCGGATTACCGGGAAGTTAATTCTCGCTGACTGTCCACATTCCTGTGATCAACGCGATCCGTTCCCAGCACGCGAAACTACTCTACATGCAGATAGGCTGATTCAAAGAACCGGGCGCGCGGGTGGCAGAAAATCATGCTCCGCAGCCGCCCACACTAAGATGGATATGAACCCGCCGAACCTTTTCAAGGAGATCCTGTGACCGAACAGACGGAGTCCACGTCCACAAGCCAGCCGGCCCGCCGAGTTGTCGTTGCCGAGGATGAGACGCTCATCCGCTTGGACATTATCGAGATTCTGAAAGGCGAGGGGTACGACGTCGTTGGTGAGGCAGATAACGGTGAGAAGGCTGTGCAGCTTGCTGAGGAGCTCAAGCCGGACCTGGTCCTCATGGATGTGAAGATGCCCGTGATGGATGGCATCTCGGCGGCAGAGAAGATCGTCAAGGCCCGGATCGCCCCCGTTGTCCTGCTGACTGCTTTCAGCCAGAAGGAACTCGTGGAGCGTGCCCGCGACGCCGGGGCCATGGCCTACGTGGTTAAGCCCTTCTCCCCCGCGGACCTCATCCCGGCCATCGAGATCGCCCTCAGCCGCCACGAGGAAATCAAGGCGCTCGAAAACGAGGTGTCCGACCTTCAGGAGCAGTTCGCCACCCGCAAGCTCGTAGAGCGTGCCAAGAGCCTCCTGACCACCAAAATGGGCCTCACCGAGCCGGAAGCGTTCCGCTGGATCCAGAAGACCTCCATGGACCGCCGCCTCAGCATGCGCGAGGTTGCGGAAACCATCATCAACCAGGTCAACTAACCAGCAAAAAGTACAACGGCGGCCGCGAACCTCGCGTGAGGTTCGCGGCCGCCGTCGTGAGCACCGTAAAACAAAAGCGAAGCGGGCCCCACCAACTGAAAATTGGTGGGACCCGCTTCACTCAAGCGATACCGAGGCGTTACGCCTTGGTCTTGGACTTCTTTTCGGGCCAAGGACCAACCGGCTCCTTGCGCGAGGCGTCCACGCTGGAGGTGTCCGCGAGGTCTCCTACCTTGTGGACCTTCAACGAGTTCGTGGAACCCGCCTGTCCTGGAGGGGAACCGGCAGCGATGACAACAAGGTCGCCTTCCTCCACCAATTCCATGTCCAGGAGGCTACGGTCAACCTGTGCGGTCATCTCATCGGTGTGGCCCACCATCGGGACCAAGACCGGCTGGATGCCCCAGGTGAGAGCCAACTGGTTCCAGACGTGCTCCACCGGCGTGAAGGCGAAGACCGGCTTGACCGGGCGCAGCCGGGAGAGGCGACGGGCAGAGTCACCGGACTGCGTGAACGTACAGATGTACTTGGCGTCCAACTGGTCGGCAATTTCGACGGCGGCACGCGTGATGGCACCGCCGCGGGTACGGGGCTTGGTACCCAACGGGGGTACGCGCTCAAGGCCGTGGACCTCGGTGGACTCGATGATCCGGGCCATGGTCTTGACGGTCTCGATCGGGTATTGGCCCACCGACGTCTCGCCGGAGAGCATCACTGCATCGGCGCCGTCGAGGACTGCATTGGCACAGTCGGAAGCCTCAGCGCGGGTGGGGCGCGGGTTGTCGATCATGGATTCGAGAACCTGGGTTGCAACGATGACGGGCTTGGCCCAACGGCGTGCCAGTTCGATGGCGCGCTTCTGGACGATCGGCACCTCTTCGAGCGGCAGTTCCACGCCGAGGTCGCCACGGGCCACCATGATGGCATCGAAGGCGTCGATGATTTCGTGCAACTGCTCCACGGCCTGCGGCTTTTCGATCTTGGCGATTACCGGCACGCGCCGGCCTTCTTCTTCCATGATCTCGTGAACGCGGACAATGTCGGAGGCATCGCGCACGAACGACAGCGCGATCAGGTCCGCACCGCGCTTGAGGGCCCAGCGGAGATCGTCCTCGTCCTTCTCGCTCAGCGCCGGAACATTCACCGCCACGCCGGGAAGGTTGATGCCCTTGTTGTTGGAGACCTTGCCGCCAACGGTCACCACAGTGACAACCTTGACATCGTCAACCTCGACCGCGCGCAACGCGACCTTGCCGTCGTCGATCAGCAGGGCGTCGCCAACGTTGACGTCCTCAGTAAGGCTCTTGAGTGTGGTGGAGCAGATGTCCTTGGTGCCCGGGACATCCTCGGTGGTGATGGTGAAAGTATCGCCGACAGCGAGGTCATGCGGTCCGTCCACAAAGCGTCCCAGTCGGATCTTGGGGCCTTGCAGGTCGGCCATGATGGCAACAGGCTTGTGCAACTGCGCAGCAGCCTTCCGGACGTTTTCGTAAGTGGTGTCATGCACGGAGTAGTCGCCGTGGCTCATGTTCATGCGAGCAACGTCGACGCCGGCTTCCAGCACCGCGAGGGTGTTGTCGAAGCTGGAAATAGCCGGGCCAAAAGTTGCCACAATTTTCGCGCGTCTCATATACCTACCCTAAGGAGTCTGGAGCTGATTGAGTTAAAGTTCGTTCCTGCTGGCGCTATAAGACCGCAATGGCACGGTCGGTGGGGGCGACCGGTGCTGGGAGGATGGTGCTTCCCATCAGGAACTTGTCCACTGCGGCCGCGCAAGCACGGCCTTCCGCAATGGCCCACACAATCAGGGACTGGCCACGACCGGCATCGCCGGCGACGAACACTCCCTCAGTGTTCGTCATGTAGTGGCCGTCGCGGGCAACGTTGCCCCGACCGTCGAATTCTGCACTGACCTGCTCCGTGATGCCAGCCGGTTCAGCGCCGGTAAAGCCGAGGCTCAGGAACACCAAGTCAGCGGGAATGATCCGCTCCGTACCTGCCTTGGGAAGGCGTTTGCCGTCCACGAACTCGGTTTCGGCAACCTTGACTCCGGTGAGCTTGCCGTTTTCACCAACGAACTCAACGGTGGAAGCAAGGTAGGTGCGCTCACCGCCTTCCTCGTGGGCGCTGGCCATCTCGAAAAGCGTGGGGAACGTCGGCCAAGGCTGGTGCGCGGCGCGCTCCGACGGCGGCTGCTTGCCGATAGCGAGGGTGGTCACCGATGCTGCCTGGTGGCGGTGGGCGGTGCCGATGCAGTCGGCACCGGTGTCGCCACCGCCAAGGATCACCACATGCTTGCCCTTGGCGTCGATGTGGTTCTCAGGGCTCTCCCCTGCCACTACACGGTTCGAGGGAACCAGGTAGTCCATGGCGAAATGAACACCTTCAAGGTCGCGGCCCGGAATGGGCAAGTCGCGGGGGACGGTAGCCCCGGTGGCGACGACGACGGCGTCGTACCGGCGCCGCAGCTGCTCCCACGTCACGTCGGTTCCCACGGCGACGCCGGTGCGGAAGCGGGTGCCTTCGGCCTTCATCTGCTCCAGACGGCGGTCAACCTGTTCCTTCTCCATCTTGAAGTCGGGGATGCCGTAGCGAAGCAGTCCGCCGATCTTGTCGTCCCGCTCGTAGACGGCAACCGTGTGGCCCACCCGGGTCAGCTGCTGCGCAGCAGCCAGGCCTGCCGGTCCGGAACCCACCACGGCGACTGTCTTGCCCGAGAGGCGCGCCGGCGGAAGGGGCTGGACCCAGTCGTTATCAAACGCTTCATCAATGATGGAAACCTCCACCTGCTTGATGGTCACAGCAGGCTGGTTGATCCCCAGCACACAGGAGGCTTCACACGGAGCCGGGCACAAACGTCCCGTGAACTCCGGGAAGTTATTCGTGGCGTGGAGACGTTCAATCGCTTCCGCTCCCTTGTCCCGCCACATGAGGTCGTTCCACTCAGGAATAAGGTTACCCAGCGGACAGCCCTGATGGCAGAACGGGATGCCGCAATCCATGCAGCGCCCGGCCTGGCTCTTCAGGACACCCTTTTCCTGGGCCTCGTAAACCTCTTTCCAGTCCATGATGCGGACGGGAACAGGGCGGCGTGGCTGCGTCTCGCGCTGCCGGACCTTCAAAAATCCGCGTGGATCAGCCACCGGTTACCTCCAGGATTCGGGACCACACTTCTTCGCCATCGGGGTCAAGGCCTTCTTCGATGGCATCGAGGCGGGTCTGCAGGACTGCAGCGTAGTCGCGCGGCAGTACTTTGGTGATGCGGGCGGCGGTGTCGTCGAAGTTCTCGAGCAGACGGCCGGCCAGGACGGATTCAGTTTCTTCAAGGTGCTTGGCCAGGAGACCGTGGACAATGTCGCGGTCCTCGGCGTCGAGCTCCAACAACTGGAGTTCGCCGGAATCGAGGGCTGCCTTGTTCACGCGCTCAGGGTGCAAATCAAGCACGTACGCCGTTCCACCGGACATGCCTGCGCCGAAGTTACGGCCGGTGCGGCCAATGATCAGCGTCTGTCCGCCGGTCATGTACTCGCATCCGTGGTCGCCAATACCTTCGACGACGGCGGTGGCACCTGAGTTACGGACCAGGAAGCGTTCGCCCACCTGTCCACGCAGGAACATCTCACCACTTGTGGCGCCGTACCCGATGACGTTGCCCGCGATGACGTTTCGCTCAGCCGGGAACACGTTCGTGCGGTCCGGCCGGACAATGATGCGGCCACCGGAGAGGCCCTTGCCAACGTAGTCATTGGAGTCACCGAAGAGGCGCAGCGTGATACCGGCCGGCAGGAAAGCACCGAGGGACTGCCCCGCCGTTCCGTTCAACGTCACGTCAATGGTGTCCGTCGCCAAGACATCGGTACTGAATGTCTTGGTGACCACGTGGCCGAGCATGGTGCCCACGGAGCGGTCCGTGTTGATGACGTCCAAGGTGATCTTGACGGGCATGCGGTCGCTGAGCGCTTCCTGTGCCATGGTGATCAGCCGCTGGTCGAAGTGCTTGTCCAGCTCGTGGTTCTGGCCGGTCATGTTACGCAACGGCACGTCGTCGTCGAACTCGAGGCCATGGAGGATTGGGTCCAGATCGAGCCCTTCTGCCTTCCAGTGGTCGATTGCCTCACGGGTATCGAGCACCTCGGCGTGGCCAATAGCTTCCTCCAAGCTGCGGAAACCAAGCTCGGCGAGGATTTCGCGGACTTCTTCTGCGAGGAACTCGAAGAAGTTGACCACGAACTCCGGCTTGCCGTTGAACCTTGAACGGAGTTCCGGGTTCTGGGTGGCAACGCCCACCGGGCAGGTATCCAAGTGGCAGACGCGCATCATGATGCAGCCGGAAACCACCAGCGGAGCGGTCGCGAAGCCATACTCCTCGCCACCGAGCAGGGCAGCAATGACGACGTCGCGGCCGGTCTTGAGCTGGCCATCAACCTGGACCACAACGCGATCACGGAGTCCATTGAGCATCAGGGTCTGCTGGGTCTCGGCCAGGCCAAGTTCCCACGGCACACCCGCGTGCTTGAGCGAGTTCAGCGGCGAGGCGCCGGTTCCGCCGTCGTGACCTGAAACAAGCACGACGTCGGCCTTCGCCTTGGTGACGCCGGACGCCACTGTGCCGATCCCGACTTCCGAAACAAGCTTGACGTGCACCCGGGCCGAAGGATTGGCGCGCTTGGCATCGTAGATGAGCTGGGCGAGGTCCTCGATCGAGTAGATGTCGTGGTGCGGCGGCGGTGAAATAAGTCCGACGCCGGGAGTCGAGTGACGGGTCCGGGCTACCCACGGGTAAACCTTCTGCGCCATCAGCTGTCCGCCTTCGCCGGGCTTGGCACCCTGCGCCATCTTGATCTGGATGTCATCAGCGTTGGTCAAGTAGAGGCTGGTCACGCCGAAACGGCCGGACGCGATCTGCTTGATGGCCGAGCGCCGCTCCGGATCCAGGAGGCGGTCAACGTCCTCGCCGCCTTCGCCGGTGTTGGACTTGGCGCCCAAGCGGTTCATGGCAATGGCGAGCGTCTCGTGGGCTTCCTTGGAGATGGAGCCATAGCTCATGGCACCGGTGGAGAAACGCTTGACGATGCTGGAAACCGGCTCCACTTCTTCCAAGGGAACAGCCGGCCGGACGCCATCCTTGAACTTGAGAAGACCACGCAGGGTCATCAGGTTCTCGGACTGATCGTCAACGCCCTTGGTGTAGGACTTGAAGATGTCATAACGCCGTTCACGGGTGGCGTGCTGCAACCTGAAGACAGTTTCAGGGTTGAAAAGGTGCGGCTCACCGTCACGCCGCCACTGGTACTCGCCGCCACCCAAAAGCGGCTGGTGCGGCAGTTCGATACCGTTCTCGGGGTAGGCCATCTTGTGCCGGGCGGAAACTTCGGCCGCGATCACATCAAGGCCCACGCCACCCAACTGCGAGTGGGTGCCGGAGAAGAACTCATCGACGAGTTCCTGGGACAGGCCCAGTGCCTCGAACGTCTGGGCACCTGTGTAGGAAGCCACGGTGGAGATGCCCATCTTGGACATGATCTTCAAGACACCCTTACCGAGTCCCTTGATCAGGTTGTACACGCCGTCTTCGGGCGTCACGCCCACGACGTCGCCCTCGGTGATCAGCTGTTCCACTGACTCCATGGCGAGGTATGGGTTGACGGCGGAGGCGCCATAACCGATCAGGACGGCCACGTGGTGCGTCTCGCGCACATCGCCGGCCTCGACCACAAGGGCGGTCTTGGTGCGGTTGGCGCTCCGAAGCAGGTGATGGTGGACCGCGCTGACCAGCAGGAGCGAAGGAATTGGCGCCCACTGGGCATTGGAATCGCGGTCCGACAGCACGATGTACTGCACACCGCGGTTGATGGCACCTGAAACTTGCTCGCAAATCTCGGTCAAGCGCGCACGAAGGGCCGCTTCGCCGCCTTCGGGCCGGTAGAGGCCGCGGACCTTCATGGCGATACGGTCGCCGTCGGCGCTTTCGATGTTCGCGATCTTGGCCAGCTGATCGTTGTTGATCACCGGGAACGGCAGGGAAATCTGCGGCTGGCGGACCCGCTTGCCATCCAACAAGTTGCCGTTGGGGCCAATGGCGCACTTCAGCGACGTCACGAGCTCCTCGCGGATGGCATCCAACGGCGGATTGGTGACCTGGGCAAAGGACTGCACGAAGTAGTCGAACAGAAGGCGAGGGCGCTTGGAAAGTACCGCTACCGGGGTGTCGGAACCCATGGCTCCCAAGGGCTCAGCACCCGTGCGGGCCATCGGGCCCAGCAGGATCTTCAATTCTTCCGTGGTGTACCCGAACGTCCGCTGCCGGATGTTTACTGAGGCCGCGGTGTGAAGCACGTGCTCACGCTCGGGCAGTTGGTTGATGTCGATCAGGTTGTCCTTGAGCCATTCGGCCCACGGGTTCGCTGCCGCCACCTCAGCCTTGACCTCGGCGTCGTCAATGATGCGTCCGGCCTCGGTGTCCACCAGGAACATCTTGCCCGGAGCCACGCGGCCCTTCTTCACGACGTTGGACGGCTCGACTTCAATCACGCCAACTTCGGACGCGAAGATGATCAGGCCGTCCTCGGTGATCCAGTAGCGGCCCGGCCGCAAACCGTTGCGGTCCAGGGTTGCACCCACAAGATTCCCGTCGGTGAAGGAGACAGCGGCAGGCCCGTCCCACGGCTCCATGAGCAGGGAGTGGTACTCGTAGAAAGCCCGCCGCGCAGGATCCATGGTGGCGTGGTTTTCCCACGCCTCCGGGATCATCATCATGATCGAGTGGGTGATGGGACGCCCGGACAACCACAGAAGCTCGGCCACTTCATCAAACGACGCCGAGTCGGACGCGCCCGGGGTGCAGATTGGATACAGTTCCTCGGGAGTATCGCCAAGGAGCGGATTGGCCAGCTGCGATTGACGGGCACGCATCCAGTTCCGGTTGCCCTTGACGGTGTTGATTTCACCGTTGTGCGCAATGGTCCGGAAAGGCTGTGCGAGCGGCCACGACGGGAAAGTGTTCGTGGAGAAGCGGGAGTGAACGATCGCGAGCTTGGTCTTGAAACGCTTATCCGAAAGATCCGGGTAGAACGGTTCAAGCTGAGCCGTGGTCAGCATTCCCTTATAAACGATGGTGCGGGAGGAGAGCGACGGGAAGTACACGCCGAACTTGTTCTGGGCACGCTTTCGGATGCGCCAAGCCCGGGAATCGAGTTCGTTCCGTTCCAACTGCTCGCCGGTGGCCGATGCAAAGAAGGGCTGGGAGAAATACGGCATGCAAGCCCGGGCCATGGCACCCACGAGGTCCGCGACCACGGGAACCTCGCGCCATCCAAGGACAACCAAGCCTTCATCGACAGCGAGTGCCTCAATGCCCGCCTTGGCATTATCTGCCTCGCGGGATTCTGCCGGAAGGAACGCCGTGCCCACGACGTACTGCCCGGGTGCAGGCAGCTCAAATTCAGTAACGGAACGGAAGAACTCGTCCGGGACCTGCATCAGCAATCCTGCGCCGTCGCCGGTGCCTTCATCGGCACCCACGGCACCGCGGTGTTCGAGATTGCGGAGGGCCGTCAATGCCGCTTCCACGATGTCGTATCCCGGTTCCCCGCGGAGCGTGGCGATAATGGCCAGGCCGCAGGCATCCTTCTCCTGGTCAGGGTTGTATAGACCCTGGGCCTCCGGGAGCGCAGCGAAGCGCTTGAAGGGAGACATGGCACCCTGAGGTTCGATGTGTTCGGACCAACCGGGGGTATGAAGATGGGTCATGGGAGACGTCCTTCCTCGAGATCGTGCGTATGGAAGGGACAACGTTGGCCCCACCTTGCCTGCCCGGTGACGGGCACAACAAAGCGCTAGTTATTGGAATTGTAGGCCAGCCGATCTCGCGCAACTAACGGTTACGGGAACCTCTGGCCCCGGCTTGACCATGGATCATCGGTATGCTGCGATCCGGGTTCCGGGGGTGCCACGACGCTGTGGACTGGGCCCTACGAGCGGTGACTCTGTTGCCCCTTTGACGAAAACGACTACGTGGTGCGGCCTGTTTCCGGCGAGGATCCGGGAGTCTTCCTCACGGCAGTTGCTGTAGTTGGGGAAGCCGGTGTGGACGTAGCGCCAGGACCGACTTTCCCTGCAGCATCCTGCGGCTCGTCAACGTGACCCGGATCGCTTTGGTTATTTGGGAGATTACCACGCGAATCACCATCTGAGACAGATGCGTCCACATCGTGACTGGTGACGCTCGTCACGCTACGGCCTTCCTCCGCAGGCGCATCTTTGGGCTCCCGTCCCGGCAAATAGGGGGTATCCGGCACTGGGCGTCCCAGGCGGGTGAGGACCAGGAATATCACCAGCGAAGCGATGAACACGAAGATACTGGTCCAGACATTGAGCCTGGTAGTGATGCCAAAGAGGGAGATTTGCTCCGCATCGTCAATGCGAAGGGCCTCGATCCACACGCGGCCCACGGTGTAGTACATGGCGTATAACCAGAACAAGCGGCTGCGGCGGAACCCAAATCTCCGGTCCAGGAGCAGCAGCAGCGCCACACCAATCAGGTTCCAGATGAACTCGTAAAGGAACGTGGGGTGGAAGAGCGTGTCCGCCGGCATCCCGGCAGGAAAGTTTGCGTTGGCCGGATCGATCTGAAGACCCCAAGGAAGAGTAGTGGGAGCACCGAAAAGTTCCTGGTTGAACCAGTTCCCCCACCTGCCGATTGCCTGGGCCAACAAGAGCCCGGGCGCAGCGGCGTCGAGGAAGGCGGTGAGCTTGACACCGGACCGGCGACAGCCGATCCAGGCTCCTACGGCACCAAGGACCACAGCCCCCCAAATCCCAAGGCCGCCGCGCTGGATCTGCGGTATCAGGGAAAGGTCTCCCGTACCGTTGAATCCCGGACCAAAATAAGCGTCCGGCGAGGAGAACACATGGTAGAGGCGGCCGCCGATGATGCCGAACGGGATGGCCCAAATGGCGATATCCCACAAGCTGCCCTCAGGCGCACCGCGACGCTTCCAGCGCGCGGACGTCAGCCACAGGCCGACGATGATCCCCGCCAGAATGCACAGGGCATAAGCGTGAACCCTGAGCGAGCCCCACGGCAACGGAATGTCGAAGCCGGACCACGATGGGCTGGGGATGCTCATGGGGACCGTTGCCGCTGCTTGGAGAACCGAGTGCATAAGGGCTGATGTTCCTTTTTCTTAGGCTTCCACAGCTGCGCGGCCCAGGCCGGCGCTGAGGTTCTTGGTGAGTTGCCCGACGGCGTCCACGCCACCATCGCGGAGGGCCGCGACCAAGGCAGTGCCCACGATCACTCCATCGGCGTAGGCTGCAATCTCGCGGACATGATCCGGATTCGAAACGCCCAGCCCCACGCAAACACGCGCTGCCCCGGCTGCCCGGGCGTGGGCAACCACGGCCTCGGCACTGCTGCTGACCGATTGGCGGGTTCCGGTGACACCCATGATGGAGACGGCATAGACGAACCCGCGGCTGGCCTTGACGGTCATGTCGAGGCGTTCCGGGGTGGAGGAAGGTGCCACAAGGAAAACACGGTCAAGCCCGTACTTATCCGAAGCCTCAAGCCACTCCGAAGCCTCGTCGGGAATAAGGTCCGGCGTGATGAGGCCCGCTCCCCCGGCTTCGGCGAGGCGACGGGAGAACTCGTCCACGCCCATGCGCATCACCGGATTCCAGTACGTCATGACCAAGACGGCGGCGTCAGTCGCGGCAGTGATGCCTGCGACGACGTCGAACACGTCAGCGACGCGGAAACCGCCGGCGATTGCTTCGGTGGTGGCGGCCTGAATGACGGGACCATCCATGACGGGATCGGAATAGGGGATGCCGATCTCGATGAGGTCCGCCCCATTTTCGGCCAACGCGATCCCGGCAGCGATACTCTCCCGAACCGACGGGTAGCCTGCGGGCAGATAGCCCACCAAGGCGGCACGGCCTTCTGCTGCAGCGCGATCAATCGCTGCTGCGGACTTACTGGCAAATTCTTCGGTCATCGGTTCTGGTCCTCGCTGTGATGGGGAGCTGCATCGGAGGACCGATCCGTGGGTCCCTTGGGCTTACGCGTGGACAACGTGGTGCCCTTGACGTGGCCTTCCGAGTCCAGCATGTTGAACCAGGCCGCAGCGGTCTCCACGTCTTTGTCTCCGCGCCCTGAAAGGTTCACGATGATGGTCACGTCCGATGCCGTGTCCTTGCCCTCCGTGAGCCGCTTTCCGAGCTTGATTGCACCGGCAAGGGCATGGGATGACTCGATGGCCGGGATGATGCCCTCTGTCCTGCACAGCAGGCTGAAGGCATCCATGGCCTCGGTGTCCGTGATTGCCTCGTAGGACACCCTTCCGATGTCAGCCAGGTAGGAGTGCTCCGGACCGACGCTCGGGTAGTCCAGACCTGCCGAAATGGAGTGGGATTCGATGGTCTGGCCGTCCTCATCCTGCATCAGATAGGACCGGGCGCCGTGCAAGACGCCGGGACGGCCCAGTGAGATCGCGGCCGCATGCCGGCCGGTCTCCACACCTTCGCCACCGGCTTCAAAGCCAAAGATCTTCACGGATGCATCGTCCAGGAAGGCGTGGAACAGGCCAATGGCGTTCGACCCACCACCGATGCAGGCACAAATGGCGTCCGGAAGCCTCCCTGTCTGCTCCAGGATCTGGCTGCGGGCCTCTTCGCCAATAACTTCATGGAAGTAACGGACCATCGCCGGGAATGGGTGGGCTCCAGCAGCTGTCCCCAAGAGGTAGTGCGTGTGCTCCACGTTCGAGACCCAGTCGCGAAGGGCATCGTTGATGGCGTCCTTCAACGTCTGGGAACCGTTCGTCACCGGAACAACGGTGGCCCCGAGCAACTGCATCCGGGCCACGTTCAAAGCCTGGCGGCGGCAGTCCTCGGCCCCCATGTAGACAACACACTCAAGACCCAACAGCGCAGCTGCCGTGGCCGAGGCAACACCGTGCTGGCCAGCTCCGGTCTCGGCGATCACGCGGGTCTTGCCCATGCGCTTGGCAAGCAGTGCCTGCCCCAGAACATTGTTGATCTTGTGCGATCCCGTGTGGTTCAGGTCTTCGCGCTTGAGGAAAATCCGTGCTCCGCCTGCGTGCTGTGAGAAGCGCTTGGCTTCAGTCAACAGGGAGGGGCGGCCCGAATAATTTTTGTTGAGGTCCTTGAGCTGGGCGATGAAATCGGGATCCGCTTTCGCCTTCTCGAAGGTGTCCTGCACCTCGTCCAGGGCGGCGATCAGCGACTCGGGCATCCAACGGCCACCGTAGCTGCCGAAGTACGGCCCGGAGGCGTTGCGCAGCGAAGGGCCACCTTGCAGGAATGCGTCAGCGGCATCCACGTTCGGGGTGGGTGTTGGCGCGTCGACCATCGGTCTCACCGTCCTGTTCACGTTAGTTCATCGGGTATTTCCACAAGCTTGGTGTTCCACGAGTCGGCGGCCACGTCAGTGAATGCGCCACCGCGGTATTCCAGCCCAGTCTTGCCAGTCAGCTCCTGACAGCGATGGCCGCGGCTCCCGCGGCCTTAAACTCAGCGATGCGTTCCTGAGGCGTTGAATCGCTCACAAGGGCTTCCCCTACCAGGATGGCGTTGGCCCCCTTGGCTGCGTAGTCCGCAACATCGCTTGCACCACGGACTCCGGACTCTGCCACCACGACTGCCTCAGCCGGAATCAACCCGGCCAGCGATCCGAAAACGGAACGGTCGACGTCGAGCGTCTTGAGGTTGCGGACGTTGACGCCGATTATCCTGGCTTGCGCCGCCACGGCACGCTCGATCTCGTCCTCAGTGTGCGTCTCCACCAGGACATTCATGCCCAAGTGGCGGCTGAGTGCGCTGAACTCCGCGAGCTGGGCATCAGAAAGAGCCGCGACAATGAGGAGGATCAGGTCAGCGCCGTGTGCGCGGGCTTCCCAGATCTGGTACTCGTCTACCGTGAAATCCTTGCGCAGCAGGGGCGTCTCGACGGCGGCGCGCACCGAATCGAAGTCCGCAAGGGATCCGCCGAACCGGCGCTGTTCCGTGAGGACACTGATCACGGAGGCACCGCCGTCGGAATACTGCACCGCCAGCGAAGCGGGGTCCGCGATGGAGGCGAGTTCGCCCTTGGAGGGGCTGCGACGCTTGATCTCTGCGATGACCTTGAGATCGGTGCGGCTGGCATCGGGACCGCCCAACGCGGCCCAGGCATCCCGGGCCGGAAGCGCAGCGGCTGCCCTATCCTTCAGCTCGGCAAGGGAGACGAGGCCGCGGCGTGCCGCCATGTCCTCCTTGACGCCAACGATGATGTCGTCAAGAACGGTCACCGTCAGTGGCCGTTGTTCTGCAGCTTGCTGCCGCCCACTCCGTAGCCCGCCTTGCGCATGACCCAACCTACGATGAGGCCGATGACCAGTACCACTACGCCGCCGATGAAGATCGGGGTGCTGGCAATGACGAAAGCGATGGAGGAAATGAGGGCGCCAACCAGCATCACGATGACGCACGTCCACGCTGCCGGGCTGTTGCCGTGACCGATGGCATCGCTGTGGCTGGCCATCGCTGAAGCGGCTTGGTGATCGGACACTGTGGTTTTGCTCATGTGAAATCTCCTCAGGATGAATACTGCTTACATTCTGCCATTTTTTGAGGGCGGCTGGGACATTCACCAAGTGCCGTGCCTGTTGTTTTACTTGGCGTGCCCTGGGCCCTCATGACGCTTTAGGTGGGGTCTTCGCCGCGGGACAGGCGGTCCCAACTGTCGATCTCATCCACTGGTCCGCTTGTCGGCCCGGCACCCGCGGGACCGGCGTCGTATTTTGTCCGGGACTTCCAGTAGCGGCCCGCCAGCGGAAGCACGACGGCGATGATCGCCAAGAGGACGCCGGCCACCAACGCGATGACGGGGTACGCCGTCGGCGCCACGTTGGCCTGGCCGCCGGATACCCCGGTTGCCCCGGCGATGGAGCCCTGGGCCGCGCCTAACGGGTTCACCAGGACGGAGATCACCGCTGCAACAATCCCGACGGCGGAAAGGGTGATCAGCGCCGCGATGATCCAACGGGCCACCCTACCGGCGATGGAAGCTGCCAAACCCCCGGCCAACGCCACGAGTGCCAGTGCGGTCACCGCGGTTGCTGCCTTATTGCCCTGTACGTGGAGCGCGCTGCTGGAGGCACCTGCCGGATCCAGTTGGACCTCGATCCATGTCTGGGTACTGGCCCCGAAGACTGCAATGGCAAGGACGGTGATGGCCAGCACCAGCATCGATTTCCGGGCCCAACGCGGAGCCTTGGTGCTACGTGAAGTGACTGTTGCCGTGGGCTTCATGACGCGGGGGTCCCGTCGTCGAGCAGACGGCCGCCAGGGGCGGGCTCAGCCGTAACGTTCCGCAGTGAACTGGCCGTATGGACAGCGCGAAGCGGCGCTGCTGCCTTATTGACGGTCTCCAGTGCTTCGGACGGCTTGTGCGAATCGGCCACGATCCCTCCGCCGGCTTGGACGTAGGCGCGCCCTTCGCGAAGCAGCGCGGAACGGATGGCAATCGCCATGTCCATGTCGCCGGCGAAGTCCAGGTATCCCACCACCCCGCCATAAATGCCGCGCCGGTGTGGTTCAAGTTCGTCGAGCAGTCGCAGGGCACGTGGCTTGGGCGCACCAGAGAGGGTCCCTGCAGGGAATGTGGCCTTGAGGACGTCGTAAGCCGTGGCTTGAGGAGAAAGTTCACCCACCACCGTTGAAACCAGGTGCATGATGTGGCTGAAGCGCTCCACCTCCATGAACTGGGTGACGTCAACAGTTCCTGCAACGCAGACCTTGGAGAGATCGTTACGGGACAGGTCAACCAGCATCAAGTGCTCGGCACGTTCCTTTTTGTCCTCGAGGAGTTCCGTGGCCAGGGCCTTATCGGCTTCCACGGTCTTCCCCCGCGGACGTGACCCCGCAATCGGGTGGGTGATCACTTCATCCCCCGTGACGGTGACCAAAGCCTCCGGCGAGGAACCAACGATCGAGTACTCGCGACCCTCGGCGTCAGCCAAGCTGAAAATGTACATGTAAGGGCTCGGATTGGTGTTGCGCAGCACCCGATAGACGTCCAGGGGATCAGCCGCGCACTCCATCTCGAAGCGGCGGGAAATGACCACCTGGAAGACTTCGCCGTCGACGATTGCTTCCTTGCCCCGATCAATCGCCTCCAAGTACTTGGCCTCATCCCAGCGTTCCTGCACGCTGGATGCGAAGTCCAAGGCTGTGCCCTGGAGGACGGACACCGGCTGCGCCACAGGTGTACTGACCTGGTCCAAGAGGGCATTTACCCGGGCAACGGCGTCGTGCCAAGCTTCATCGACGCGCTCGGAACTGTCGTCAAAGTTGATCGCGTTGGCGATCAGGAGGACCGTTCCGTCCACGTTGTCGTGAACTGCCATGTCGGTGACAAGGTTCAGCGCCATCTCGGGAAGGTTCAGGTCATCCTCAGGAGGGCTGGTCAGCCGCTCCCAGTGCCGAACAGCTTCCCACCCCAGGAAGCCAACCAAGCCCGAGGTGAACGGTGGAAGTCCCTCAAAGCGGTCAGTTTGCAGGGCAGCAACCGTGTCGCGGACGGCTTCCACCGGATTCCCGGACACCGGCACACCAACGGGAGGCTCCCCGATCCAGTGCGCTTGGCCGTCCTTGGTGGTCAACGTAGCGCGCGACTTGGCACCGATGAAGGAGTAACGTGACCATGCACCGCCCACGGCGGCGGACTCCAGCAGGAACGTGCCTGGCTGGCCCTTGGCCAGCTTCCGGTAAAGGCCTATGGGCGTCTCTGCGTCCGCGAGCACCTTAAGCCGCACGGGGATGACACGGCTGTGGACGGCGAGTTCACGGAACTCTTCCAGGCCCGGGCTGATGATTCCAAGGTCCTGCATGGCTATTGTTCTCCGCCTTTGGTCTGGGTGCCTTAGTTCTGGGCGCCTTAGTTGTGGGGTGCCTTAATTCTGCGGTGCTGCTTCAGTGGAAGGTAAAGAATGTTTCAGTCGCGGTTGCCCGTGACGACGTCGAAATCGCGACCGTCGAAGCAGGTGCGGGTTCCGGTGTGGCAAGCTGCGCCGACCTGGTCCACGCGGACCAGGAGGGCATCGCCGTCGCAGTCGAGGGCCACAGACTTGACGAACTGCGCGTGTCCGGACGTATCACCCTTACGCCAATACTCCTGGCGGGAACGGGAGTAAAAAGTTACTCGGCCCGTGGTCATAGTACGGTGCAACGCCTCATCGTCCATCCAACCGAGCATCAACACCTCATGGGTGTCGTGCTGCTGGACAATGGCGGCAACGAGCCCCGCGGAGTCACGCTTCAAGGCACGTGCAATCTCCCGCGGCAGCGGGCTTGAGGGGTCGCTGGAAAGCTCCACGGAGGGAGCGGGACTGGAGGCGGACTGCTCTGACATCAGATCAAGTCTAGTGCCTGCGGCGAGACCCGTTTTCTGCGGCGGTTCCACTGCGCAAGAGGGCCCGGATCGTGCTACTTTCACAAGTGATGCATTTCGTCGAACCTTCCCGAGAAGTACTGGCTGAAACCCTGCTGGCGGCCGGACCTGACTCCCCCACGCTCTGCGCAGGGTGGCACACGCGGGACCTCGCCGCACACTTGTACCTGCGGGAGCGGAAGATCGCGGTCGGCGTCGGCCTGATGATCCCGCGCTTGGGTAAAGCATCGGAAAAGGCAACGTCCAAACTCGCAGCCAAGCTGGAAAGCCCGGACGCCTACGCCCGGTTGATCAAGACGTTCCGGGCCGGCCCCCCTGCCCTGTCACCCATGAAGATCAAGGCGTTGGATGAGACGTCCAACCTCATTGAATACTTTGTGCACACCGAGGACATCCGGCGCGCAGGTGATCGCTGGGCTCCCCGGGCGCTGGATGAAGCGTACTCGGACGCCCTGTGGGACGACCTGATCAAACGCGCAGCTTTCCTTTACCGCGGCGTCGATTTGGGGATTGTGCTTGTACGCCCCAGCGGCCCCCGTCATGTGGCCAAACGCGCCCCGGTTTCCGTGGCGATTGTCGGCGAACCCGGGGAACTGCTGATGCACGCCCACGGGCGTACCGGCCAGGCCCTGGTCACCTTCGAAGGCCAGCCGGACGCCGTCGCGCTTTTGCAAACCGCTGACATCGGCCTCTGACTAGCGGACTTCGAATCCGGCCGCCCGTATCGCGGCCTTGACCTGGGCGATCATGTCGTCAGGGCCAAAGTGGAAGACGGACGCTGCCAGCACGGCGTCGGCCCCTGCTTGCACCGCCGGCGGAAAGTGGGCCGGCTCGCCGGCCCCGCCCGAGGCGATGATCGGAATGTTGACCGCCGCCCGGACCTTCTTGATGAGCTCAAGGTCGAACCCGTCCTTGGTGCCATCGGCGTCGATGGAATTGAGGAGGATCTCCCCCACTCCCCGATCCGCAGCTTCTTTGGCCCACTCAATGGCGTCAATCCCTGTACCGGTCCGGCCACCGTGCGTTGTCACCTCAAAACCGGACGACGTCGGGACGTCACCTGCCCGGGTCCGGCGCGCGTCCACGGAGAGCACCAGCACCTGGGAACCGAAGTGCCGGGTGATCTCGTCGATGACCTCTGGCCGAGCAACTGCGGCGGTGTTGATGGAGGCCTTGTCGGCGCCGAAGCGCAAGAGCTTGTCCACCTCCGCCACGCCACGAACACCTCCGCCCACGGTCAGGGGGATGAACACTTCCTCGGCGGTGCGGCGGACGACGTCGAACGTGGTTTCGCGGTTGCCGGAGGACGCCGTGACGTCCAGGAACGTCAGCTCATCGGCGCCGCCGTTATCGTAGCGATGTGCCAGTTCCACCGGGTCACCGGCGTCGCGCAGCCCTTCGAAGTTGACTCCCTTGACGACGCGACCGGCGTCGACATCCAAGCAGGGAATGACGCGTACGGCTACAGCCATGTGCTGCTCCTCAATTGTGCTGGGCTCTGCTCGACCAATGCACTGATCCGATCAGTGGATCAAATGCGGCAGGCGTGGATGCTGCTGACCAGGATGGCGCGCGCCCCGAGGTCGTACAGCTCGTCCATGATGCGGTTGGTTTCCCTCTTGGGAACCATCGACCGGACGGCCACCCACTCCGAATCGCGCAGCGGCGAAACGGTGGGTGATTCAAGTCCGGGGGTCAGTGCGGCGGCATCTTCAACGAGGTCCTTGCGGATGTCGTAATCCATCAGGACGTATTGGCGTGCCACCAGCACACCCTGCAGGCGGCGGATCAGGATGTCGATCTCCTTGGCGGTGCCATTGGCAGCGCCCCCTGAACCGGTGCGGCGAATCAGTACTGCCTCGGATTTGAGGATGGGCTCGCCGAAGATTTCCATGCCCGCGGCCTTGAGCGTGTTGCCGGTTTCAACGACGTCGGCGATCGCATCGGCGACGCCCAGCCGCACGGAAGATTCCACAGCACCGTCCAGCCGGACCACTGTTGCGTTGACGCCACGCTCACCGAGGTAGTCGCGCAGGAGGCCGTCGTAGCTGGTGGCCAGCCGCTTGCCTTCAAGCTGTTCGACGGCGGTGAAGTCACCCACGGGTCCGGCGAAGCGGAACGTCGAGGCAGCGAAGCCCAGCGGAAGCAACTCTTCGGCTTCCACCTGGGCATCCAGAAGGAGGTCCCTGCCTGTGATGCCGACGTCCAACGTGCCCTGCCCTACATAAACGGCAATATCGCGGGGGCGGAGGAAAAAGAATTCAATATCGTTGTCAGGATCAACCATGACCAGCTCGCGGGAGTCACGACGCTGGCGGTAGCCGGCCTCGGAAAGCATGGCGGAGGCTGCTTCTGACAAGGATCCCTTGTTGGGGACTGCTACACGGAGCATTGGACTGGCTTTCTTTAGGAGGGGAGGTTTCAGGCACCTTGGCCACGCAACAGACACCGCATGCTTTGAGCGGAGGGGCGTGGCTAGAGATGCTTGTAAACGTCCTCCAGGCTGAGGCCCTTGGCGAGCATGAGCACCTGCAGGTGATAGAGGAGCTGGGAAATTTCCTCAGCAGCTGCTTCATCGGATTCGTACTCGGCGGCCATCCAGACTTCGGCGGCCTCTTCGACTACCTTTTTGCCGATGCCGTGGATTCCGGAGTCCAGTTCGGCCACAGTACGCGAGCCTGCCGGGCGGGTCGCTGCTTTCTCACTCAGTTCTGCGAACAGCGTCTCGAAATTCTTCACGCCCTCCAGACTACTTGCTCCGGGCCGCTGCCCGCGTGTTGGGGGCCTGCATGACGAAAGGGATGTGAGTGAGAACACACCCGCATCCCTTTCGTCTTAGCTGTATTGCTTCAGGGTCACAGCCGTGGCAAGGGCGGCCGTCACAGCCTCATGGCCCTTGTCTTCCTTGGAACCGGGAAGTCCGGCACGGTCCAGGCCCTGCTGTTCGTCGTCGCACGTCAGGACGCCGAAGCCCACCGGGACGCCGGTGCGAACGCTGACGTCCGTAAGGCCCGACGTCGCGGCTTGGCAGACGTAGTCAAAATGCGGTGTTCCGCCGCGGATGACCACACCAAGAGCCACGACGGCGTCGAAGTGCGGGGCCAGCCGTGCGGCGGCGACAGGGAGCTCGAAGCTGCCCGGAACCCGCAGCAGCGTAGGTTCTGCGATGCCGGCCTCCTTCGCCGCGCGCAAGGCGCCGTCCACCAGTCCATCCATGATTTGGGTGTGCCAGCTTGCCGCCACGATGGCCAGCCGAAGCTGCGATGTTTCCTCCGGCTTGAGGGTGCTCAGGTCGATAGTGGGCGCGCCGTGTCCGCTCATTGGGTTGTGGATCCGTTCAGTCGTGTTGGGTATCGAAGGGGCGGACAGCCGGCGCCTTGCCGTTGCCGACCGGAGCGGTGTCCAAGGTCAGCAGGTGGTCCATGCGGTCCTTCTTGGTTTGGAGGTAACGCAAATTCTGTTCGCGGGAAGGAACCTCGGTGGGAACCATCTCCACAACCGTGACCCCGGCTTGGGCCAAGCGGTCCTGCTTGTCCGGGTTGTTACTCAGCAGCCGGACCTCGTGCAGGCCCATCTCCGCAAGGATCTGCGCGGCCGCGGTGTACGAGCGCGCATCGACGGGGAGGCCCAGTTGCTCGTTGGCCTCGACGGTATCGAAGCCGGCCTCCTGCAGCGCGTACGCCTTGATTTTGTTGGCGAGGCCAATGCCCCGCCCTTCCTGCCCGCGGAGGTACAGCAAGGTGCCGCCCTCGGCGTGGATCAGTTCCAAGGCAAAGGCCAATTGCTCGCCGCAGTCGCAGCGGTAGGAGCCGAAGACATCACCTGTCAGGCACTCCGAATGCAGCCTTACCAAGGGGGCTTTGCCACCCTTGGGCGG
Source organism: Arthrobacter sp. SIMBA_036 (assembly GCF_046535135.1). Classification (NCBI taxonomy): domain Bacteria; kingdom Bacillati; phylum Actinomycetota; class Actinomycetes; order Micrococcales; family Micrococcaceae; genus Arthrobacter; species Arthrobacter sp. SIMBA_036. The sequence goes on from NZ_JAWRXG010000004.1 coordinate 138,801, forward strand.
ATTCGGCGAGCTCACTGCCAAGTGCTCGTGGCCCGTCTCATGATCCGTCCATGCCTGCGCCACGAAGTTGCCGAACGCCGTGGGCAACTGAACGACGGGCCCGCCGCTTACGGCCTGGGGTGCAGGGTCCGTGTGGTCGCTGCTGCGTGCTGTGGTTGCGGTCATCGCTTCTCCTCGTCTGCCCGTGAAAGATGTGCCGTCTGGGACTCTACCGCCTCAACGTACGACACCAGGTCCTCGATGGAGATGAGGGGGCAGTCGTGTTCGGCGGCAAAGGCACGCAGGCTGTCCAAGCGCATCATTTCACCGTCATCATGTACCAACTCAGCGATCACACCCACCGGAGCAAGCCCGGCAAGACGACACAAGTCCACGGCAGCTTCCGTGTGTCCTGGACGTTCACGCACTCCACCATTAACGGCTCGGAGCGGGAAAATATGCCCGGGACGGGTAATTGATGCAGGACTGCTGTCCGGATCTGCCAGAATCCTCGCCGTCAGGGCCCGGTCCGTGGCCGAAATTCCGGTGCTCACGCCGTCCGCAGCATCACAAGAGACTGTGTAGGCGGTTCCCTTGGCGTCCTGGTTCACGGCCACCATGGGCGGCAGGTCCAAGGCGTCCGCCCGGTCGCCTGACAGCGGGACGCAGATCACACCGGAGGAGTGGCGGATTGTCCACCCCATGAGGGCAGGCGTGGCATGTTCGGCGGCGAAGATGATGTCGCCCTCGTTCTCCCGGTCTTCGTTATCCACAACGATGACGGGCCGGCCCGCAGCCATGGCCGCCAACGCGTCTTCCACGGGGTCGAGCCCGGGACGCTGCGCACCCAGCGCACTCGGCGTGGTGACGGCGCTCATCGAACGTCTCCCTGCGGAGCAAAAGACAAGAGCCTCTCGGTGTACTTGGCGAGCACGTCAACCTCGAGGTTCACACGCCCTCCTACCGTCTTGGCGCCCAAGCCCGTTTCCTCGAGTGTGGTGGGAATCAGTCCAACTTCAAACCACGGGTCAGGCTCGGCTGCTGCGCTGACGGCGGTAACGGTCAGGGATACACCGTCGACGGCGATCGATCCCTTCTCGGCGATGTACCGGGCAAGGTTGGGTGGCACGGCGAACCGTAGGCGATCCCAGTTCCCCAGTGCCTCACGTTCCACAAGCTGCCCGACACCGTCGACGTGGCCTTGCACCACATGGCCATCCAGGCGTCCGCCCGCCTGGACGCAGCGTTCCAGGTTCACGCTGTCACCTGGCGCGAGTTCACCGATGGTGGTCCGCACGAGCGTCTCACCCATGACATCGACGCTGAAGTCCTGCCCGTCTATCTTCGTCGCCGTGAGGCACACACCGTTGACGGCGATGGACCCACCCAAGCCGAGACCGTCCGTGGTTGTGGGCGCCTTCAGGCGCAAGGTGGCGCTGGCCTCGCCGTCGTGCTCAATGCCCACAACGGTGCCCTGTTCGGCAACAATTCCCGTAAACATCAGTGTCCTCCTGTGACTGGTTCCGCAGCTTCAATGCCCGGAACGGAATTCTTTGGTGGGGTGGCGGCCCTGTGGTTGGGCCGAAGATGGAGCCGAAGGTCGTTTCCCAGCGTGCGGACGGATCCGCCTCCTGCTTCGTCCCAGGACCAGTGCTGCGCATCAGCAAGCGTGGAGATGCCGAGGTCGTTCAGGGCAGGAGTCCCGGAGCCCAGCAGTGTGGGAGCCAAGTAGACGATCAACTCGTCCACCAGCCCTGCGGCCAGGAAAGTACTCAGGATACTTGAGCCGCCTTCCACCATGACGTGGCGTACGCCGTCGGCGAAGAGGGTGCTGAGCGCCTCCGCCGGATCCCTGGTTGGCAGGTGGCGGAAACGGCCGTCGTCGCCGCGCACGGCCGCATCCGGGGGAACGTCCCGCAAGCCCATCACAGCGCGCAGTGGCTGGCGGGCGGACAGGCCGCCGTCAGGTTCGCGCGCGGTAAGCCTGGGGTTGTCCGCAAGGACCGTCCCGGTCCCCACCAGGATCGCGTCGATCAGGCCTCGCAACCCATGATTATCGGCCAGTGACTCCGGGCTGGAGATCCACTGGCTGGTGCCATCGACGGCGGCTATGCGGCTGTCCAACGTCTGGGCAATGTGCAGGGTGACGAACGGGCGCTTAGCGGCCACGGCGTCGAACCACTCGCGATTGAGGTTCGTGGACTCAATCGCTTCCAGCCCGGATCGGACGTCGATTCCGGCGGCGCGCAGAGTGCGCGCTCCACCGGCGGCCGGGTCGTGGGGATCGTCGACGGCGTAGACAACCCGGGCGATTCCGGCACCGATGATGGCCTGCGCGCAAGGATTCGTCCGGCCCACGTGGTTACAGGGCTCAAGGGTGACCACCATGGTGGTTCCCCTGACGTCGATGCCTTGCCGTGCTGCCTCAAAAATGGCGTCAGCCTCGGCGTGGGCCGTACCCGCGCCCCTATGGTATCCGGAAGCCAATGGCTCTCCGCTGGGGCTCAAAATCACTGCGCCCACCAGGGGGTTTGCACCGCGCGGTCCGCGCAAGGCCGCGGCCAGGGCTGAACCCATGGCAGCACGCTCGGCGGAGGTGTATGTGGTGTCGGCAGCATTCATAGGGCGGCTCCGACAGTCACCGCTGCGGCACCGGTAGAGCGGTGTTCGCGTTTGTCGGCCCGCCACCAAACAAAGAACCCGGCGAGGGTGAAGAACCCGTAGAACAGATACATGACGGCGCTGGCGTAGTAGCCGGCGCTGAACAGCAAGGGAACCCCGACAATGTCGACGGCAACCCAGATGAGCCAGAACTCAGTCCATCCACGGGCCATTCCGTAGGTGGCAAGCAGGGAACCCATGAAGGTCCACGCATCTGCCCAGACTGGCGGGTATGAACCGAGGGCGCCGAACAGCGGGGTCAGCGCGGCCGTGCCTGCGATCATGGCACCGGCCAAGGCGATGCGGACGTTGTTACCCGCCCAACCGGGGACGATTGCTTGCCCTTGGGAGCCGGAGATGCGTGCTTGGCGCCAGCGGTACCAGCCGTATCCGGCAACCCCGATGAACATGACCTGCCGGGCAGCTTGGCCCCACAGGGTCGCTGGCGTGGCAGCACCAAAGACGTTTCCGAGAAACACGGTGAGCAGGAGGCCGTTGCCAATAATGCCAAGCGGCCAAGCCCAGACTTTACGGCGCATACCGCCAAGGGCGCTGAGGAGCCCAAAAATGTTTCCAAGCACTTCGCGTAAAACAAGCGCAGATCCGCCAATGGGAATCTGTGCTTCGAAGAGCCATCGCAGAAAATCCATGCCGTTCCTTCCCAGTAAGCCGCGATGACTCCGGGGGTGTACGACAGCGCACTGCGGGAGCGACCGCAACGGGCGCCCACAGCATGGCTGTACGTGCTTCTCCCATCCAGACTTTAACTGTCGGTACCGGAATTCCACCGGTTCAACCGTCCGCCATCGGCTTCCAATGACTTGGAATCCGATGGCTCGCGGGTCGCGGACTATAACCGCCGGTTCGGACTTACACCGACCCCGGAGCACGTATGTGTTTTGCTATTCTGCCACAACTGCCAACGCGGCCAGGCTATTCCCGGCGATCTGCGTAACATGTGTGGCGACGCCGGTCAGGCGCTTTGCGCGATGGCAGCTTGCCCTGCTGCGCGGAGCCGCTCGATCGCCATCGCCGGGTCCTGGTGCCCGTAGACGGCCGAGCCCGCAACAAATACATTGGCGCCCGCCTCGGCGGCGCGGGTGATGGTCTCCTCCGTGATGCCGCCATCGACCTGTATGGCCACGCCAATCCCCGAGCCCTCAACCGCAGCGCGTGCACGCCGGATCTTGGGCAAGGTCAGGTCGAGGAATGACTGGCCGCCAAAACCGGGTTCAACAGTCATGATGAGCAGCATGTCCAGCTCACCGAGCATGTCCAGGTACGGCTCCACGGCAGTGGCCGGCCGCAGCGCCATCCCCGCCTTGGACCCACGGGCCCGAAGCTCACGGGCCAACTTGACCGGTGCCATGGCCGCTTCCGCATGGAAGGTGACGGAAGCGACACCGGCGTCGGCGTAGGCAGGCGCCCAGCGGTCGGCGTCGGAAATCATGAGGTGGGCATCCAGCGGAACCGGGCTGACCGCTTGTATCCGCTGAACCACCGGGAGGCCGAGGGTCAGGTTGGGCACGAAATGGTTGTCCATGACGTCCACGTGGACAGCATCGGCATTGCTGATCCGCTGCAGTTCCGACTCAAGGTTGACGAAGTCCGCGGACAGGATGCTCGGGTTGATACAGCACTGGGACAAGGGAGGCCCTTCAGGTAAATGGTTTCTGGAGCGACGGCGGCCGCGGCCCGCGCCGCGGGCCCCGCAGAAGGCGTTCTGCGGTTAGGACTTCTTTCGGATGATTGCCATGAACATTGCATCGGTTTGGTGCACATGGGGCCACAGTTGGGCCATGAGCTCGTGGCCGGCCCCCAAGTTAGCTGTGAGGCTGACATGGTCAAGTGCTTGTCCTGCATCCAACAGTTCCAGGTCCGACCGCTTCGCGAGGACGTCGCCCACCACGGTGGTTGTTTCAGCCGGGTGCGGAGAGCACGTCACGTAGGCAACCACCCCGCCGGGCTTGACGGCGTCAACAGCGGAGTTCAACAGTTCACGCTGCAATGGGCCGAGGTCGGCAATGTCCTTCGGCGTCCGGCGCCACCTCGACTCCGGGCGCCGACGCAGGGCGCCGAGGCCGCTGCAGGGTACGTCCACCAGCACGCGGTCGAAGGATTCCGGCTGCTCGACGCCGACCTGCCGCCCGTCACCGGTCCGCACCGCCCATGCCTCCTCCGGCACAGCCGAGAGTGCTTGTCGAACCAGTTTTGCTCGATGCGGCGCAGGTTCGTTCGCCAAGAGCGTCGCGCCCTCGCGGTACGCTAACGCTGCAAGGAGCGCCGCCTTCCCGCCAGGCCCCGCACACAAGTCCAGCCACCGTTCCCCGCCCTGCGTGGCACCCTCGAGGCTGATGCCAGCCAAGGCGCGCGCCACGAGTTGTGATCCGACGTCCTGAACGCGCGTGGTCCCGCGCCGGACCGACTCGAAGCGGCCCAAGTCACCGCCGGCCGAGAGGGCCGAATCTTCCACGAGCTCGCCGGGCGTGGCGCCGTTCTCAAAGGCTTCCTCAAGGTCGCCCAGCCCGGGCAACGCCACGAGGTTTACCACGGGCGCAGCGTTATCCGCTTCCAGCAAGGAGTCAATCTCGGCTTTAGGACGTCCATGGTTGACCAACGATTGGCGCAAGGCCCGAACGATCCATTCGGGGTGCGCATGGCGCAGGGCCGCGATTTTGGTCTCATCCGTTTCATCGTGGAGCAGGATGCCGAGCCATTCGTCGAACGTGTGGGCCGTGACTTTACGGAGGACAGCATTAATGAGCGCGGACGGGCCTGCTCCGATAACTGCGCGCGCCAACCCAACAGTTTGGTCCAAGGCGGCGTGGGCCGGGACCCGCATGGAGAGAATCTGGTGGACACCGATCCGCAGCGCATCCAGAACTGCGGGGTCCAACTGGTCAAGCGGCCGGTCAACGCAGCGGGCCAGGATGGCATCGTACGTACCCTGCCCCCGCAGGGCGCCATAGCTTAGCTCCGTAGCAAATCCCGCATCCCGGCGGTCGAGGCGGTGCTCGCGGATCCGGGCGGGAAGGACAAGGTTTGCATAGGCGTCCTCGGAGGCCACGGCACGGAGGACTTCGAAAGCCACCAGGCGGGCCGGATCTGCCCTACGCGTGCGCTGGGACGGGGCGTTGTTCGAGAAGCCACGCTGCGGGCCCCTATTACGCTCCCGGCCTTGGGCGTTCCGCCTGCTGTTGCCAGCGGCATCCCGGTTGCCACGTTCGTCCCGGTTGCCACTGCTGCTGGGCCCACGACGGCCGGACTCGTTCATTCGAATACCACTCTCTCGGGTGCTGCCAAGCCACGGGCCCAGTCGGCCGACGACATCATTTTCTTACCGGCCGGCTGAATCCGGCCCAGCTCTACTGCATGGGATCCAGTGCCCACCAGGACGGCGCCTGCGTCCACCTTGATGGCTCCCGGTGCAAGGTTCTTGACGTCGGGCCTTAGCCGAACTGGTTCAAGTTTGACCCTTTGGCCTTCCAAGGTGGTCCAAGCTCCAGGCTCCGGGGTAACGCCCCGAGCTCGTCGATTCAGTGCCAGGGCAGGCTGCTGCCAGTCCAAGCGCCCGTCCTCCAGCGTCAGTTTGGGAGCCAAGGACACCTCCCCCGCTTGCGGTTGGGCAACGGCTCGTCCAGCATCGATCGCGGAGAGCGTCTGGCTCAGAAGGACTGCGCCGCTGTCCGAAAGCCGTTCGAGAAGCTGCCCGGCGGTGTCCTCCGGGTGCACCGTTTCGGTGAGGGTGCCAAAGACAGGCCCCGTATCAAGGCCTTTTTCGAGTTGGAACGTTGCCGCGCCGGTGACGTCGTCGCCGGCAATGATGGAACGCTGCACAGGCGCGGCGCCGCGCCATGCCGGAAGGAGGGAGAAATGCAGGTTGACCCAACCGTGCCGAGGTATTGCCAACGCGGCCGGGGGAACAATTCCGCCGTAGGCAACAATGGCCGCGACGTCCGGGGCAATCTCTGAGATGCGTTTGGTGGTCTCTGCATCCACCTTTACTGCGCGGATGACCTCAATGCCGAGTTCCTCTGCGCGCGCTGCCACAGGAGAGGGCGTCATGATCCGCTTGCGCCCCACGGGCGCGTCCGGTCGGGTGAGGACAGCTACGACGTCGAACCCTGCCTTCAGCAGTGCGTTCAGCGACGGCACCGCGACGGCGGGAGTCCCGGCAAAAAGTACCCTCACTCGGGAACCCCGAAGCTGCCGCCACCGAAGCTGGAGCCCACGGTACCGGCCCGCTTGGTGGTCGTCTGCTCGGTGATGGCGTGATAATTTGCGTGGCGGATGGCGCGCAGGGCGGTCTTTCGGTCCTCCCCCTCCAACCGATCCGTGTACAAGATTCCGTCCAGGTGGTCTGTCTCGTGCTGGAAACAGCGTGCGAGCATCCCTTCAGCCTCCACCGAGACCGGATCGCCGTGCAGGTCCACCCCGGTTACCCGGGTTCTCCGGTATCGGCGGACAGGGAATCCCAGTCCGGGGATCGAGAGGCAACCTTCAACCTGGTCGGGCTGGAAATCCTCGCTGTTTTCGAGCACGGGGTTGATGATGTGCCCCTCCACTCCACCGATCCGGTAGGTGAAGACGCGCTTGCTCACCCCGACTTGGGGAGCGGCCAGGCCTGCGCCGTCCACGTCCTCCATGGTTTCTGTCATGTCTGATACCAGCTTGGCAAGCTCGGGACCGAAATCAGTGACGGGATCGGCCACGGTGCGCAACACCGGATCCCCAATGATTCTGATACTCAAAATTGCCATGTACTGTCAGTCCTCACGATCGTCAAAGCAGGCCGCGGGTCTTGCGGAGCCTAAGCCAGTTTAGTGGAGGACACGAGGCGGGTGCTGTCCACGGGTGCCGGATTAGCCGCAGAGTAGACCGGCGGCGCGACCGGCAGCAGTGCCTGCCCAGCGGCCACCACATCCGCATTCATTTCCCAGACGCGACGGAGGGCGCAGAACTTCCACCAGTGATGCTTGAGGATCTCCGGGTTTGCACGTTGGGGCCGGACCTCCGTTTCCCCGATGGCAACGGCAAGCAGCATGGGATTATCCCCATACGCCCAGGGCTCCCACTGGCCGGCAATGGGGTCAACCAAGCTCTCCTCCGCCTTCATCCCGGCGACAAGCTGCATGACGACTTTGTCGTCCAAGGCCTTCACGGTGCCGTCACGCGTTGTTCCCTTGGTCTTGTAATCGATCAGGCAGATCCGGCCGTTGATCCTTGCCACGAGGTCCAGCGTGCCTGCGTAGCCAACTGTCTTATTCCATACGGTTATTTCCGGTGCCAGCGGTTCCACCCGGTAAAGCTCCCACCATTCATCAAACCTTGCGGCGAAGGCTTGCTCTCCGTGTGCAGCCAGTTCTTCCCGGCACTCCTGCATCCGGTGGGGAAGGCCAAGGGCCCTCAGTGCTACTTGCTCGCAGTAGGTGTGGACGCGGTCTCCCCGCGCAGCAGCCTGGTCACGGTATGCCTCCGCAGCCTTCGCTGCTTTGTTGACGGCCTGGCGGATCCTGGCAGGGCTGCCAAGAAGCGCCGGGAGTTCGGGATCGGCCGCAAGACTGCTCGCACCCATGTAACTGAACCACCCGTCAAGCGCGTGGGCTTGTTGTCCTATGACGGTGGTGATGGAAGGGACCGAGAATTGCTCCGTGGTGGAGCGGGCGTACATTCGTCCGTAGTCAGTAGCGTGGGCAAGCAGTGGAGCAGTCATACAAAGACTGTGTCACATGGCACCGACAGAATTCTCCGGCGGGAAGAGCATGAGTAGTTGTTCGGCCGGCAGGTTTTCGAGTTTTGCCGCCAGGATGGGGGCCTTGGCGGCGAGGTCAGCGGGCACCGCATACGACGCAGGGACAGGACCAGCGGTTTGGGCTTCTTGTTCGCTCACGCTCAGCAAGTGCAGCGTATGCGGACATCGTGACGTAAAAGTACTGAGGCTGAAAGGAAAGGGCCGCCCTAAAAGGAGTTAAAAAGGAAAACCCGCCCGGACTGACTTACCAAGTGTTCCAGTCCGGACGGTTCTCCGATGGTGGGCGATACTGGGTTCGAACCAGTGACCTCTTCGGTGTGAACGAAGCGCGCTACCACTGCGCCAATCGCCCCTGTGCACCAGCCTTTCGGCACATCCGGCCTCACGGCTCAGGTGCATACAGAAGACTAACGGACACAGGCCCGAATGCAAAACCACCCAGATAGCCAATGGTGACTGGACGCCACCACTGAACAACATCGGTGAAATTACAATGATGAAACTCGCGGGAAACCGCGTGAATACGCGCCATTTGCCGCTGTCGCGCCACTTCCGTCCACCCCAAAATCCCTTGCGATTTGGAGTTTGATGCAACCTCCTATAGAGTTTTTACTCGTCGGAAAGCGACGGAATGCCCACTGGGCTGCCCGCCGCAACGGCACTGCGGACGTAGCTCAGCTGGTAGAGCACCACCTTGCCAAGGTGGATGTCGCGAGTTCGAATCTCGTCGTCCGCTCGCAAGGCACTGTCAAGGCACGAATTCTCCGGGATCTGCTTACACGGTGGGTTGGCCGAGAGGCGAGGCAGCGGCCTGCAAAGCCGTTTACACGGGTTCGAATCCCGTACCCACCTCGGTTAATCCATGCCTTCCGGCTCATGTCGGAAGAATGGGCGATTGGCGCAGCGGTAGCGCGCTTCCCTGACACGGAAGAGGTCACTGGTTCGATCCCAGTATCGCCCACCAGAACAAGGAAACTTGTTTGTTGTTGGGTGCCCGGTTAGCCGGCAAACAACATGTGCGGACGTAGCTCAGCTGGTAGAGCACCACCTTGCCAAGGTGGATGTCGCGAGTTCGAATCTCGTCGTCCGCTCTCCTTTTTAAGGACCCGGTAACGGGCGATTGGCGCAGCGGTAGCGCGCTTCCCTGACACGGAAGAGGTCACTGGTTCGATCCCAGTATCGCCCACCAGAACAAGGAAACTTGTTTGTTGTTGAGTGCCCGGTTAGCCGGCAAACAACATGTGCGGACGTAGCTCAGCTGGTAGAGCACCACCTTGCCAAGGTGGATGTCGCGAGTTCGAATCTCGTCGTCCGCTCCAAGATAACTTCATCGAGAAAAAGCAGCTCCCCGGAGCTGCTTTTTGCGTTTCCTGGGGGCGCTAACCTGCCTATGCGGGCAGCCTACTGCATTGATTAGACGATGTAACTGATACTCCTTGGAAGAAGTCGCTTTATCTAATGTGACTGGCCTCGCATAATGTACTTCGAGCTTATCCACGTTTCACGCCGACCGGCAGGAGTACCTATGAGTAACACCACGGCTTCCCAATCAGTCATGAGGCGTAAGCCCATTGACGAGATTGAGGAAGAAAGCAAGAGCAGCGGGCTGTTCAAGAGCCTCGGGCTATGGCAACTGACCGCCATCGGAGTCGGCGGAATTATCGGCGTCGGCATCTTTTCCTTGGCTGGGCTGGTAGCCCACGGCGACGCCAGCAACCCGGGCGTAGGCCCGGCAGTACTTATCTCCTTCCTCGTCGCGGGCCTCGCCTCCGGTGCTGCCGCACTCTCTTACGCGGAATTCGCGGGCATGATTCCGCGCGCAGGTTCGGCGTACACCTATGGCTATGTGGCCTTGGGCGAGATCATCGGCTGGTTCATCGGATGGGACCTCCTGCTGGAGTACATCGCGATCGTGGCCGTAGTAGCCATCGGCATCTCCGGCTACTTCGACGCGTTCCTTTCAGGCATCGGAATCCATATGCCGGCCTGGATGACGTCCACCGCGGATGCCGGAACAGGCGGCGTCATCAACCTTCCCGCGATCCTCGTCTGCCTGCTGGTCACCTGGATCCTGAGCCGCGGGACCAAGGCTTTTGGACGATTTGAACTGATTGCCGTCGCCATCAAGGTGGTGCTGATCTTGTTCATCATCGGGCTGGGGATCTTCTACATCAACACGCAGAACTTCAACCCGTTTATGCCCAGCGGCTTCGGGCCAGTCTTTTCGGGTGCCGCAACGGTCTTCTTCGCCGTGTTCGGGTATGACGCCATGAGCACCGCGGCGGAAGAAGCCACCGACGGCAAGAAGCACATGCCCAAAGCGATTATCCTGTCCTTGATCATCGCCATGCTTCTCTACGTCGCCGCCACGCTGGTACTCACCGGCATGCAGAACTACAAGGACATCAATCCGACGGCGGGTTTTGCGTCAGCATTCAGCAGCGTCGGACTTCCCGTCATTGCAACGATCATCTCCGTGTTTGCGGTTCTTTCCATCCTTACCGTGATGCTGACGTTCCTGCTGGGCGTAACCCGGGTGTGGTTCTCCATGAGCCGCGATGGACTCCTGCCCGGATGGTTCTCAAAGACCGATCGCCACGGCACTCCGCAGCGCGTCACCTGGATCGCAGGCATTGCATCTGCCATCCTCGCCGGCGTGTTTCCGATCAAAGAGGTCGCAGACCTGACCAACATCGGAATCCTTGCCGCATTCGTGGTGGTGTGCATTTCCGTGATCGTGTTCCGTTACAAGCGCCCGGACGCGCCCCGTACTTTCCGTCTGCCGTGGATGCCGGTGGTGCCGGCATTCGGGGTCGTGGCATCGGCGTTCCTGATGTCCCAACTGCACTGGCAGACCTGGGTCCGGTTCGTGGTGTGGCTGATCGTCGGCTTGGTGATTTACTTCACCTACGGCCGGCGGAATTCGTTGATGAACCCCGCAAGCCCCCGGCACGCGGACATCAGTACGCCCTCGGCATAGTTTGTCCACAGGCTCTCTCCGGACCTTGGCACGTAGGTTGACTGGTGTTAGGGTCGGACGCGGAGGAGCGATCTGGCTCCGCGAAGGAAAGGAGGTGCCCGTGGGTTTAATTGACGACCTGAAGGGCAAGGCTCAGGGTCTCATTCAGGGCAACGAAGAAGCCATTCACAATGGCATCGAGAAGGCCGGGGACTTTATCGACCAGAAGACCGGCGGCAAGTTTGCCGGCCAGGTCGATTCCGTTCAGAATGCCGCTTCCGACTTCGTGGCCAGCAATGATGGCGAGCCACAGGCTCCCGTCGCGGATGGACCATCGCAGCCATAGCTGCCTGAGTCGCCGTACCAGATACGTCAAGGGGGCACCGGTCCCGCCGAGAGGCGCCACCGGTGCCCTTGGCGTTTAAGGACGATGGACCGACGCGCGGGCACGGTAATTTGTACCTATGCCTCCCACCGCTTCCGTCACCACGCAGAGCCTCGCCGGCAAGGAATCCCTTGGACCGCCCATAACGGCAGGGATCGTCACGGCACTGGTGGGTTTCACTTCCTCTTTCGCAGTCGTCCTGGCAGGCCTACGGGCCGTGGGGGCCACTCAAGGGCAGGCGTCCAGTGGCCTCCTGATCCTCACTCTCACGTTTGGGCTAGGTATCCTCTGGTTGTCGTGGAGCTCCAAAATGCCCGTCACGCTGGCATGGTCCACCCCGGGCGCAGCGCTGCTCGCCTCCGCTGGAATGGTCGACGGCCGCTGGCCGGCCGCCGTCGGCGCGTTCCTCGTCGTCGGGGTTCTGATCATCCTCACCGGACTGCTTCCGGTCCTCGGCCGCCTCATGACCAAAATTCCCACCGCATTGGCGCAGGCCATGTTGGCCGGGGTCCTGCTGCCACTGTGCCTTGCACCGTTCAGGTCGCTGGGCTCGGCGCCACTCTACGTGGCACCCGTGCTGCTGTGCTGGATCCTGTTCATGAAATTCGCACCGAGGTGGTCGGTGCCGGCGTCGTTGCTCGTCGCCCTGGCAGTCATCGGCGTCCACATCGTCGCTAACGGCGTTCACATCCCCGGCGACGGTCTGCTCCCCCGCCTCGAATGGACCACACCCTCATTCACCCTGGAGGCGGCGGTCGGGCTGGGGCTACCCCTGTTCATAGTGACGATGGCCTCGCAGAATATCCCGGGCGTCGCAGTCTTGAAGTCGTTCGGCTACACCACACCGTGGCGGCCATCAATGCTCGTCACCGGGGCGGGTACCTTGCTCGGCGCACCCTTTGGCGGCCACGCCATCAACCTGGCAGCGCTCAGCGCGGCCCTTGCAGCCGGCGAAGAGGCCGGCAAGGATCATGGTCGGCGCTGGATTGCAGCTTTCGTTTCAGGCCTCGCCTACCTGCTCCTGGCAGGCGCATCGGCGGCCCTGGTCACACTGGTGGCAGCCGCGCCGGCAGGGCTCCTCGAAGCGGTGGCTGGACTGGCGTTGCTGGGAACCCTGGCGTCGTCCGTTTCCTCAGCCCTCGCCGTCGCCGAGGAGCGGATCCCGGCCTGCATCACTTTCCTGCTCGCCGCGTCCGGGCTCAGCTTTGCCGGCGTCGGGGCGGCTTTCTGGGCCCTGGCCGGAGGCATCCTCGTCCGGTGGCTCCTCAAGGTTCGGGAACCGTTGGTGAAGGCCTGACTCAGGCCGGCTCGTGGTCCTGGGCCTCGCGTGCCAAGGCCGTCAACCGCGAAACTGCCCGGAAGTATTTCTTCATGTAGCCGCCCGTCATCATCTCTTCGGTAAAGAGCTGATCGAACGGCACGCCGCTGGCCAGGATGGGTACATCTTTGTCATAGAGCCGGTCTGCCAGCACCACGAAGCGAAGGGCAACAGACTGGTCGGTGATGGTTTCGACGTCGCGCCACACAACTGCTTCAACGCCTGAAATGAGCTGGCGATAGCGGCTCGGGTGAACGGCAGCCAGGTGGTCAACCAGCGTGCGGAAGTCGTCCACGGCAACGGTCTTGCCCTCGAACTCGGCCCTCATGCGGTGCTTGAGTTCCTCCGTCTTAAGCGGGGCAGGAGCTGCTGGCAGGCCGCGGTGGCGGAAGTCCTCGCCGTCGATCCTCACGACGTCGAACTGGTCGGCGAGGACCTGGATTTCGCGCTGGAAGTCGACGGCGGCAAAGCGGCCTTCGCCCAGCGAGCCGGGCAGCGTGTTGGATGTGGCCGCGAGCTTCACACCGGCGTCGGCCAGTTCGCGCATGAGGCGGGACATCAAGACGGTGTCGCCGGGATCGTCAAGTTCGAATTCATCGATGCACACCAGCTTGTAGCTGCTCAGCGCCTCTACCGTCTTCCGGAAGGACAGAGCCCCCACAAGGTTGGTGTATTCGACGAATGTCCCGAATGCTTTCGGTCCCGGGGAACGGTGCCAGAGCGAGGCCAGGAGGTGGGTCTTTCCGACGCCGAAGCCGCCGTCCAAGTAAATGCCTGCCCTGGCTGCGGCAGCCTTCTTGGCAAACAGCTTCTTGAAAAGCCCCCCATTGTCCTCGGACCCGACGCCGTCGGCGAAAGCCGACAGGAGCTTTACGGCATTCGCCTGGCTGGGCTGCGCGGGATCCGGGCGGTAACTGTCGAACGATACCTCTCCGAATCGCGGAGACGGGTAGAAACCCTTGAGGAGTTCCTCCACGGAGACCGCCGGAGTACGGGCAGCCAGTTGTTCGATTTGTACCACGGTGGTCAGTTCCTTCGCTGTTAGGTCCCCAGCAAGAATACCGGCATTGGCCGCCTTGATAACGGCCACGTGACCAAGGCCATGTTTCACCGTATGACCGAGGGGAAGCATTCACCGCCGCCCGTGGTTAGTGTTGGAGAACGCCGGGCCGGTACAAGCACCATCTTCCTCTGCCTGGTTCCGTCCGTTGTCAATGAAAGGCGATTGCTGTGCCCTACCCCGTTGAACAAAACGAGAAGTTTGCGTCCTACGCGAATCCCGAGCGTCTTGTGTCCACCGAATGGCTCGCGGCAGCCTTGGCGGGCGGTGCGCTTGCTGACGGCAAGCTGGTTGTCGTGGAGTCCGATGAGGATGTCCTTCTGTACGAGACCGGGCACATTCCGGGCGCCGTCAAAATCGACTGGCACACCGACCTGAACGACGAAGTGACCCGCGATTATGTGGACGGCTCCGCGTTCGCTGCACTTGCCGCGTCCAAGGGCATCTCCCGCGATACCACGGTGGTCATTTACGGCGACAAGTCCAACTGGTGGGCTGCTTACGCCCTCTGGGTGTTCACGCTCTTCGGCCACGAAGACGTCCGCCTCCTGGACGGGGGCCGTGACAAATGGATCGCAGAAGGACGCGAACTGACTACCGACTCTTCCCAGCCCGAGGTGGGCGAGTACCCCGTGGTGGAGCGCAACGATGCGCCTATCCGCGCTTTCAAGGACGATGTCCTGGCACATCTGGGCAAGCCCCTCATTGACGTGCGTTCTCCTGAGGAATACACGGGGCAGCGGACCCACATGCCCGCATACCCCGAAGAGGGCGCCCTTCGTGGCGGACACATTCCCACGGCCGCTTCGGTGCCTTGGGCCAAGGCTGCAGCGGAAGACGGCACCTACCGCACCCGCGACGAGCTCGAAGCCCTCTACCTCGGGGAAGCCGGCCTTAAAACCGGCGACGACGTCGTGGCCTACTGCCGCATCGGGGAACGTTCCAGCCACACCTGGTTTGCCTTGAAGTACCTGCTGGGCTTCGAGACCGTTCGCAACTATGACGGATCCTGGACCGAGTGGGGCAATGCAGTGCGTGTACCCATTGCCAAGGGCGCGGAGCGTGGTTCGGTTCCCGCGGACCTTGTCCGAAAATAACAGTCCGAAAATAACAGTCCGGAAATAGTTGTCCAGAAATAGTCGTTGCTACCGCCCGAACAGTTCAGGAACGTAAGCTGGAAGTGATGAGTACCTACACTTTGCCCGCCGCGCTGGCGGAGATCGTCGATGACTTCCAGGCACTGACGGAGCCTGACCGCCTGCAACTCCTTCTTGAGTTCTCACGGGGCCTTCCCGAGCTTCCGGAGCGCCTGAAGGACCATCCTGAACTGCTGGAGCAGGTTGTGGAGTGCCAGTCTCCGCTGTTCCTCACGATCGAGTCGGAGAAGAACTCCGACGGCGAGGGGGAACGCATCTACCGGCTGTTCTTCAAGGCGCCGCAGGAGGCCCCCACCACCCGCGGTTTCGCAGGCGTGCTCCACGAAGGACTGGACGGACTGACTGCTGCCGAAATCCTGGCGGTACCGGATGACATGCCCGAGTTGCTGGGCTTGACCCGCGCCATCACTCCCCTGCGGATGCGCGGAATGACGGCAATGCTGGGCCGGATCAAGCGCAAGGTTGCGGCGGCTCAGCGGCTAAGCAAAACAGCACACTAAGGTCTCGAACTCCATGGCCAAGAAGACGGTTTCGCAAGGTACGCCGGCCACAGCGGCTCTAGCTGTGGCCGGCGTACCTTTCGTTCTCCACCCTTATGTCCATGATCCGGCGTCGACGAGTTACGGCCTTGAAGCGGCAGATGCCTTGGGCATGGACCCGGCGCGGGTTTTTAAGACGCTGATGATTGAGGCGGAGGGCAGGTTGGCCTGCGCCGTGGTTCCCGTCTCCGGAAACCTTGATTTGAAGTCCGCAGCCGCCGCACTCGGAGCCAAGAAGGCTGCCATGGCTGAAGCCAAGACCGCCGAGCGACGGACGGGATACGTCCTGGGCGGGATCTCTCCCTTGGGGCAACGACAAACCTCGCCCACTATCGTGGACGAATCCGCTCTGTCACTTGAGACCATGCTCGTTTCGGGCGGCAGGCGCGGGCTGGACATCGAACTCGCTCCTCGCGATTTAGTACGGCTCACCAAAGCCATAACCGCGCCTATAGGCACCGGCGCGGCGGCGGTTCCCCCTCCGAGCTCCACCAGCGCGTCCTGACCGCCGGCGCGACCGACCTCCATCTCAGGCCGACTGACCGGGCCTATCAGACTGGCTGACCAGGCTCCGACTGGCCGGGCCTATCAGACTGACCGGGGTTGTTGCGTGGCGCCAACTGAATGCGGAGCCATGAGCGCACAATCCGCTCCCATTTTTCCGGATCAACATTCCATTCCTTGGTGTGCCGTGCGCCATCGAACGGCTCGAAAGTCACCATTTCGGGATTCTTTTCGGCGAGGCTGGCGGAAGGACCAAAGGGCACATAGTCGTCGTCGACGCTGTGGATGAGCAAGGTAGGCGTCCGCAGTTCGATGGCCCGGGCCTCCCAGTCCATGGCTTTGAAGTCCACGGGCGCTGCCAGTCCGGTCAGCCTCCGGCCCAGTGGATGGCTTAGCATAAGTTGCCCGTAGCGCCCTACGCGGTACGGAATCCTGTTGACTTGGGCGTGATGGGCCATGACGTTGACCCAGTTGATGACCGGCGCGTCCAGCACCAGCGCACGGATGACGTGGCGGTACTTGGACAGGTCTGCCGTTTGGAGTGTGATGGCCCCACCCATTGACCAGCCAAACAAAACCACCTCGGCAGCTCCGCAGCTCAACGCATATTCGATCGCGGCTTCCACGTCGCGCCATTCCGTGGATCCCAAACCATATCTGCCATCGAGCGTCGACGGCGCAAGCCCATCATTACGATAGGAGATCAGCAAGGTGTCCATCCCCAGTGACCGAGCTGTCTGCACGGCCCTGAGTCCTTCCAGGCGCGTAGCACCCCGGCCGTGGACCATGATCGCCCACGTCGACGCCGGCCCCTCCCCGGCCCGGACCAGCCAGGCAGGCGCCTTGCCGCCGTCGACGTCGATCTCCACGTCCTCAGCCGTCAGTCCAAGGGCCGCTGGATCCGGGTAGGTCGCCCCGCTCCATCCCGCCCGGCGGGCTTGGAACAAGTCACCGCTATAGACTTCCTGGACTTCGCGAAGAACCGTTTGTTCCGCTGGCGAATAGGACACGATCCGGCCGATCCGGGCATGGCCCTTTCCGCCGTCGAAAAAGAGGCTGAAAACGCCGTCGATGGTTGTGTCTGGGGTGGCGGCAAGGATCACTTGCAGTCCGTCGTCGCCCTTGATGACAGCGAGGACTTCCTGGTCTTCGTGCCGGGCGCCGGGCGTGATGACCCGTCTGGCAAAGTACACGGCGAGCGCGGAAGACCCAGCTCCCACCAAGCCGGCAAGCGTTCCGCCTGCGACCATGCCCGCGAGGGCCCACTTGGTGCGCAGGGACATTGTGCTTTCTGCTGGGACGTCCGTTGCCACGAAATTCGATGCCATGCTTCCATTGTCCCTGCTCATGTGGGTGTCCCTGCTCATGTAGCTGGTCCCTGCTCATGTTGCTCCGATGGGCGTCTCATCGAATCATGTCTGTCAGTAGGGGAAACAATTACGCAACATCCGCATGTTGTTATTACACTTAGGCCTGCCTTACGTACCTCTCACTTCGCGTCAGACGGACACCGCCCCCCGCACCGGCGCCGGTGGGTCAGGTGTCCACGGGAAGGCACTCCGATCCACGTCGGAGCCATACAGAACCTCTGCTTTCCTGCCCCACTTTGTCCCCGCGTGGCTCGGGCTTGGCCGGACCAACCTCGCACAACTTCGCCGGATTTCCTGAAAGGCCTTACATGAGCTTCCGCATCAAACTGCCCGCCGCCATTGCCGCCGCGACAGCCGTGCTGCTGGCCCTCGCTGCCTGCGGCTCCCCCACGCCGGGGCCCGGCACTTCGGGTTCCGCCTCATCCGGCGGAGACGGGATCATCGTCTACAACGCACAGCATGAAAATCTCACCACCGCCTGGGTGGCCGCGTTCACCAAAGAAACGGGAATCAAGGTCACTCTGCGCAACGGCGACGACTTGGAGATGAGCAACCAGCTCAGCGAAGAAGGCAAGAACTCCCCCGCGGACGTCTTTCTCACAGAAAACTCCCCTGCCATGGTCCGCATCGCCGGAGCAGGCCTGCTCGCCCCGGTCGATCAGGCCACCCTTGGCCAGGTCCCGGCCTCGTATCGGCCCTCCACCGGTGACTGGACCGGCATCGCTGCGCGGTCCACCGTGCTGGCTTACAACAAAACCAAACTCAGGTCAGATCAGCTGCCCAAATCCTTGATGGATCTGGCAGACCCGGCCTGGAAGGGGCGCGTCGGAGCCTCCACGGGCGGAGCGGACTTCCAGGCCATTGTCAGTGCCATGCTCGAGCTCAGGGGCGAGGACGCCACCCGGACCTGGCTGGAAGCGGCAAAGAGTAATTTCAAGGCCTATAAGGACGACACTCCGGTCCTCGCGGCCGTCAACTCAGGCGAGGTCGAGGCGGGGGTCCTGTACCACTACTACTCATTCGTGGATCAAGCCCAGACCGGAGAGAACAGCAAGAACGTTGGGTTGCACTACTTCAAGAATCAGGACCCCGGCGCATTCGTCAGTGTCTCTGGCGGTGCGGTCCTGGCCTCCAGCAAGAAGCAGGCCCAGGCCCAGCAGTTCCTGAAGTTCATCACCGGCAAAACCGGGCAGCAGATCCTGCAGACGGGTAACTCCTTCGAATACACGGTCGGCAGCGACGTCCCCGCGAACCCCAAGCTAACCCCCCTCGACCAGCTCCAAGCCCCTGCAATCGACCCCGCGAAACTCAACAGCACCAAGGTCACCGACCTCATGACCCAGACCGGACTCCTCTAGCCAGGCCCGGGTCGGTGCGGCGCCACGGGCGTTCGTAAACGTCGACCAAAATCTGCGTTGTCTGGTTTCCCGGGACTACGCTGTAGCCATGAGTGATCCCCTAGTCATCCTGACCGAAGAGCCTTTGGGCCCCGAGGACCGAATTAATATCGCTAAATTGCTCGACGGCGGCGAAACGCCCGTCGTCGTGTTGGTGCCGTCCAACACCGAGCGGCATTTGGTGGTCGACTTCCTCGAGAACCTTTCCTTGCTCGACATCGCCAAAGCGTTCCGCGAGCTGACCGGGCAGTCTGCAAACCCCGAGTCGGAGCGCGCGGAGGCGGCGGACATCTTGGCGGCGTCATTGGCTGCTTTGGCCGGCTTGGGCGGAGGCGTCACCGGAGAAATTGTCGACGGCGGGGCCGTGGCAGGTTTGGTGGCCAAAGTGAAGGCCCTTGATGCGGCGCAGGCTGTGGTGGTGACCCGACCGCACGCCATCGCGGACACGTTGCATACCGACTGGGCCAACAAGGCACAGGATGCCCTCGGGCTACCGGTTCTGCACTTGTACGCCGGTTCGGGATTTATCGGCGACTCATGAGCGTTGAAGAGGGCATGAGTACTCCTGAGAACACCAGCAAGATGACGCCTGCGCCCGTGGAGAAGAGCGACGCCCAGTGGCGGGAGGAGCTGACGCCGGAGGAATTCCACGTCCTGCGGCAGGCCGGAACTGAGCGGCCCTACACCGGCGAGTATTGGGACACCCACACTGAGGGTGTCTACCAATGCCGGGCCTGCGGCAGTGAGCTGTTCACCAGCAGCGAGAAATTCGATTCCCATTGCGGCTGGCCGTCCTTCTGGGCGCCGTTGGCTGAGGGCACCGTCCGGTACTTGCATGACCGGACCATGGGCATGGACCGGGTGGAGGTCCGCTGTGCCACGTGCGATTCGCACTTGGGACACGTTTTCGAAGGCGAGGGCTACGGCACTCCCACGGACCAGCGGTTTTGCATCAACTCCGTCTCCCTGCGGTTGGTGAAGGCGGAAGAAGCCTAGGCAGGCAGCGCTGCCGCTTGAGCTCAAGCAGGCAGCACAGCCTCCGAGGAACAGAGTCTCTTATGCTCGCCTCGATTTTACGTTAGCAATCCTTTTCCCTTGCTACGCTCGGCCCAGAGGCAAAAGCTACTTTGGAAAGGGACGAGCTTCATGACAACTATCGCCACCGCTACTCTTCCGCATGTCACCGCTGACAACGCTGAGTGGGCGTCACTCAAGGCCGCCACAACTGCCCTTCAGGCACACCAGCAAAAGGACGGTTCCATTGCGGACCCGGCCGTTCACGGCGAAGCTGCTGCCCTTGTGGCCACGATCGTCCAAGCGATCACCTCACTGGCGCCGCAGTTCCCCCATGACTCCCGCTACCTGGAATTGCTCGTCGAGGACTTCAGCCGTTGGGAGCAACAGGGCTTTGGCGTGCCGGACTTCCTGGACTCGTTGCAGGCATTCCAGCCCCAGGAGCATCGGATCGACGGCCTCCAGCACCTGGTGGTCTTTCCCATGTATACCCAGAACGGAAGCACTAGCCGGCTGGTCGAAGCTGTCTTGATCGAGGTCATCTGGCCCGAGTTCATTGGGGGGCTCGAAGCCGGGGAGTACTCGAACAAGCTCTTCGTCCCCATCCGCTTCATTGATTTCACCCCTGGCTATGACACCAACTCCGCCGTCCTGTTCCCCGAGACCGTAGCCGTCCGGGAAACCCCCACCTTCACGTGGGGCGCCATCTTTGCCGACCGTGAGGCCGCACGCTTCCGCCGCGTCCTGAAGGCTGCGGCGGAAACAACCTCCCTCCAACTTCCCGACGACGCAGCCCAGTTGCTCGACGACCAGGAGCTGACCCAGCGGACATTCGTCATGTGGGACCTCATCCATGACCGCACGCACATGCGGGGTGACCTTCCTTTCGATCCGTTCATGATCAAACAGCGCATGCCCTTCTTCCTCTACTCGCTCGAGGAACTGCGCTGCGACCTGACCGCTTTCCGCGAATCCGTCCGCATTGAGAAAGACGAGGACGCCGATCCCGATGCACGCAAGCACGCCAAGCTCGTCCAGTACGCCGTGATATTCGACCGGATCTTCCGTTTCGCCATCACCGGCAGCCGGGTTCGGAACTACGACGGCCTGGGCGGCCAGCTGTTGTTCGCGTGGATGCACCAGCACCACGTCCTCCACTGGACCGATAGCAAACTGTCGATCGACTGGGACAACGCTGCCGCCGTCGTGGTTGAACTCGGTGCCAAGATCGAAGAACTATACTGGCGTTCCATCGACCGCCCCAAGGCTGCGCACTGGCTGGCGGCCTATGAGCTCATCTCAAGCACGGTGACCCCGCATCCGGCTTCGGTTTGGGCCAAGGGACCGGATGCCTTGCCGTTGGATGGCCCGCCCCGTGGGCTGACCGATCAGGTTTTGGACGACGAGTTCCCACTGTCCATGTTCTACGAAGCACTGGAGAAGAAGATGCGTTCCGTTATCGAGTCCACCACCGGCATCACCGGTTCCACCGCAGCCTGATGACTGCCTTCACTGTCCTCGTAACCGGTGGCAGCAGCGCCTCTGGCATCGCCGTGGCCCGGGCCATGGCGGCCGCCGGCCATCGGGTGATCACTGTCGGTTCGGACGAAGCCCGGATCAAGGCCGCAGCGGCCGAGGCGGGCGCTGCAGTGACTCCCCTGGTATGCGATCTTGCCAGCTTGGACTCCGTCCGCGACTTGGCCTCGGCCATCGCGAACCTTGGCGTGCAGGGCATCGACGGCGTGATGCACCTCGTGGGCGGTTGGCGCGGGGCCAAGGGCATCGAGGACCAGACCGATGAGGACTGGGAGGCATTGGAACGTGGAGCCGTCACAACGCTCCGCAACGTTTCGAGGGTCTTCTACGGCCAACTGGAAGCCTCCGCGCATGGTCGGTTCGCCATGGTCTCATCCACCACTGTTTCAGCTCCGACGGCGGCGGCCAGTTATGTAGCTGCCAAGGCGGCCGCCGAAGCGTGGACCTTGGCGGTGGCCGATGGTTTCCGGCGGGCGCAAGAGGCTGGCACCGCAGACGGCGGGAGCGCCGCCGTCATCTTCGTCGTCAAAGCCCTCGTCGACGCCGGCATGCGGCAACTGCATCCCGAACGGCGGTTTCCGGGTTTCACGGATGTCGAGGACTTGGCCGCTGCCGCCGTCGGACTTTTTGACCAACCGGCTTCCACCCTGAACGGCCAGCGCATCGTGCTGGCCAAATAGACTTGAAAGCGTGAATGAACAAGTGACGAGCACAACAGAGTCCATCCAGATCGACACCGGCACGGACCTCACCAAGCAACTGCATGATCCGGCGGTGCGTGGGTTTGCGTCCGATAACTACTCCGGCGTCCACCCTGAAATCCTTGCGGCGCTGGCGGCTGCCAACGGCGGCCACCAGGTTTCCTATGGGGAGGACATCTACACCAAGCGGCTCCAGGAGATCTTGGAAAGGGAATTCGGCCAGGGCATCGAGTGCTTCCCCGTCTTCAACGGCACAGGCGCCAACGTTCTTTCCCTCCAGTCGCTCCTGCCTCGCTGGGGCGCGGTCGTCTGCGCCTCTACCGCGCACATCAACATGGATGAGAACGGCGCACCGGAGCGCGTCGGTGGGATCAAGCTGCTGCAGGTCCCCACCGAGGACGGCAAGCTCACCCCGGAACTGATCGACCGCGAAGCCTGGGGATGGGGTGACGAACACCGTGCGCAGCCGCTGGCCGTTTCCATCACCCAGACCACGGAGCTGGGCACGTGCTACACCCCTGAAGAGGTCCGCGCCATCGCGGACCATGTCCACTCGAAGGGGATGAAGCTGCACATGGACGGTGCACGGCTGGCCAATGCGGCCGCCCACCTGGGCGTCCCCCTGCGGGCATTCACTCGCGACGCAGGCGTCGATATCCTCTCTTTCGGCGGCACTAAGAACGGCTTGCTGTTCGGTGAGGTAGTGGTGGCGCTGAACCCGGATGCCGCACAGGGACTGAAGTTCCTCCGCAAGATGAACATGCAGTTGGCCTCAAAGATGCGCTTCATCTCTGCCCAGTTCATTGCCTTGTTGGAGGACGGACTGTGGCTTCGTTCCGCAGCCCACGCCAACGCGATGGCCTCCCGCCTGCGCGAGGCAGTGGAAAAGATCGACGGCGTTGAGCCCACCCAGGCCACTGAGTCGAACGGCGTTTTCGCCATCCTCCCCGAGGGGGCTGCGGGCCGCCTGCGAAAGTCTTTTGCTTTCTACGATTGGGACGCCGCCCGCCGCGAAGTCCGCTGGATGTGTTCCTTCGATACCACGGAGGCGGACATCGACGCTTTCGTGGCGGCCATCAAGCGTGAGCTTGCCTGACCGAGGATGTACCCTGCGTCCGGGGCGGCGAGCCTACGTCCATTCGCCGCCCCGGACGCATAACCTGCGAGGGTGAACGCCCTCGCACAGGTTCCCCCGGACTTTCTCTTCGCATTGGGAACACTCCGAAAAGCGCAATGCCGCAGTGAACTCCGGCTTGACGAAATTCCTGCCCCCGCACGCTTGGCCCCCTACGCCGTCGCCCTCGGGGCGGAAGTCTTCAGCCCTACCGCGGCCACCCGCCAAGTCCCCGTTCACGGGCCCGCGGCCAAAGCATTCGTGCAAGGCCAGACCGATAGTTCCTCCAACGAAGAGGATGACGAGCTGGCCACTGGACGGTTCATCCTCCTTCATGATCCTGACGGGTCGGCCGTTTGGGAGGGCGAATTCCGCATCGTTACCTACATCCGCGCCCAGATGGATGCCGAGATGGGCAACGACGCCATGCTCGGCTCAGTAGCGTGGACGTGGCTCGTGGAGGCTCTACAGAACCGTGAAGCCCACTACCGTGCTGCAGGTGGGACCGCCACTCGGATCCTCTCGGAAAGTTTCGGCACACTGGCCGAACGCCCCGACACCATAGACATCGAGCTCCGGGCATCCTGGACACCCGAAAGTTCCGATGTCCAGGCCCATTTGGAAGCGTGGTCCGATATGGTCTGTACCTTTGCAGGCCTTCCGCCTCTGCCTCCGGGAGTCACCGGCCTGCCCAAGCGGAGGCTGAATTGACCGCCGCCCTTCGCCTTTTTCGGGCAACGGACCTCGTCTCCGCCGCCGACCCTGACAGGTATCGGTAAGCTTAAGCAATCATGACCCCTGAAAAACTGGAAAATACCACAGCCGGCGATCCGGCTGCTGAACCCACCACCGGCATCAAGGTTGACGGTTTTGATAGCCACGTCCCTGAAGTCATCGACTTGGACACCCCGCGCGAAGGGGTCCCGCCCGTCATCGATACCGTGGCCGGGTTGGAACGGTGCGCCGCCGCGATCGCAGCAGGGACCGGTCCCGCCGGAGTGGACGCCGAACGGGCTTCCGGGTTCCGTTACGGCCAGCGTGCTTTCCTCGTCCAGATTCGTCGCGAAGGTGCCGGCACCTGGCTGATCGACCCGGAACCTTTCGAGACGCTCGACGTCGTCAATGATGCCCTTCGCGGAGTGGAATGGATCCTGCACGCCGCCACCCAGGACCTACCGTGCCTGTCCGAGCTTGGGATGTGGCCGGACAAACTTTTCGACACCGAACTCGCCGCACGGCTCGCCGGCCTCCCCCGCGTAGGCCTTGCCGCCGTCATCGAACAACTCCTCGGCTTTGGCTTGGCAAAGGAGCACTCGGCGGCTGACTGGTCCACCCGTCCCCTTCCCGAACCCTGGCTCCGGTACGCAGCCCTCGACGTCGAAGTTCTCGCCGAACTGCGCGAGGAACTCATCGAACTGCTCGAGGCGGACGGCAAACTTGAGTTCGCGGAGCAGGAGTTTGCAGGAATCCTTGCCGCAGGCGTAGCACCACCGCGCGTAGACCCGTGGCGCAAAACCTCAGGACTGCATCAAATTCGCGACCGCCGGCAACTGGCAGCAGTCAGGGAGCTCTGGACGGAGCGGGATCAGTTGGCCCGCAAACGCGACGTGGCCCCTGGCCGCCTCCTCCCGGATTCAGCACTCGTCGCAGCAGCCAAGGCCATGCCCACCACGGTTCCGCAACTCCTGGCTACCAGGGGATTCCACGGCCGCTCAGCCCAACGCGAAGCACCCCGATGGCTCCGCTGCATCACGAACGCCCGCACCCTCTCGGAGCTCCCGCCGCTCCATTTGGCTACCAACGCACCTCCCCCGCCGCGGGTATGGGCCGATCGGGACCCCGAGGCCGCCGCCCGGCTGGCCGCCGCCCGGCCGGCGCTACAAGCCAAGGCCGAAGAGCTCAACCTGCCGGTGGAAAACCTCTTGACCCCGGACTTCCTGCGACGCATCGCCTGGCGGCCTCCGGCGGAGGTCTCGCTGGACACAGTGGCAGGGGAACTGCGGGCACTGGGCGCACGCGAGTGGCAGATTTCCTTCGCGGCCCCCATCCTTACCGAGGCATGCTTGAACCCGGCGCCCCTTCCCGCAAAAAACGCCCCCGCCAAGGAGGCACCCGCCAAGGAGGCATCCAGCGGCGAGGCTCCGCAGCGCACCGCGGATGCCGACTGAACCGATCACCCGTTAAGGGCCCGTCGTGACGAAGAATGACCCGTCGCTGCGGGCCTTTCCGTTTTCGGCTCGCTTACTCCATGCCGGACATCCGGGCCGACCTTGCACCCTAAGTTACCCACGAGTAACATTGCATCAATGCCAACCGGAGTAACCGTATCGCGGTCCCGGCTCCATGTCTCAACGAGGAGTAATTCATGAGTCCATCACACAGTGCCCGGCGGACCGTCAGGGATGTCGTCTTCGTCGACGGTGTACGAACCCCCTTCGGCAAGGCGGGCGAGAAGGGCATCTATGCCGGCACTCGAGCCGATGACCTTGTGGTCAAGTGCATCCGCGAGCTCATGCGCCGGAATCCTTCGTTGCCGGCCGAGCGCATCGATGAAGTAGCCATTGCAGCCACCACCCAGACGGGCGATCAGGGCCTCACTATCGGCCGCACGGCAGCGCTGTTGGCAGGGCTCCCCCGCAGCGTCCCCGGATTCGCCATCGACCGGATGTGCGCCGGCGCCATGACCGCGGTGACCACGACGGCCAGTGGCATCGGCTTTGGCGCCTATGACGTTGTCATCGCAGGCGGGGTGGAACACATGGGCAACCACCCCATGGGCGCCGGTGCCGATCCCAATCCCCGCTTCATGTCCGAGCGACTGGTGGATCCGGCAGCATTGAACATGGGCAACACAGCCGAAAACCTGCACGATCGCTTCCCTGCGATCACCAAAGCCCGTACCGACGCCTACGCGGCGTCGTCGCAGGCCAAACTTGCCACCGCCTACTCCAACGGGCAGATCCAGCCCGACTTGGTGCCCGTAGCCACCATGAAACCCGGGCAGGGATGGGCCCTGAACACCACCGACGAACCGCCTCGTCCAGGTACCACGGTGGAGGACCTCGCAGAACTCCGCACCCCGTTCCGTGCCCACGGCAGGGTCACCGCCGGCAACGCTGCCGGACTGAACGACGGCGCGACGGCGGCGGTTCTCGCCTCCGCGGATGCCGCCGAAGAACTTGGTTTGCCGGTCAAGATGCGCTTGGTCTCCTACGCTTTTGCCGGCGTCGAGCCTGAGGTCATGGGCATCGGACCGGTGCCCGCCACGGAGAAGGCCCTGAAAAATGCCGGCCTCGGCATCGAGGACATCGGGCTGTTCGAAATCAACGAAGCCTTCGCAGTGCAAGTACTCAGCTTCCTTGACCACTTCGGCATCGCGGACGACGACCCTCGGGTGAACCGCTATGGCGGGGCAATCGCCGTCG
This sequence comes from Arthrobacter sp. SIMBA_036, assembly GCF_046535135.1. Classification (NCBI taxonomy): domain Bacteria; kingdom Bacillati; phylum Actinomycetota; class Actinomycetes; order Micrococcales; family Micrococcaceae; genus Arthrobacter; species Arthrobacter sp. SIMBA_036. Next base: position 165,672 of record NZ_JAWRXG010000004.1, read on the forward strand.
GCCATCCGCTGGCCTCTTCCGGCGTTCGGCTCATGAACCAGTTGGCACGGCAGTTCGAGGAAGACCCGACGGTTCACTACGGCATCACCACCATGTGCATTGGGCTGGGTATGGGTGCCACCGTGATCTGGGAAAACCCGCACCACGCCGCCTATGAATCCTCCACCACCGAAGGAGCTGCCGCATGAGCACCCCCGAATTCCACAAGCTCGCCGCTTTGTTCCCTGATGAAGTTGTGACGCATTCCTACGTCCAGGACATCCAGCTCCCTGGCGGGGCGGGAACGTTCGCCTTGGTCACCCTCGACAACGGCCTGGACCACTCCAAGCCGACCACCCTCGGTCCCAACACCCTGGTGGAACTCGGGGGCGTTTTGGAAACGCTCAAGGAAAGGGCCGCGCGCGGCGAGATCGTTGGCGTGGGCGTCACGGGCAAACCATACTTCCTGGTGGCCGGTGCGGACCTTTCCGCCGTGAAGACCCTCAAGGAACGCGAGCACGGATTGTGGATGGCCCAACTCGGCCATGCCGTCTACGCGACGCTGGCCGATCTCGGTGTTCCCAGTTTCGCTTTCATTAATGGCCTGGCACTGGGCGGCGGGCTTGAGATCGCCCTTCAGTCCACGTACCGCACTGTCTCCACAGGCGCGGGGGCGCTAGGCCTTCCGGAGGCTTTCATCGGCTTGGTACCGGGTTGGGGTGGCGTCTACATCCTTCCACGCCTGATCGGTCCGGAGAACGCGGTCAAGGTGATGATTGAGAACCCCCTCAGCAATAACCGGACCCTCACTGGGCCGCAGGCGTACGAGCTCGGCGTTGCCGATGCCATCTTTGAACCCGCCGATTTCGTTGAGCAGTCACTGGCCTGGGCAGCGCAGGTCATTTCCGGAGAAGTAACGCCTGACCGGACCAACGCCGTCGATCCTTCCGACGCCGTTGTGGCGGACCGCTGGGCTGCCGCCGTCGCCGCTGGGCGCGCCTTTGTGGAGAGCAAGACATCCAACGCTTCCCCCGCGCCGGCCAAGGTCCTCGATGTCATGGAAGCTAACCGCACCATGACCCAGGCGGCGTCGGCTGAACTCGAGTGCGAAACGCTCGCAGGCTTGATGCAGACCGATGAATTCCGTTCCACCGTGTACGCGTTCCTGGACCTCGTCCAAAAGCGATCCAAGCGTCCGGCGGGCGCCCCGGACCGGAAACTGGCTCGCCCGGTAACCAAGATCGGCGTCGTAGGGGCCGGCCTGATGGCCAGCCAGTTGGCGCTGCTGTTCGCCCGTCAGTTGAAGGTCCCCGTGGTCATGACGGACATCGACCAAGCACGCGTAGACAAGGGCGTTGCTTACGTCCACGCCGAAGTCGACAAGATGCTGGCCAAGAAACGGATGAAGCCCGACGCCGCAAACCGAACCAAGGCTCTGGTCACAGGTTCTGTTTCCAAGGAGGCCTTCGCCGACGCCGACTTCGTCATTGAAGCCGTTTTTGAGGAACTCAACGTGAAGAAGCAGGTATTCGCCGAGGTCGAAGCCATCGTCTCTCCCGAGTGCATCCTCGCCACCAACACCTCATCGCTTTCCGTCACTGCAATGGCCGAGGACTTGGAACACCCCGAGCGCTTGGTGGGCTTCCACTTCTTCAACCCGGTGGCCGTCATGCCCTTGCTCGAGATCGTGCGGGCACCCAAGACGGACGACGCCGTGCTGGCAACCGCATTCGAACTCGCCAAGGGACTCAAGAAAACGGCCGTCCTGGTCAAGGACGCCGCAGCCTTCGTCGTGAACCGCATCCTCCTCCGGCTGATGGGTGAGGTCATTGCCGCCTTCGACGAGGGCACTCCAGCCGAGGTTGCCGACTCGGCTTTGCGGCCCATGGGCCTTCCGATGTCCCCCTTCACCTTGAGCGCCATGGTGGGGCTGCCCATAGCCCAACACGTCCAAGAATCCCTGCACACCGCGTTCGGGGATCGTTTCCCGGTTTCGCAGAACCTGCAAAAGCTCATCGACAACGGGATCAAGACGCTGTGGGTCCCCGGTCCCGACGGGAAGCCCGTCATTCCGGCGGAAACGCTGGCAATCTTGTCCTTCGGCAACACCCCGTCCACCGGGGAGGAAGTCCTCCGACGAACGCAGGATGCCTTGGCCGAGGAAATTGGCTTGATGCTCAACGAAGGGATCGTCGCAGGACCTCAAGACATTGACCTGTGCGTCATCCTGGGCGCAGGCTGGCCCATGTTCCTTGGTGGCATCACCCCCTACCTGGACCGGGTGGGCGCCTCCGAGCGGGTCAACGGCAAGCGGTTCCTGGAGCCGGGAGTAGCATCGGCACCGGCCTAGCCGCCGTGGCTCTCGCACTTCCCGCACTGCCTTGGACGGGAAGCACGGGAAGTGAGAGAGCGACAAGCATCATGTCGTGGGATGTGAGGTAGGGCCTAGAAGAGGGCTACTTTTGGCGCCTGCGGGAAGATCTCGTCAAGCTCGGCCCGCTCCTCGGGGGTAGGCACCCAGCGCACGGCTTCGGCGTTCTGACGGATTTGCTCCGGACGGGTTGCCCCGGCGATCACACTGCCGACGCCCGGCTGCGCGGCCAACCATGAGAACGCCAATTGCAGTTCGGTCAGGCCGCGTTCCTTGGCGAACTGGCTGAAGCGGCCCAACTGTTCCCAGTCGGCGTCGCTTACCAAGTTGGTGCGGGTGTGGCTCAGCCGTGAGCCTTCCGGCGCCTTACCCGGAGAGTATTTGCCCGTGAGCAAGCCGTTGGCAAGGGGGAAGTACGGAAGCACACCGAGAGAAAATGCTCCCGCGGCTGGCAACACCTCAAGCTCGGCGCGGCGATCCAGCAGGTTGTAGTGGTTTTGCGTCGAAATGAAGCGCGCACCACCGGACTGCCGTGCAACGTACTCCGCCTCGGCGATCTGCCAACCGGCAAAATTCGAATGTCCGAGGTAGCGCACTTTGCCGCTGGAGACCACGTCATCCAGGGCCGCGAGTGTCTCATCGATGGGCGTCTGCGCATCAGGCGTATGGAACTGGTACAAATCGATCCAGTCAGTATCCAAACGGCGCAGTGACGCTTCAACGGCCTTCATGATGTACCGGCGCGAACCGCGGGCACCGAAGTCGTTTCCATTGACGCCCGCCATGTCCATCCCGAACTTGGTGCCGATCACGACGTCGTCCCGGCGCCCCTTCAAGGCCTTTCCCAGCATTACCTCACTGAGTCCTGGTTCACGCCCATAGACATCGGCGACGTCGAAAAACGTCACCCCCGCGTCAACAGCGGCGTGGACGACGGCGTCGGTGCCCTCCTGCGACTCCGTGGGAGTGTTGGCGCGGCCGAGGTTGTTGCAACCCAACCCGACGGCGGAAACGGTCAAGCCGGAACGGCCGAGGCGTCGATATTCAGTCATGGCTTCAGCCTACCCTCGGCATCGGACAACAAGTGACCCAAGGCAACGAAGTGAAATAGCCGGGGGAAACGTGCCTACCGCGAGACGTAGGAGATGCCGCATTCCTCCATGGCATCCCCGAGCTGGGCTATGGCAACTGGCCCCAAGCCGTGGAGCTCGGACGTCTCCCGCTCACCGAACTGCGCCAGTTGCTCCAGCGTCTCAATCCCTTGGTGGGCCAGTGCCCGTTTCGCCGGGGCCGCGAGGCCTTTCGGCAGAGGTGTATGTCCGGGCCAATTGCTCTTGGACGACATGGAGATCCCTCCTGGTGCGATGGGTGCTACTTAGAGAGTAAAGCCCACACCTTGCTTGGGCGAGTGCTTCACCTTGAATTCAGTAGGGTCCCCATACGGTGCTGCCGCAATAGTGAGCTTGGTGAAGTCCAGATCCTCGTTGCGGACACAGATTTTGATCGCATTGACAGCCTTGTTGACGTCAGGGCAGAGGCAAAAGATGTTCAGCCGGAAATTGCCGATCTCCGAGCGATCCACCACTCCAAGGCCACGCCAGGCGAGCTCCCCTGTGAGGGCAGCTTTGGCTTTCCGTTCAAGGTGCCGATCGCGTTCGGTGCCGTCTTGGGATTTCAGGGCAAGTTGGGCCACTACCCAGAACTGCTCCGATGGGGGAATTTCGGCATAACCGTCTTCCTCGCATTGTGCGGCGAACGCGGCCATCAAACCCTCGACGGCGGACTCGTCCCCCACCTCGGTTTCGTCAGTCTTGCTTTGATGCCCCACTACCCCATGGTTGACCACGAACTGGTGGTCGTCGTCGTCGTACCAGGCCTCCCTGAAGTGCAGGACTCCGTCGTCGTCGCGCTTGTATGTTCGGATAATGCCGCTCATGCCCGTCCTTTCGTGAACCACGCTGTGCTCACGCTGTTATTGCCTAAGTCAAAAGGCGCTCTCATGGTGCCCACAGCTTCAAGAAGCGCAGCACATTCTGCTTCCATGGCATCGATCACCGCTGCCGGATAACCCCATGCCACCTTACGGTGTTCGAATTCGTCCTCATCATCGACGAACACTCCACGGGTGATCGAGCGGATGACGTCCAGATCCATATCAATCATGTGGAACTCGGTGACTCCGGGCCTGATGGTTTTCCAGTCGTGTGCCGTGGCCAGGTCTACGTAAATCCGGAAGTCGCCAGGGTAGTCGTCGTCATAGAAAGTGGCGACGTACTCCCCTGTCCGTGGAACCAGCAGAAGCGCATCCGACGCCGTGTAAAAGGCTGCACCAGGGCGAGCACAAAACTCCCCCGCAGGCTGGAAAATCCACCAGCCATGAATGTCCTCACCCAAGTACCGGCCGGGGACCACCCAGTGCGCGGTCCCGTCCCATTTCCGGTTTCTGGACACAACCAAGTCGCCGGGCTGCAAGGCGCCCGGGGTGCGGAGCTCCGTCACAGCTTGGGCAGGCTGCCGGTAGTCGGATGCTCCTGACCCGGCAGTGGCCGGGCAAAGGGCACTTTCGTCCCCAAAACCTGGGCCACGACGTCGTGCGTTATCTTTTGTGCCGTGAGCCCAACGCGTTCCAAAACCTGGCTGCGGGTGCCGTGGTCAAGGAACTCAACGGGAAGACCGACCTCATTCAGAGCTGTATCCACACCTGCGGCACGCATTTCCTGGCGGATGCGTGAACCCACGCCACCGGCCCGGACGCCGTCCTCGATGCAGATCACAAGTCTGTGACGGGCTGCCAAAGCGATGATGGACCGACGGACCGGAAGCACCCAACGGGGGTCCACCACCGTGGTGCTGATTCCTTGGGCGCCCAAACGGGCAGCAACATCGAGCGCGAGCTCGGACATGGCTCCGACGCTGACCACCAAGACATCGTTCTCAGTGGAACCCTCCGGGCGGCGCGCCAGGACATCCACGCCATCGGGAAGCCTTTCAATGGCCTCGACCTCGGCGCCGACGCTTCCTTTGGAGAACCGGACGACCGTTGGAGCATCGTTGACGGCTACGGCTTCGCGCAGTTCTTCACGAAGGCGGGTGGCATCCCGCGGCGCCGCCAAATGCAACCCGGGGACAATCTGGACCATCGCCATGTCCCACATGCCGTGATGGCTGGGGCCGTCCGGACCGGTAACACCGGCCCGATCAAGGACGATCGTCACGCCGGCCTTGTGCAGGGCCACGTCCATGAGGAGCTGATCAAACGCCCGGTTCAAGAACGTTGCGTAAACAGCAACAACAGGATGCAGGCCACCGTACGCCATCCCCGCAGCTGACGTGAGTGCGTGCTGTTCGGCAATGCCAACGTCAATAACCCGTTCCGGGTGGCGCTCGGCGAACTTATGAAGCCCGACCGGAATGAGCATGGCTCCTGTAACGCCCACAATGTCCGGGCGTTCATCGGCTATATCTGCGATTTCTTCGGCGAAAACAGATGTCCAGGACCGGGCGCCGGGCATCTCGGTGGACTCGCCGGTTTCAGGATCGATGATTCCTACCGCATGGAATTGATCGGCCTCGTTGGCCAAGGCCGGGGCATAGCCGTGGCCCTTTTCCGTCATGGCATGGACAATCACGGGGCCACCGTAGGCCTTGGCGGTGTGGAGGGCGTTCTCCATGGCTTGGAGGTTGTGGCCGTCTACCGGGCCTATGTACTTCATGCCAAGGTCCTCAAACATGCCTTGGGGTGCCCACCAGTCCTTGATGCCTTTTTTCATGGCGTGCAGGCTCTTGTAGGTGAACTGGCCGGTGGGTCCGCCGTTCTGAAGTTTCTTCTTCCACCAGTCCAGCATGCCCTCGTAGGCAGGCGCGGTCCGGAGGGAATCGATGGTGGGGCGCAAGGAAGCAAGGTAATCGGCGAAACCGCCAACAGTTGGTGCGTATGAGCGTCCATTGTCATTGACGACGATCACTACCCGACGGCGTTTGTCGGAGGCGATGTTGTTGATGGCCTCCCACGTCATGCCACCTGTCAGTGCACCGTCGCCCACGACTGCGACGACGAAGCGGTCACCTTCACCAGTCAACTGCCGGGCACGCGAAATACCATCAGCCCATGACAGCGAGGAAGAAGCATGCGAGCTCTCCACGATGTCATGCGGGGATTCGCCTCGGTCAGGATAGCCGGACATGCCGCCCTGCTGGCGGAGGGTGCTGAAGTCCTGGCGCCCGGTGAGGAGCTTGTGCACATAGGACTGGTGACCGGTATCAAAGACGATGCTGTCCCGGGGAGATTCGAACATCCGATGGATGGCCAGGGTGAGCTCAACAACCCCGAGATTGGGACCCAAGTGTCCACCCGTCGCGGCAACATTGGTGATCAGGAATGACCTGATTTCGCCGGCCAATTGTTCCAGCTCGGTGCTGGACAGTCTGGCCAGGTCCCGTGGATCCTTAACGGTTTCCAAAAGTCCCAACGGCCCTCCTTAGGGTGAATGACGTGCTTGTTAACTTTAGCGCGTGCGCCGGCCGGCGCGACTCGCTGCCGGGCACGTCCGCGAAACCCGGAATGCCACAGCCCCGGCGGTCTTCCGACCAGCCGGGGCTGTGGCATTGAATCAGGTAGTGATCAGTTCTCGTGCTTTCCCGAGATCTGGCGGAGAACGTACTGCAGGATGCCGCCGTTGCGGTAGTAGTCCGCTTCGCCCGGGGTATCGATGCGGAGGACCGCATCGAAGGACTTTGCGGAGCCGTCCTCTGCCGTTGCCGTCACCTTGAGCGTCTTCGGCGTTGTGCCGTTGTTCAGCTCAGTAACGCCCTCGACGGCGAACGTTTCCGTACCGGTCAAGCCCAAGGTTGCAGCAGACTCGCCTGCCGGGAACTGGAGGGGAAGGACACCCATGCCGATGAGGTTGGAGCGGTGGATCCGCTCGTAGCTTTCAGCGATGACTGCCTTGACGCCCAGGAGCGCAGTGCCCTTGGCTGCCCAGTCACGGGAAGAACCCGAGCCGTATTCCTTGCCGGCCAGGACCACCAAGGGTGTTCCGGCAGCCTGGTAGTTCTGGGCTGCATCGTAGACGTATGCCTGCGGTGCACCTTCCTGGCTGAAGTCGCGGGTGAAGCCACCCTCGACGCCGTCCAGCAACTGGTTCTTGATGCGGATGTTGGCGAAGGTACCGCGGATCATGACCTCGTGGTTACCACGGCGTGAGCCGTAGGAGTTGAAGTCCTTGCGCTCCACGCCGTTAGCCAGCAAGTATTGACCAGCGGGGGTGTCCGACTTGAATGAGCCGGCCGGGGAGATGTGGTCCGTGGTAACCGAATCGCCAAGCTTCAGGAGCACGCGGGCGCCCGAGATGTCCTGGACGGGCTCCGGCTGGGCCTTCATGCCCTCGAAGTATGGAGGTTTGCGCACGTACGTGGAGTCCTCGGCCCAAACGAAGGTGTCTCCGGCAGGGGTGTCCAACGCCTTCCAGCGGTCGTCGCCCTCGAAGACGCCTTCATAACCCTTGACGAACATTGCCTCGTCGATGGAGGAGTCGATGACTTCCTGCACCTCCGTGGGGTTCGGCCAGATGTCCTTCAGGAAGACCTCATTGCCTTCGGAGTCCGTACCCAGGGCGTCGGCGTCGAAATCGAAGTCCATGGTGCCAGCCAGTGCGTAGGCGATGACCAAGGGCGGGGACGCCAGGTAGTTCATCTTGACGTCCGGGTTGATGCGGCCTTCAAAGTTACGGTTACCCGAAAGGACCGCCGCGACCGAAAGATCGTTGGCCTGGATCGCTTCGGAGATCTCCGGCTCAAGCGGGCCGGAGTTGCCAATGCAGGTGGCGCAACCATAACCCACGATGTAGAAGCCCAGCTTCTCCAGGTACGGGGTCAGGCCGGACTTTTCGTAGTAGTCCGTGACGACCTTGGAGCCGGGAGCAACTGAGGTCTTGACCCACGGCTTGGAGGTGAGGCCCTTCTCCACGGCGTTGCGTGCCAGCAACGCAGCTGCCAGCATGACCGACGGGTTGGACGTGTTGGTGCATGAGGTGATCGAAGCGATCGACACTGCACCGTGGTCCAGTTCGAACTCGCGGCCATCAGCGGTTGTGACGTTCACCTTGGTGGAGGGTCGGCCGTTCGACTTGGGGCCGTGCGGGTGCGGCGCAACGTCGGCAATGTGGGTCGCGGAGCTGGTGTACGACGGCGAGTCCGAGGCCGGGAAGCTCTCGTCAATCGCCTCGTCCAGGCTTCCGCCGGCCAGGTCCTCCTTGACGTAGTTGCGCAGGTCTTCGCGGAACTGGGCCTTGGACTCCGTGAGGATGATGCGGTCCTGGGGACGCTTGGGGCCGGAAATCGAAGGAACAACGGTGGACAGATCCAGTTCCAGGAACTCGGAGAAGCGCAGTTCGCGGGAAGGATTGTGCCAAAGGCCCTGTTCCTTGGCGTAGGCCTCAACGAGGGCGACATTCGCCTCGGAGCGGCCGGTCAAGCGGAGGTACTCAAGCGTGACGTCGTCGATCGGGAACATGGCAGCCGTGGAGCCGAACTCCGGGCTCATGTTGCCGATGGTTGCGCGGTTGGCGAGCGGCACAGCGGCAACGCCCTCACCGTAGAATTCGACAAACTTGCCCACGACGCCGTGCTTGCGCAGCATTTCGGTGATGGTCAGGACGACGTCGGTAGCGGTAGCGCCCGCGGGGATGCTGCCCGTGAGCTTGAAGCCGACGACGCGGGGAATCAGCATGGAGACGGGCTGGCCCAACATGGCTGCCTCGGCTTCGATGCCGCCAACGCCCCAGCCCAGGATGCCCAAGCCGTTGACCATGGTGGTGTGCGAGTCGGTGCCAACGCAGGTGTCCGGGTAGGCGCGCAAAACGCCGTCGACCTCGCGGGTCATGACGGTGCGGGCCAAGTACTCAATGTTGACCTGGTGCACAATGCCGGTTCCGGGGGGAACTACCTTGAAGTCGTTGAAAGCCGTCTGGCCCCAACGAAGGAACTGGTAACGCTCGCCATTGCGCTGGTATTCGATCTCCATGTTGCGCTCCAGCGCGCCGGAGTTACCGAAAACATCGATCTGCACCGAGTGGTCGATGACCATTTCAGCCGGCGCCAGCGGGTTGACTCGCTTGGGATCCCCGCCGAGTTCCTTGACGGCCTCGCGCATGGTGGCGAGGTCGACGATGCAGGGAACACCAGTGAAGTCCTGCATGATGACGCGGGCCGGGGTGAACTGGATTTCCGTGTCGGGCTCCGCGTTGGGATCCCAACCGGCCAGGGCGCGGACGTGGTCGGCCGTGATATTGGCGCCATCCTCAGTCCGCAGGAGGTTTTCAAGCAATACTTTAAGGCTGAACGGAAGGCTGTCTGCGCCCTCTACGGAGTTCAACCGGAAAATCTCATAATCGGTGCCGGCTACATTAAGTACGCCTTTGGAACCGAAGCTGTCCACAGTGCTCATGGCAGGACTCCTCTCGCAACAGTTTCATCTTTGTCGCGTGGTTGGCCGCTAGCCAGTTAGGCACGCCTTACTTAGCCGGCGACGTTTCTCTCTTGGTCGCCCCGTCGGCAGTTCATACCGCAGGACGGCAGATCGGGGCGGGACTACTAAAGCCATCGTAGTGGCATTGGCCTCCCGTGGGGCGGCTAGGAAGCCGGTACGATCAGCGCCACCGTTTCGAGGTGGTGGGTATGCGGGTAGAGATCGAAGGCGCGCAGCGATTCCAGCCGCCATCCACCCTGCTGGAAGTAACCCAGATCGCGGGCGAACGATGCGGGGTCGCAGGATATATAGGCAATGGCGCGTGGTTGGGTATCGATGAGCTGCTGGACCACGGCCTTACCCGCCCCGGCCCGGGGAGGGTCGAGGACCACGGCGTCAAAACTGCGTGCACGCTGACGGAGTACCCGCTCCACCCGGCCTTGGACGATCTCCACATTCGACTCGCCGTGAAGGTTTTTCCTAGCGTCCCGGCTGGCACCCGGAGCGCCCTCAACAGAGAGCACCGATCCGGTGACTCCCACGGCTTCAGCCAAGGGAGCCGAGAAAAGGCCGGCGCCGGCGTACAGATCCGCCACAGTTGCGCCGGGCTCAAGGAACCCACCGTGGGCGAGGAATCCTGTCATTGCTGCGGTGAGGGTGTCTGGCGCGGCCCGGTGGATCTGCCAGAACCCCTCGCCACTGACGCGGTACTCGTGACCCGCAGCTGTTTCCTGCACCCAGGTCCTCCCCCGGAGCTGGACGGCATGGCCAGTGCCAGGCTCAAAGCTGGCCACGGATACGTCGGGCGGCAACTGCGCCACCACGCTATGGATTCGCTTGGGGCTCGTCGATTCCTCCGGAGCCACAAGAACCAGGGGTCGCGTACTGTTCGCGGGTGCTGCAACTTCCACCCGCGCAATCCCGGTCCAATCCACGTCCCATAGCCGCAACTCATTGATGGCAGGAAGTGCCAGAGGCATGTCCTTCACCGGGATGACGAGGTCGGAACGATGCGCGTGCATGCCCAACCGTCCCTTGGAGGTCACGGCGAAGCCGACGCGCGTGCGCCAGCCGAGGCCGCCGTCGTCATCCCCTACGGCCTCAACGTCGGTCACCCGCTCGATGCCGGCAAGACGCTTGAGCTGCTCGGCTAGAACCTGGCCCTTCAGCTCCCGCTGCCACGGCAGGTCAATATGGCCGAGCTCGGCACCACCAACCGGAGGGCCGCCGTGGCGCCAGGAGTCCAGAGAATCGGCAAGTTTCCAAAAGTGGCGGACGCGGTGCGGTGAAGCATCGAGGACCTCGACGACGTCGGCACGCCAGAAGTGCGAGGCCTCGCCGGAATCGGTCAACCTGATCCGGACCTTTTCCCCCGGGATCGCGTGGCGGACGAAAATCACGCGGCCTTCGTGCCGAGCGACGAAATGGCCACCGTGGGCGATCGGCCCTACATCTACGACGAGTTCAGCCCCTGGCTCGTCGTTCCCTACGCTGCCGGCGGCCGGGGTGGAAGTGCTGTGGAAGGTCATTTGGTATCCTGCAGTGCCTTTGCTTCTTCGGAGGACTTCAACTGCCACGGGACGCTGGCCACCATCACACCGGGCTCGAAGTGGAGCCGGGTCTTGATTCTCAGGGCCGTCTGGTTGTGGACAAGTTGCTCCCACCATTTACCCACAACATATTCAGGGATATAGACCACGATCAGGTCCCGTGGGGAGTCGCGCCGCATGTTCTTGATGTAGTCCATGATGGGCGTCACCGTCTCGCGGTACGGACTGGCCAAGACCGTCAACGGCACCGGAATCTCGAGCTTCTCCCAATCACGGACGGTGTGTTCCGTGTCCTCGGGGTTGATATCGACCGTCACGGCATCCAAACGCGAGGGGCGTGAGGCCCGTGCGTAGGCCAAAGCGCGCAGTACGGGTTTGCGGACGTGCGAGACAAGCAGCACGGCGTGGACGCGTGTCGGCAGGGCCCTGGGTGAGGAGTCCTCATCCACCGCGAGTTCCTTGGCCACGTTGTCATAGTGGGCGCGAATGCTCCACATGATCAGGAACAGAACGAACATCGCCAACAGGGCGATCCATGCACCCTGTTCGAACTTGGTGATCAGGACAATAGCCAGAACCAAGGCCGTCATGCCGAAACCGACCATGTTGATGGTTCGGGATTTGATGATGCGCCGGCGGACGGCTTTGTCCTTGGCCAGTTTCAGTTGCCGGCCCCAGTGCCGGATCATGCCGAGCTGGCTGGCGGTGAAGGAGATAAAAACGCCCACAATGTACAGCTGGATGAGTTTGGTGACGTCTGCGTTGAACGACAGGATCAGAACCAGCGCCCCCGCCGCCAGGGCCAGCACGCCGTTACTGAAAGCAAGCCTGTCACCACGGGTGCGGAGTTGCCGGGGCAAGTATCCGTCTTGGGCGAGGATGGATCCCAACACCGGAAAACCGTTGAACGCAGTGTTGGACGCGAAAACGAGGATGACGCCCGTGGCCGCCACCACGATGTAGAAAGGAATCGATCCGGCCCCGAATATGGTGTCGGCGATCTGGCTGATTGCAGGGTTCTGGACATAGCCGTCCGGCAACGGTTTGCCGTCAACGAGGAATTCCGTGGCCGGGTCCTGGACGATATGCACCTTGGTGGCGTTGGCCAGGAAGAGTATCCCGGCAAGCATTGCAGCCGCGATGGCACCGAGCAGCAGCAATGTAGTAGCCGCGTTTTTGCTCTTGGGCTTCTTGAAGTTCGGCACGCCGTTGCTGATGGCCTCGACGCCGGTCAGTGCAGCGGCGCCGGAGGAGAACGCACGCAACAGCAGGAATCCACCGGCCAGCCCTACCAGGCCTTGGTCGAAACCCTGCTGCGGGACGATGGTGAAGTTAGCCGACGGAGCCTGCCCCAACTGCCCGGTAACGAATTGGAAGATACCGACGGCGGTCATGCCCAGGATGGAAGCCATGAAGATATAGGTAGGAACGGCGAACACCGAACCCGCTTCTTTAATGCCGCGGAGGTTAACCAACGCAAGGACCACGACGCCAACGGTGGCGATGACAGCCTGCTGTCCGTGCATCGACGGTATGGCAGTTGTCACATACGCGGCCGCAGATGACATCGACACGGCGACCGTGAGCACGTAGTCCACCAACAGTGCGGCAGCAACCGTGAGGCCTGCGTATTTCCCGAGGTTCACGTTCGCGATTTCATAGTCCCCGCCGCCGGAGGGATATGCGTGGACGTTTTGCCGGTAGGAAGCAACAACTGTGAGCAACACCACCATGACGGCGAGGCCGACCAGCGGTGAGATAGTCACGGCGCTCACCCCGGCCAACGCCAATGTCAGCAGGATTTCATCAGGGGCATAGGCCACTGAGGAAAGGGCGTCAGAAGCGAAAATCGGCAAAGCGATGCGTTTGGGCAGCAAGGTGTGGGCCAAGCGGTCGTTCCGGACCGGCTTGCCTACCAATATCCGCTTTGCGGCGTTGAGAATAGTCAGCACCCCGCAAAACTACTCTGAATCCACGGCGATGTCATGACGGTGGTCGCCGCCGTACGGGCACTGCGACGGTAAAGTCTTACGAAGCGGCAGCACAAGCGGCAGGACGATACTTTTTAGGAGACATGGTGGCTCACTTCGTGATCATGGGTTGCGGCCGTGTTGGCGCAACCCTGGCACACACCCTGGAGGACGCAGGCCATTCCGTGGCGGTGATCGATCAGGACGAACGTGCCTTCCGGCGCCTGCGCAACACTTTCTCGGGACGCAAGGTCACGGGCGTAGGATTTGACCGGGACACCCTTAAGAGGGCCGGCGTGGAGGAGGCCTACGCATTCGCTGCGGTCTCCAGTGGAGACAACTCGAACATCCTCGCCACACGCGTCGCCCGTGAAACTTTCCACGTGGGCCACGTGGTGGCTCGAATCTACGATCCCGGACGGGCCGAAATCTACCAGCGCCTGGGCATTCCCACGGTTGCGGCTGTCCGCTGGAGCGCTGACCAAGTCCTGCGCCGCATCCTCCCCGAACAGCACCTTGCGGGCGATTACCGGGAGCCGTCGGGACGTTTGGTCTTGGCTGAAATCGATCTTCATGAAGGCTGGATCGGGCACAGCCTCAGTTCCATCGAGGCCGCTGCTGGTATCCGTATCGCGTTCCTGACCCGGTTTGGCGAAGGAATGCTGCCGCAAACCGGAACGGCTTACCAGCAAGGCGACACAGTCCACGCGATGCTGAGCCTGGACCGGACAACGGAGATCAGCCGGATCCTCGCCAAAGCACCCATCAAGGAGTTGTAGTGAAAGTTGTCATAGTTGGCGCAGGCAGCGTCGGCTCGTCCATCGCGCGTGAGCTCCTGGCCCACAACCACCAGATTCTCCTGATCGACCTGAAGCCCGAAGTCATTGGTCGCAGCGGCTTGCGGGGAGCCCGCTGGTTGGTTGGAGACGCCTGCGAGTTGAGCACCCTGCAGGACGCGAAACTGGAGGATGCCGACGTCGTGGTTTCAGCCACCGGTGACGACAAGGTCAACCTCGTGGTTTCGCTGCTGGCCAAGACGGAATTCGGCGTAGGCCGTACCGTCGGGCGGGTCAACAATCCCAAGAACGATTGGATGTTCAACGACTCCTGGGGTGTCGACGTGGCAGTCAACACACCCCAACTCATGACGGCCTTGGTGGAGGAAGCGGTTGAGATCGGTGACATCGTGCGCCTGCTGACCCTGCAGACCGGTGTGGCGTCCATCGTGGAATTCACCGTTCCACATGACTCGCACATTATCGGCAGCACGGTAGGTGCCATCGAATGGCCTGAGGACGCTACTTTGGTTGCTATCCTGCGGGACCACGTGCCGATCACGCCTACGCGGGACGATGTTCTCGACGGCGGTGACGAACTGTTCTTCGTGACCACCCTTGCCGCCGAAGACGACCTCAGGGGCCTGCTGTCTCCAGCCTCCGTTGCCGGACATGGACCCCGCGACGACGACCAGGAGTCACCCGATCAGGCTGCGGACGACGACGGCTTCGACGGCTGAGGCGCGGGCTTGGTGACAAGCCAAGCGACCCACAAGCCGAGGATGTACAGCGGAGCACCCATCAGGATCCGTGTGGTTGCCAACGCGGTCAACCCTGGCTCACCCATAAGGTACAACGGCACCTGGACCACGAGTCGCAAGGCAAGGACAGCGACCACGATCCAGGTGCCGTTGGCGTAGGTCCGGAGGCGCACTGGATTTTTTCGCCAGTCGAAGCCTTCATTGCGGACGAACCCGAAGAGGAGTCCGGCGATAGGCCATTTCACCACCACCGACAACGCCATTGCAGCTATGTAGGCGACGTTGGTAAAGAATCCCAGAACGTAAAAGTCCTCAGCCCTGCCTGTCGTATTGGCCAACCACGCCGAGATGCCAACGCCCACCACGCCTGCCAAGGCTTGGGTCAGCGGACGTCGCTGGACGATCCGGATGACCGTAAAGATTGCGGCAGCGGCCAAGGCAGCCACCAGCGACACTGTCAGGTCCCTGGACATGGTGAATGCCACGAGGAAAACGAGCCCCGGCAGGATGCTCTCGGCGGTGCCTTGCACTCCGCCGGCGGACTTCAGCATGTCTACGTGCCCTGAGCTGTTCCGCTGGATACCGGCCCGCTCGGCGTACCCGGCAGCCAGTTCGGACATCGTTGGCCCGGACGTTGGCGGAACCACGGCTGGGCTCGGGGCACCTGTTGGGTTGGCTGGGTCTGTCGGTTCTGATCCGTTGGCCACGTTTTTAGTGCTCCTGGGTGGAAAGTATCTCGTAACGGGGATTGAACATGGCCGGAAGGCCTTCGACCTCGGTGACCATGCCTTTGAGATGGACCTCCACCCCGGCCTTGATGCCCGGCACCCGATCCCGGCCAAGCCAAATGACGCGTAGCCGTGGATTTGGCTTTCTGGCGCCGCCGGCTGCCGGGGATCCGGCCTGGACGTGGTCGACTACCAGCGCAGAAAAGAAAGGCTGCGGGCTGGGTGGTTGATGTGTCACCGAATCGACGAATCCGTAGCATTCTGCCCGGCCACGGGCAGGGAGGTCCTTGACTCCATGCCCTTGCTGCTGGAGGGATCCATTCCCTGCCGTCGCGTCAGCCAATCTGGGTGATCTCCGGTCCTCGTTCGGGCTGGTGCATCGCGGCCTCACCGGCGGGGGCGCCTGCCTGTCCTGGAACGGCAGCATCCTTGGGTACCCGCAGCTGCAGGAGTTCCCGCGGCGGCATCGGGCTTTCACCGCGAACCACCACTACGCGCCGGAACAACTCTTCCAGGTCGGCCGCGGCCTCGCGATTCAGCGCAGCCTCCCCGCCCAGAACGCCCCGAAGGAACCAACGGGGACCGTCGACGCCGATGAATCGGGCCGCGCGGAAACCTCGGCTTCCATCTGTGGCTTCTGCGGGCAGTTTCGCCACCAGCTCGGGTCCGAAGCTCCCCGAAATTTCTTCGGTTTCTCCGCTCTGGCTCGCTACCGACTCACTGATTTGCTCGCGAATCTCGTCCCAGAGACCCTCTGAGCGCGGGGCTGCAAACGCTTGGAGCTGGAGGCTGGAACCGCCCAGATCCATGGTGACCGCCACAACGCGCTGCGTGGCCTCTTCGACTTCGAGCCGCAACTGGAGGCCATCGGCCGGTGCAATTAGCAGCGCCCCAAGGTCAACGTAGCCGTCCTGGCTCTCGATTTCGCTAATGTCCAAAGGACCCTTGCTCCCCCGGAAGTCCCCTTTGGCTGCTGTCCCGGCAGCCCCGGAACTTTGTACTTCAGCGGAGTCGGATTCGCCGAGCGTTCCAGCGGTACCGGTCTTCTCGGCCTTGGACTTCTTGCCGCGCCCAAAAAGCATCGGGTTTTCTCCTTAGTAGTGGTCTGTCCCCAAGTAAACCGCAACCACAGTCAACAACGGCAATGCGGCATCCCTTTCATGGGTGCCGCCCGCCGTGAGGGTGGACTATTTACGCCTGTGGTGTGGTGAAGCCGCCTGTGGAACCGAAGCCGCCGGTACCGCGTATGGAATCGGACAACTGGTCGACGTTGACGAACTGTGCATACTCCACCCGCTGAATCACCATCTGTGCAATTCTATCGCCGCGCTTGAGCTCTATGGGCTGGGTTGTGTCCGTATTGAGGAGGGTCACGGCGATCTCCCCGCGGTACCCGGCGTCCACCGTTCCCGGTGCGTTGACCACGGTCAAGCCGTGCTTGGTTGCCAAGCCCGAGCGGGGGTGGATGAGGGCAACGAAGCCATTCGGCAACGCGATGGAAACGCCTGTTGGAACCAACTTCCGCTCGCCCGGGGCCAAGTGCACATCTTCGCGTGCGCGCAGGTCCGCCCCGGCGTCGCCAGGGTGCGCGTACGACGGCGCTTCAAGGCCGTCGTCGAGCATTTTCAACTGGACGTTAACGGTAGGGGTCCCATAGCTTGCCGGGGTATCCGAGCCATCCGCGTTTGCGGGTTCGGCCTCTGTCCTTAGTACTGCGGTCTCGTTGCTCACAGTGGTTTATTCTACGTTGCCTCCACCGCCGGGCGTCCCGATTTGGCGTGGACCGATAAGCTGGATCCATGCCTACGCCTGACCCTTCCGCCTCCATGCCCGCCGGAAACACCGCGTCATCCTCCCAGCCCATCTATACAGAGAAGCTGTGGCCGTCGGCGTGGATCTGGATTGTGGTGGTAGGGCTGTCGAGCGCAGGACTTTTGATGTTCGGACCCATCAGCACGGCCGCGGCCATTATTGCGGCCCTTGTCCTTTTTGCGCTCATGACAACCATGCTGTTGCTCTCAACGCCCACCATCTCGGTCACCCAAGACACCCTTCGCGTGGGACGCGCAACCATCGACCGCGAGTTCGTGGGCACCGTGGAGGGCTTCGAAAAAAGCGATGCTTCCGCCGAGCGCGGCACACGCCTGAACGGCCTCGCCTACATGTGCTTCCGAGGATGGGTGGACCCTGTGGTCAAGATCGAGATCACCGACCCTGCGGACCGCACCCCGTACTGGCTAACGTCCACCCGTAGGCCGGATGCACTTGTTTCTGCGTTGACCTCCCCCAGAGCCTGACGCTCGCCCAATCTAGCTTTCGCATTCGGAGCAGTACAGGTGGCCATCCCGCTCCGCGGCAATCTGCGACCTGTGCTTGACCAGGAAACAGTTGAAGCACGTGAATTCGTCAGCTTGGGGCGGCGTGACCTGGATGAGGAGCTCTTCTCCGGAAAGATCGGCTCCCGGCAACTCGAAAGCATCAGCTAAATCTGCTTCGTCCACGTCCACCGCTGAGGACTGACTCCCTGGCTGGCGCGTCTTCAGCTCCTCAAGGGAGTCTTCGCTGACGTCTTCCTCAGTTTTCCGAGGGGCATCGTAATCCGTGGCCATCGTCTTTTTCATCCTCCGAACCTGCAATGGATAGATTGCCGGACTGGCGCAAACCTTTGTTTCCGGTGTACGGGTCCAACGCCGGGGTACGCGGATTTGTGCCCGATACCGGCCAGATTTTCCTCCGCCGTACCGCAAAAGTCCAGAGCTTCGCCAGGGCCGCACTTCTTCAGGCGGACCTTCGCCACAACGCCAGCCGGACGCCAGCCAGGATATTCACCCGGATGTTTTGCCGGAATATCACGGCACGCCCCTTGTCCTAATAGGAAAAGGCCTGCGTGGGTGGCAGAGTTTCGAATGTCAGTTATGCCATGTGGTGGAGGGTGTTATGCAGGATCTACGACTGGTAGGCGTCCACGACGACGGCGGCCATCTGCTTCTCAGCGGACCCGGCGGTGCGATGTTCCAGCTTCCGATCGACGAGGCCCTGAGGGCTGCCACCAGCCGGACCCCTGCCCAAGTGGCGGCACGCGCCGCCAACTCCCCCATCGCCATGTCTCCACGGGACATCCAGGCGCGGATCCGCGGCGGAGCGACCGCCGCAGAAGTCGCTGAACTCTCGGGGCTGCCCCTTGCCAGCGTGCAACGGTATGAAGGTCCCGTCCTTGCCGAACGTGAATATGTGGCTCGGCAGGCACGCAATATCGAGATCGCTTCTCCAGTCCCCGGCCACGACGTCTACCGTTCGGCGTTCGGCGACAACCCGGCGAGCCTCGGCGAGATGGTGAACCACCGGCTCGCAGCGCACGGCATCGATTCCTCAACGGTGGAGTGGGACTCTTGGCGTCGCGCGGACGGTACGTGGACGGTCGTGGCGCGCTTCGAAACCATTCCGGGCGCCCAGGGCAGCATCGGCGAGGAGCCACCGGCTATGTGGACGTTCAGTCCGCAACGGAAATCCCTGCAGAACGCCAACCGCTGGGCCCAGCAGTTGAGCGAACTCGAGCCCTTGGACGGCCCAGTGCCTGCACGGCGCCTCACCGCCGTGTCCGATCGGCCCTTCGACTTCGAAACCGACGCCGAGACCGCTGCGCGCACGTCAGCCAAGGACTCGGACAGTCTGCTGGAGATGCTGCGTTCCCGGCGCGGCCAGCGATTGGGCGTGGACGAAGAGGCGGACGACGCCTTAGCGGTCCTCTTGACCAATGTTCCCGCTGCCCACCCGAGGCCCGAGGACGTCGACGCAATCGAGGAACCCGCCAGCGCGGACCCGGAGATCGATCCGACGCCTGCCACGCGCTCCCGCAGGGACGGCAGGCCCTCGATACTCTCGCGCCTCAGCCTGGCGCCGATGCACACAGACACAAGCGACGACGGCGACGCTTCCTTGCGGCTCCATGAGGGCGTCAGTACGGACACGCGGGAAATCACGGTGGTGGCCAGTCCCCTGCGGACAGTCTCGGGGCCGGGCGCACGGAAGCCTGCCGGCCTGGATGAGCTTCTCGGCAGCGGCGGTGATGGAGCCTCAGCTGTGGACCCATCCGATACCGACCATGCTGACACGCACACTGCCGAGATACAGATTCAAGGGACCAAGGTTCAAGGGACAAAAGCCGCCGACCCCGAGCCACCAAGCTCAGAGACACCGGATTCAAAGGCCCCTGCCAAGCATAAAGAGCCAGATGTTTCCGCGGAGCGGCAACCGTCCCGGCCTAAACGCTCAAGCATTCCCAGCTGGGACGAAATCGTTTTTGGTGCCCGCGGAGACTAGCATCCCTGTTCGGGCCTGATCCCCGAACGCGCACCAATCACCGAAGGCACAACCCCGGAACGCACACCCCCGAAACCTCGGTCAGCTGCGCTTGCCCGTAGCCGTGAAACAAAGCAGCGGGATCTCGCGTTCGGCCTTGGTCAGTGATCCGTGCTGTCCTACCACTTCCAGGGACGCCGGCCTCACCCTTCGGGTGTCATAGAGGGCTAAGGTATCCCGGGCCGCGATCATGACGTCACCAATCCTCGGGGCGACCTCCGGGCGGACGGCGCCGAACAATCCGGCGTTTACTGCTTGCTCCCGCGTGAAGGCCCAAATACGTTCGCCAAAACGCTGGCGCCAGGCAGCAATGAGAGCCTCCCGGTGGGTCTCATTGGTGTCCGGTTCCAAGTAAAGATGAACCATGCGGGGTTCCCCCGCGGTGTGCCGTACACCGGAGACCAGCGACGCATCGGCGGAGTAGTCGATGCGCTGGGACTCGGGAACATCCAGCATCCCGTGGTCCCCGGTCACGACGATCGTGGTCCCGGCGGGCAGGGTGGCGGCGAGGCGTTTGATGGTGAAATCGAGCTCTTCCAGCTGATGCTCCCACCGCTCCGACTGGGATCCATAACGGTGGCCCGCTTTGTCCAGTTCGTTGACGTAGAAGTACATGAGGCATCTCGGGGACCCGGACATAGCCTCGGCAGCAGCAGCGGTTCGCGCGTGCAAGGTGGTTCCGCCCGCGAAGCGGCTACCCCGCAGGGCTGCTTGCGTCATGGGGGAATTCCCGAACTGAGGCAGGCTGACAGTGATGACGTCAAGCTCCGCCGCAACCCACTCAAAGACAGTGGGACAGGGCTGCCAGTGTTGCGGGTCCACCCCTGCGTCCCAGTTGCCAAGCAGGTTCACTACTTTGTCCTGGGCAGGATCGAGGACGTCGTAGCCCACCATCCCGTGCTGCCCGGCGGGAAGGCCGGTGCCCAGGCTGGCGAGGGAGGCCGCCGTCGTACTGGGGAAAGCCGAGTCTATCCACACCGGAATGTTCCCTTGCCCTGCTGCAGCGACAGAGCGCAAAAAGGGCGTATGCGAAGCCTTTTGTTTGAGCAGGTTCCGTCCCAGGCCATCGGCGAGGACCACGCAGACACGCTGCGTGGGGAGCAGCCCCAGGTGGTTGTCAAAACCGGGCACACCCAAAGCCGCGGCGGAACTGGTCATGACTTCGGCGATCGACCTGCTTCCGAACAGTGGCGCTGAAGGTACGTCCGTTTGCGGATCGCTCAACGCTGGTGTCCACGGTTCAAGCGGTTACTGAAAACGCCTGAACGGGGCCGGGGCGCCGGAACGGCCGAGTGCTGGAGAGGAGCCGCGTTGCCGGTATTGACCGCACGCAGAGCGCGGGCAAACGTTTTTGCGTCTTGAACGGCCTGGAGCCCGTCTGCCTCAGCACTGATGCGCAACACAATGTCTTCCTGGGCAATTGTGCCGCTGTAGCCATGATCGGCTTCGCACTGTGGATCACCGCAGCTGGCAGGTCCCATATCCAGCCGCTGGCCACCGGACCAAGCGATGGAGACCGTCAGCTCGCGTACCGGGTCCGACGGCTTGTAATCCTGCGGCTGGGCATAGATGTAGCTCAGCACGACTGAACGGATCTGAGCCACTGGCACCGACTCGGTGGAGATTTGCGCGACGATCTGTTCGCCTGCCTCGTCCAGTTGCTGGTCATCCACGTGGGTGATCACCAGCATGTCCTCGGTGAGCACCAGGACGGTAATGTGCCGGCGGACTTCAGCCCGGTCGAAATGGGTCTCCAGATGCACGAGGTGCGACAAGCATTCGCGACCGTCCAGGGCATCATCCACGACGTCGGACACCAACCGTGGGTAGAAACCCGCCTGTTCCAGGGCTTGGGCCAAGCTCTGCCCTTGGGAGGTGTGGTGGTGGGAAGTGTGGGACCCGGTGTTGGATGGACCCGAATGGGGCGTCGGAGACTGCGTGCTCATTCACCCATTTTCACAGATCGCCCGGTGACTTCCTAACCGCATCCCAGCCCTGTGGACGGAACTCGGCGGCTAGCCGCGCATGGCCCGGCGGGCACTGTCAGTCCGCTGCGCCGCGTTCCCGATCCAGACTTCCGCGCCAAGGATTGCCGCTCCTGACGAGCCGGCGAGGACCGGGTTGAACTCCACCAAGGCAATGCCCGGGTGGTCGTCCTTAAGCTTCGCCAGCCGAGCTGCAATGTCTTCCAAGGCTGCAACGTCCACGGCCGGCAAGCCTTGGTAGCCGAAAAGCTTCCGTGATGCCCGTGGAGAGCGGATCACATCATGCAAGTCCGCTGTGGAGAGGGGCGGAACCCGATGGGCCCAGTCATCCAGGAGGTTCACGGCATCCCCTGCCAGCCCAAACGAGACCACCGGTCCCAGCAGCGGGTCCTCCATGGCGCGGAGCGTGCAAGCCTGTCCCACTGGTGCCATTGCCTGCACTTCAAGGGATGGGGACCCATACGGTGCCAAAGCCCTGCGCATCTGGGCGACGTTTTGCCGCAGTGATTCTGCATCCTGGATATCAAGCCGGACGCCGCCAAGGTCAAGCCGGTGCCGAAGGGAAGGTTCCGTGGTTTTCAGGACCACGGGCCAGCCCATTTCCTCTGCTGCCACCACCGCTTCATCCGGGGTTGCGAAGCCCACAGACGGCAGGACATCGATGCCGTAGCCGGACAGCAACGTCGCGGCAGCACCGGCGTCGAGCTTCCTGAGCTCATCGCCTTCGAGGTCGGCCAGCATCGACGCCAGAAGCTCTCCGGTCCCGTCTACGTCGCACCCCTCCGGGTCAAGGAAGAGCCCTTGGTCGCGATCCCGCCACTGGGCATACCGGACGGTCGCAGCAAGCGCCGCAACAGCGGTCCCGGCGCTGGAATAACACGGCAGGTAGGTCCCTCCTTCGCCCCCGACCAAGCCTTCCACCTGGATCGAGGGATCAAGGATGCCCGTGAATGCGGCCACCACCGGTTTCCCGGCCCGGGAGGCGCACTCGGCAAGAACGCCGGCCAAGGCTTCAACAGTGAGGCCTCGGACGGGCAGGAGAGCTGCCACTACTGCGTGCACCGTCTCCTCTGCCAAAGTTTCCTGCAGGCGGGCCCGCAGTGCGGGCAGGGCAACGGACATGCCGGCTTCAAGGTCCACATCAGTGACAAAGCGCTTTACGTCCAGCCCGAGCGGACCGGCACTGTCGGCCACCACTTTCGCCAGGGCCGTGGAGTTGGAAAACACGGCCACGCCCGGACCGGTGGGCAAAGCCTGCGTGGAAACCACTTGCGCGATGTCCATCAGTTCTTCGATGGTGTCCACCCGGATAACCCCGGCTTGGCGCAACATGGCATCCAACGCAGCCGGTGGAGCCTGGGTGGTCCGGACGGCATGACCGGGCGGCAGGCTAAGGCCCGTGACGTCGGACTTGGCAACAATGACGGGCTTGTTCCGCGACAATCGCCGTGCCAACCGCGAGAATTTGCGTGGATTGCCGATTGATTCGAGGTACAAACCCACCGCAGAGGTATCGGCGTCGTCCTCCCAAAACTGCATGGCGTCGTTGCCCGAGATGTCGGCGCGGTTCCCGGCGGACAGCACCGAGGACAAACCCAGCCGGCGCCGACTTGCGGCAGCATAGACGGACACACCCACGGCCGCGGACTGGCTGAAGAGGCCCAGGCTGCCGCGCCGGGGCATGGCAGGGGCCATGGATGCATTGAGGGAAGTTGCCGGGTGTGTATTGACGATCCCCAGCGATTCGGGGCCGATGACCCGCATCCCGTTAGCCCTGGCGCGCCGAACCAAGTCGTGTTGACGCGCAAGGCCGCGTTCGCCGTCGTCGGCAAATCCCGCCGTCGCGACCACAATTCCCTTGAGTCCGGCGCCGATGCAGTCCTCCACCACTTTGGGAACCTCACCGTAGGGAACAGCGATGATGGCCAACTGGACCGGCCCGGGTATGTCCGAGAGTTTGGCGAACGAGATCATGCCCGCCAGTTCAAAGGCCTCCGGATTGACGGCGTACACCGGGCCTTTGAACCCGCCCTCGATGATGTGTTCGAGCAGTTGGTGGCCGATGCTTCCCCATTTACGGCTGGCACCGATCACAGCCACCGACGACGGCGACAACAGGTCGCGGACGCTGCGAGCCTCCGCACGGTGTTCCCGGGATTCCATGACCGCACGGGATTTCTCCGTGGGGTCGATGTTGAACTCGACTGAGACCACGCCGTCGTCGAATTGCCGTTTGAGGTCATAGCCGGCATCGGCAAAGACCATGAGCATCTTCCTGTTGTCCGGCAGCACTTCGGCCGTGAAGCGGCGGATCCCGTTTTCACGGGCGGCCACAGCCAAATGCTCCAACAGGATGGAGCCAATTCCGCGGCCTTGGTGGGCGTCTGAAATGTTGAAGGCGACTTCAGCCTCCAGCGGGTCATCGAGCCGGTCATAGCGGCCGATCCCGATAATCTCGCCCCCGATGGTGATAACGAAAGCCACCCGGCTGACGTGGTCCACTTCAGTGAACCGCCGCACTTCCTTGCCCGAGAGCTTGGGCTTGAAAGAGAAGAACCGCATATAGATGGAAGCTTGGGACTGGGCCGCGTGGAACGCCTGCAAAGCATCGGCATCCTGGGGCCTGATAGGGCGGAGGTGGGCGGTCCCGCCGTCGCGCAGGACGACATCGGCCTCCCAATATTCCGGATAAATGCCGACGCCGGGCTGATCCACCATAGGCTTAGCCTAGCTAAAACATCCGCAGTACAACTTTCAAGGATTCACCGACCCCATGGCCCGCAGCCAAACTTCCGCACGCAAGGGCGAGCCCCTCGGCGACTTCACCGAAAACATCGTTGATATCGACGTCACTTCCGAGATGGAAGGCTCCTTCCTGGAGTACGCCTACTCGGTCATCTATTCGCGCGCCCTCCCGGACGCACGCGACGGCCTCAAGCCCGTCCAGCGGCGCATCCTGTACATGATGGCCGACATGGGACTGCGCCCGGACCGTGGACACGTCAAGAGCGCGCGCGTGGTGGGTGAGGTCATGGGTAAGCTCCATCCCCACGGTGACGCTGCCATTTACGACGCCATGGTGCGCATGGCCCAGAACTTCTCGCTGCGGTTGCCGTTGATTGATGGCCACGGCAACTTCGGCTCGCTCGACGACGGCCCGGCCGCCCCGCGCTACACGGAAGCACGACTCGCCGCCGCCGCGTTGACCATGACGGACCACCTGGATGAAGACGTGGTGGACTTCGTTCCTAACTACGACAACCAGCTGACCCAGCCGGAGGTCCTCCCCGCAGCGTTCCCCAACCTGTTGGTCAACGGAACCACCGGAATCGCCGTGGGCATGGCAACCAACATGGCTCCGCACAACCTGGTGGAGGTCATCGCCGCGGCACGCCACCTCATTGCGAAGCCGGACGCCACGCTGGACGAGATCATGCGATTTATCCCCGGCCCGGACCTGCCAACGGGTGGCCGTATTGTGGGCCTTGACGGAATCCGCGATGCCTACGCCACCGGCCGGGGCTCGTTCAAAACCAGGGCAAAAGTCGAGGTGGAACAGCTTTCGGCGCGGCGGACCGGCTTGGTGGTTACCGAACTTCCCTACATGGTGGGGCCGGAAAAAGTCATTGAGAAAATCAAGGACGCCGTCAACGCCAAGAAGCTGACAGGCATCAGCGACGTCGTGGACCTGACGGACCGTAACCACGGCCTGCGGCTCGTTATCGAGTTGAAGAACGGCTTCAATCCGAACGCCGTGCTGCAGCAGCTGTACCGCTACTCCCCCATGGAAGATTCCTTCGGCATCAACAACGTCACTCTTGTTGACGGCCAGCCGCAGACTCTCGGGCTGCTGCAGTTGCTGCAGGTCTATGTGGAACATCGCCTGAATGTGGTGCGGCGCCGCACCTCGTTCCGCCTGGGCAAAAAGAAGGACCGCCTCCACTTGGTGGAGGGCCTCCTGATCGCAATCGTGGACATCGATGAAGTTATCCAGATCATCCGTTCGTCCGACGAAGCCTCGGCTGCACGGGAACGGCTTATGTCCATCTACGATCTCACCGAGATCCAGGCCAACTACATCTTGGAACTGCGGCTCCGGCAGTTGACCAAGTACTCCCGCCTTGAGTTGGAGAAAGAGCAGGACGAGCTCCGCCGCGAAATCGAAGCCCTTGAGGCCATCCTTGCCTCTGACGAGCTGCTCCGCGACGTGGTGTCCGGCGAACTCGCCACCGTCGCCGAAAAGTACGGCACGCCCCGGCGCACGGTGCTGCTGGAATCAGAGGCGGTCTCCCCCACGGTGGCTGCAGCCCTCGCCGCTGCTGCGCCTGGTCCCAAGGGCAAAGGTGCGGCGCTGCCCCTGGAAATCCCGGACGACCCCTGCTGGGCGTTGCTGAGCGTTTCGGGCCAGATCGCCAGGACATCCAACCAGGAGCCGCTCGCTGAATCCGGTCCCCGGACAAAGCATGATGTCTTCCGGTCTGTGGTCAAGACCACGGCCCGTGGAGAAATCGGCGCGGTCACCTCCCAAGGCCGCATGTTGCGGTTGCAGGTCATGGACATGCCCGTCCTGCCGCCGGTCTCCGGCCTTCCGAACCTGGCCGGCGGCGTCCCGGCGAAGGACTTCATCACGTTGCTCAAGGGTGAGTCGCTGGTGGCCTTTGTCCCATTGGATGTGGTTCTGGCCATAGGCACTGTTCAGGGCGTGGTCAAACGCGTCCAGCCCGAGTATCCGTTGAACCGCGAAGACTGGGACATCATCGCCTTGAAGGACAAGGATTCAGTCCTCGCCGTGGAACCGGCCCAAGAGGACGACGTCGACCTCGTGTTCGTGACCAAACAGGCACAATTGCTGCGGTTCAGTGCCTCCAACGTCCGCCCGCAGGGACGGACAGCAGGCGGAATGGCTGGCATCAAGCTTGCCGCGGGCGACGAAGTCATCCACTTCGGTGCCGTCCGTGCCGATGATGCCGCGGCCGTCGTCGTTACCATCGCCGGGACTTCAGGCGCCCTGCCGGGCACGGCACCGGGAACCGCCAAGGTAACTGCCTTTGAGGAGTATCCCGTCAAGGGACGGGCCACCGGGGGCGTGCGCGTGCACCGGTTCCTCAAAGGCGAGGACACTTTGCTTCTTGCGTGGGCAGGACATGGCCCGGCGAAGGCATCGTCCGCAGCGGGGGTGGCAAGGTCGCTGCCGCAGGAGCACGGACGCCGTGACGGCTCGGGTGTTCCGTTATCGCAACCAGTCGAGGCTGTGGGCCCAAGCATGGCCTGGGCGCAGGAGGACTAGCCGCTAACGGCATCTTGCCGAAGGGCCGCATTGTTGGCGAAAGGCAGTAAGGCCAAGCTGGACGCCTGGCCTGGCTGCCCTTCCTTCCTGCTGTGCTTCCTCCAGTGCTTCCTTATGGGGTTTGGTTGAGGCTCAGGATGTTGCCCTCACTGTCCAGGAACCACGCAGCAGCGCTTCCGTCCGGCATCCTTGCCACGCTGTTCTCGGTCTTCAGCCCGGGGAAGTCGTAGTCCTCAAAGACCACTCCCTTCTCCCGCAACTCCGCAACAGCGGCATCAACGTCGCTGACCATCCAGCCCATTTGTGTGTTCTTTGCCGTACCAGCGTTCGACGTCTGGTAGATGAAGAATCCGGTTTCGTCGCCGCACTTGTACATGAGGTTGTCCTCGGCGTCCGGGTTCTCCGGTTCCAGCCCGAGCTTCTCGCTGTAAAACGCGCGTGCCCGGCCGATGTCCTGTGCCGGTAGAACGGCACCAACTTGCAGATCTTTGAGCATATCTTTCTCTTTCCGGCTCTCCTCCCGGGACGAACTTTACTCTCGGAGAGGTTCGGAAGTAACAGGGGTCAGGTACCTGTTTCCGGCCCGGCAGCCCGCGTCTGGCAGGGCATGTGAACGGGATCAGCTTAGACTGGCGGCATGCCGATCATCCCTGATGAAAAAGATTGGACGTGGGTGCTCTCCGAGCCCTGCCCCGACTGTGGTTTTGATCCCTCCACCGTCACTCCCTCGGTAGTCCCGGGCGTAGTACTGAACATGCTGCCCAGATGGCGCGCGGTCCTGCGCCGGGGAGAAGCATCGGAGCGCCCAAACGACCATACGTGGTCCAATCTGGAGTACGCGTGCCATGTGCGCGACGTCTTTAGCCTCTTCGACCAGCGGCTTAACCTCATGCTGACCGAGGACGACGCAAGGTTCGGGAATTGGGATCAGGACCAGGCCGCGGTGGACGGCGACTACGGGTCCTCGGACCCGCAGACCGTTGCCGACGAGCTTCAGGCAGAAGGCGAGCAGATCGCAGAGTCCTTTGCCCGGGTAGTGGAGGACGACTGGCAGCGCACAGGGATCCGCAGCAACGGATCAGAGTTCACGGTGCTGACGTTTTCGCGGTATTTCCTGCACGACGTCGTCCATCACCTCCACGACGTGGATGGCTGATCTACGCCTCGGTAGCGAACAGCTCTCCTGTCACTATGGCCGCTGCTCTTCCGGACAACTCGAGCCGCACGTCAGATGGGTCGATGTCCTCCGGATTGTGGGTCACGAGCACTACGGTGACATCCCGAAGTCCGGCCCTCAGGCTCGCCATCATCTCCCGAGCCGAGGCCGAATCCAGATGGGCAGTTGGCTCGTCCAGCAAGAGCACCGATGCACCTGTCAAGAGCGTCCGTGCCATGGCTAGGCGCTGCCTCTCGCCGCCACTGAGGAAAGTGCCGCCCGGGCCAATCCGAGCGTCCAAGCCCCCAGGCAAAGCCTGCACCAGACTGTGAAGTCCGACGTCGGCCAGCGCCTTCTGCATCTCGGCCTCGCTGGGCTTCGCTCCCGCAGGCCGGCTCAGGAGCAGGTTTCCCCGAATGGTGGAGTCGAAGAGGTGAGCCTCTTGGGGGCACCAAGCGGCGACGCCCGTCACACGCGCCACGCCTTCAGTCAGTGGCAGGAATCCGAGCAGCACGGATAAGAGCGTTGACTTCCCCGCACCCGAGGGTCCCGTGACAACTAGCCAACGCCCAGGGCCAGCTTCAGCCGTAAGCCCGGAAAACACGGTCGGACCACCGGGCCATGCTGCCGCCGCGCCAACGAGTTCAAGGCCAGGTTGAGCAGGCCCACCCGCGGCCTTGCCGGGACGGTCGGGCAGGTAACGGACACCGGCGTCGAGCATCTTCCCGGCCTGTTTCGTGTCGCCGTCGGCGGTGGCGTCCAAGGCGCCCGAAGTTCCAACCCGGCCCAGGACCGCCCTCAACGCCGGGGCCAGACGGGCTGCGGAAGCAACCCCGCTGAAGGGTTCCACCAGAGCCAGCAGCACCAGGACAACCACGGCCGTGAGTTCCGGAGGCAGGCCGCCATGTAGAGGCTGTGCACAAAGGACTCCGGCCCACAAAGCACCAAGCGAGCAGCCGAGCACAATCAAGCCCTGGCCCAGTCCTTCCGCCCAAGCGGAGCGCTGGGCGGAAGCCGTGGCCTCGCGGTCCTTGGCGCGCAGGGCGGAGAGGACGGGTTCACTCACCCGGTTGGCGCTGAGATCCTCGCGGGCATTTAGCGCCACCGCGACTCCCCGGAGGACCACCGCGCGGACCTTCTGCTCAGATGTGGTGGCGTTCCGGTCGGCCAGGACGGCTCCGATCGGTGCGAGTACCAGCCCCATCACAGTGGCAAGCATCGTGGCGGGCAGCGCCGGCGGCGCGATGATGGCGGTCGCGCAGATAGCCGCCGCGCCCACTCCCACCGCAGTGACCGGAGGCAGGACCACTCGTGGCAGGAGGTCGCGGAGGGTGTCCACGTCATCCACGATTGAACCAAGTACATTGCCGCCCTGCAGGAGTCTCCGCAGGGACAGGGCACGGCGGCTCAGGGTTGCCCACAGGGCACCGCGGAGTCGCGTCATGGCCGCGAAGACGGCGTCATGGGTGAGGAGCCGCTCGGAGTAACGCAAAACGGCACGTCCGAGGCCGAAGAACCGCACTCCCACGATCGCGCCCAACAGGTAAAGAATGGGCGGTTGCTGGCTGGCCCTGATGATCAGCCAACCGGACAAGCCGGACAGGGCCACAGCAAACAGAGCCGCCAGGATAGCCAGGGCGCCTGCGGCCAGGAACTTTCCGCGAACCGGTGCAAGGACCCTCAACAAGCCTCTGATACTCGCTTGCGTCGACGCGCTGGCGCCTTCAGGAACCTCGTCCGTGTCCGCCTGCCCGTACGCTGCAGCCGCCTCGGTGGCCCTGACGGGATCCAACTCCGCGAGATACGGCACGGCAGGCGCCCGGACTGTGCCGCCAGCCCCCGGCAAGCGGGGCCGGCCCACGGACACGACGTGGTCTGCGAGCGCCCTGGTCTGCGCGTCATGGGCAACCAAGAGAATGGTTGTGGTGCCGCGCAGCGATTCAATGGCGTTGCGAACCGCGCCGGCGGCAGAGAGGTCCAGGTGGGCGGTCGGCTCGTCGAGCAAGAGGATTTTCGCTCCGGCCTCGAGTCTGGCAAGTCCTCGGGCAAGCGCCACCCGGCGCAGCTCGCCGGGGCTCAGTTCGGCGGGTACTTTGCTTGCGAGGTGGCTTGCCGAGGCCAAACGAAGTACGCGGGCAACGGCCTCAGCGGTGTCGAGTTCGGTCTCCCCCAGATAGAGCCCTATTTCTTCCCGCACGGTGTCCGAGGCCATGACCGGGTGCTGCGGTACCCATGCGACGGATTCCGGGTGGACTCCTGTGACGGTCCCGGTGACGCTTGTACCCTGCCCGGACCCAATGAGTCCCGCCAGGACGCGCAGGATGGTACTTTTCCCGGCGCCGCTCTCGCCGTCGAGCGCTGTTATGGCACCTCGGGGGGCGGTGAAGGTCAGCGGCCCGACGGCGGCCTGGCTCATGCCGGCGTAGGTGACCGACAGCCCTGTCACTACGACGTCGGCGAGCGGCGCACCGTTCTCGGCAGCGGTCACGGGGTGCTGGCTGGGAGCGTTGAGTACAGCGTTGGTTGTTTCCAGCGCTGCACGCCCGTCATCACTGGCGTGGTGGGCGGTGCCCAACTCCCGGAGGGGAAGGTAGCACTCGGGAGCGAGGATCAACGCCAGCAGGCCCGCCTCGAGCGGCATATCGCCCGACACGAGCCGCACACCGATGAACACGGCAACCACGGCCACCGAGATGGTTGCTATGAGCTCGAGAACCAGCGCCGAAAGGAAAGCCGTGCGGAGCGTACCCATGGTTCGCCGACGGTACTCCTCAGAGATTTCTTCCAGCGCTGCACGCTGTTCGCTGGCCCGGCCGAGGCCCACCAGGACGGGCAGTCCCTTGGCAAGTTCCAGGATGTGCCCGGACAGTTTGCGGAGGGTGGTCTGGGCAGCACGAACGGTGTCCTCTGTGTGGCGGCCAATCAGCACCATGAAGAGTGGCACCAGTGGCACCGTCAGGACGATCACCACGGCACTGACCCAGTCCGCGAAGAGTATCCGCGCCCCGATCAGCAACGGCACGGTGGCGCAGTTGATGAGTGCGGGAAGGTATTGGGTGTAGTAGTCGTCCAGCGCGTCCAGGCCTCGCGTGGCAAGGACCGCAAGGCCGCCGTCGTTCATTGGCTTTTCCGGCCCTGCGATGTCCCCGGCAAGCGAGCGCTTGAGCAAGCTCGCCCGAATTTCCTCTTTGACGCCCAAGGCGGCGCGGCGGGAGGCAACTCCTTGGCCCCAGACCGTCAGGGAGCGAAGGACGGCCCCGACGGCGCCCCAGAAAAGCCCGGTGTTCGCGTCGGCGGTTCCGGACGCGAGGTGGGCGAGCAAGCCGGCCGCCGCTTGGGCAATGAGTACGAGCGAAAGTGCCTTCAGGGCCGAGAGCAGGCCGATCCAGTAAAGGGCGGAGCGGGTGGTGGGGCCTGAGGGAAAGGCGGGCTTCATCGGGGTCACTAGGCCAGAGGCCGGTGATCGCCGGGCCGAGCTGCGTCGTCGGGAGCTGCACTGCCGGGAGCCGCTTTGGTCGAGACCAGCACCTTGGCGGCGATTGCGGGCAGAAATCCGTGCGCTTCAGGGATATGTGCTGCACTGACACGCCGCCTGAAGACCCAATAGGTCCATGCTTGGTACGCAATCACCAGCGGCAATCCGATGGCTGCGACGATGCTCATCAGGCCGAGGGTGTAGTTCGAGGACGAGGCGTTGGAGATGGTCAGGTTGAACGCGGGATCAATGGTGGACGGAACGACCACCGGGAACGCTGCTCCGAAAATTGAAGCCGTAGCGCAGACGAGGAACCCGCCAAGGGCGCTGAAAGCCCGCCCCTCCGACCCTGTGCGGGCCATACGCCAAGCCAACACCGCCGCCACCACACCTGCTGAAGCGATCACCCATGTCCAGGGTTTGCCCGCAAGGACCTGCAGGGCCACCATCCAACCGATCATCGGCAGTACGGCCACCGGAAGCAGCCGCACAAACCAGCGCCGGGCCCGGTGCCGCACCTCGCCGTCGGTCTTCAACGCGAGGAATGCCAGCGCATGGACCAGGGCGAACGCCACGACGCCGAAGCCCCCCAGGAGTGCGTAACCGCTGAACCAGGACATGGGTCCGCCCGTGCGGTCGCCGTTGGCGTTCAGGGGCAGGCCAGTGGTGGTGAGCGCCAAAGCTGCGCCGACGCCAAAGGCAGCGAGGAAGGATCCGACGGCGATCGCCCAGTCCCAGCCCCGGCGCCACTTCTCGGAATCCACTTTGCCGCGGTATTCGAAGGCGACGGCGCGGAAGATCAGGGCCACCAGGACAGCGAGCAAAGGCAGGTACAGCGCAGAGAACAGCGAGGCGTACCAGAGCGGGAAGGCTGCAAACGTGGCCCCTGCTGCCGTCAGTAGCCACACCTCGTTCCCGTCCCAGACAGGCCCGATGGTATTGAGCAACACGCGGCGTTCAGTGTTGGTGCGGGCAAACAGCTTCATCAGCATGCCGACCCCGAGGTCAAAACCCTCAAGGAAGAGGTAGCCGGTCCAGAGCACAGCGATCGCGATGAACCAGATGGTTGGCAACAGTTCCATTGTCAGTCTCCCTGCTTCCTAGTAGGCGAAGGCCAGAACGTCGTCCGGGGTCCCGCGGTGACCGCCGTCGTCGTCGTTGTCTTTTGCGTCACTGTCTTTTGCGTCGCTGTCTTTTGTGTGCCTGCCCAGTTCCGGCATGGCAGAGGCCACGCCGCCGCGGACGTACTTGACCAGCAGCTTCACCTCCACCACGAGCAGGACCGCGTAAATCGCGGACAACACGATGAGGGACGTCAGGAGCTCTCCCGCACTGACTCCAGGCGAGACGGCGGCGGCCGTAAACATGAAGACCTGATCGATCCCGTTCATGTCCGGGTTCGGGGCAACCACGAACGGCTGGCGCCCCATCTCGGTGAAGATCCATCCGGCTGCGTTGGCACCGAACGGTGCGAGGATCCCTAGCACTGCGAGTCGCATCAGCCATGTGGACTGCGGCACGATGCCTTTGCGGGTCGCCCACAAGGCCACCAGCGCGGCGAGTGCCGCCAGTCCACCAAAGCCAATCATCATCCGGAAGCCCCAGTAGGTAACCTGCATGACGGGAACGTACTGGATTTCCTGACCGGCGCGGTCACCGTAGAGCGGGTTGTTCGGCACATGGGTGCCGTACTTTGCTTGGTACTCGCCGAGGAGGCTGTTCACTCCCTTGACTTCGGTGGAGAAGTCGCCTTTTGCAAGGAAGGACAGGATTCCCGGTACTTCGATGACGGCCTTGATGTCGTCACAGTTGGTGGAACCCAGGTTGCCCACACTGAGGACGGAAAAGCCGGTGCCGTCATGGCACGCAGCCTCGGCAGCTGCCATCTTCATGGGCTGCTGCACGAACATGAGTTTGCCTTGGAGGTCACCGGTGACAGCGGTTCCTGCGAAGGAGATCATGGCAACCACGGCCCCGATCCGCAAGGACCTCAGCCATACGGAGTAATCGCCTTTGTCGCGCCCGGGGATGGTTGCTTCGCCGACAACCAATGTGCCGTCCGAGCCCACAACATCGATGCCGTCCTTCCTGCGGCGCCACAGGTGGTACCAAGAAATGCCCAGCAGGAAGGCTCCCGCGACGCCAAGAGCGCCCAGAAGGGTGTGCGGAACGGCCACCAGGGCGGTGTTGTTGGTGAAGACGGCCCACGCGTCAGTCATCACCGGCCGGCCATTAATCATGGTGACACCGACGGGGTGCTGCATCCAGGAGTTCGCCACGATGATGAAGTAGGCGGAGAAAACCGAGCCGATGACGGCGATCCACAGGCAAGCGAGGTGGACACCGCGCTTCAGTTGCTTCCAACCGAAGATCCAGAGCCCCAGGAACGTTGATTCGACGAAGAAGGCCAGCAATGCTTCCAAGGCCAGCGGCGCACCGAAAACGTCTCCCACGAAGCGGCTGTACTGGCTCCATGCCATGCCGAACTGAAATTCCTGCACGATGCCTGTGGCCACACCCATGATGAAGTTAATGAGGAACAGCTTCCCCCAGAACTTGGTCATACGGAGATATTCGGGTTTCCCGGTGCGGAACCACAGTGTCTGGATGACGGCTACCACCAGGCCCAGGCCGATAGTGAGCGGCACCATCATGAAGTGGTACACGGTGGTGATGCCGAATTGCCAGCGTGCGATTTCCAAGGCGTCCATGGCTGTCCTTTGTGCGGTGGACCGAAGTGGAGACTGACTTCTACGTACCGTAGAAAACTCTGTCTTCTACACAGTGTAGAACAAACGCTGCCCGCCCACGCCGCTTCTTCAAGTGAAGTCACACACGCGCCCCAGCGCAGTACGACTCGCTCCGGGTGTCGACGCACTAATAGTTCTACTTGGCGTAGAATGAGAAGTTGAAAAGCAGTAAATTAGTGATGGAATGTTGGATCATCGCTCCCGTCGGCACTCTTGCATGGGAACCGGGATGCGGAAGGTAGGGAAGTTTTGATGGCAAGTCTTGGGGAACTCGAGCGAGCAGTGATGGATTTGCTCTGGGCAGGCCAGCAAGCAGCAACTGCCAACACGTTGCGTGACCTTTTGGCACAGGATTCTGCTGCCTCGGACGGCACAGCCGGACACCAAGGTAAGGACCTGGCAGTTACCACGGTCCTCACGGTGCTTTCGCGCCTGGAGAAGAAGGGCCTCGTGGAGCGTGAGCGCGGAACGCGCCCCCACCGTTACCAAGCGGTCTCCAGCCGTGCCGACCACACCGCCGAACTCATGCACGAGGTCCTTGGCTCGGCCCCGGACCGCGAAGCAGTGCTGGCACGCTTCATTGGTTCCGTCACAGAGAGTGAAGCCGCTACCCTGCGCAAACTGCTCGGCTACAATTAGCCACTATGTTCTGGACCTCATACCTGCTTGCGGTCCTTGCACTGATTTTGGCGTGGCCGGTACCGGTACTCCTCTCGCGCGCACAATGGCCGGCACGCTCACCATTCACGGCCATGGTTCTCTGGCAGGCCATCGCCCTTGCCGGTGGCCTCTCGATGATCGGGGCCATGCTCGTTTACGGGCTCGAGCCCATCGGCGATAACCTCATTGCCGGGCTTAAGCGCTTGGCCGGAATGGTCTTCAACAACGAACCCACCACGGCGCTGGGCTTCTGGCACGTTTTCGCCTTGTCCGCGGCTGCCCTGCTGACCGCCCACTTGGTGTTCACGTTGTTGCTGACCTACTACAAAATTGAGCGCCAGCGCCGCCGCCACCGCGAATTGCTGGCCCTTTTGGCGTCCCCGTCCGACGACGGTCCCCGCACCGTGGTCATCAACCACGACTCCCCTGTGGCCTACTGCCTGCCCGGTGGCGCCCGCTCCGTGACCGTATTATCCGATGGCCTGATGGCCGCATTGGAACCCGCCGAACTCCGGGCGGTACTCATCCACGAAAACGCCCACCTCTCACAACGGCATGATCTGCTGCTGTGGGCTTTTGCGGCCTGGCGGCAAGCCCTGCCTTGGTTCCCCACTACACGGCTCGCCCAAACAGCGGTGAACTCCCTGATCGAAATGCTGGCCGACGACGTCGCACTCCGCTCCGAAAGTACAGGGACGCTCATCAAGGCGATCGCCATCGTGGCCAGCGGCACATCGAAGCCGGCGATAGGGGCCGGCGCCCTGAGCGAGGGCGGCGTCGTCGTCGAAGGCAACCAAGTGAGCGCCATGGGCGGCGCTGACTCCCCGCGCACGACGGCGTCCCGCGTCAGCCGGTTACTCTCACCACAGCCGGAACTGACCCGCGGCGCCCGCGCTACAGTACTGGCGGCGTCGGCCATGCTGCTGGCCGTTCCCACCGCGCTGCTGATCGTGCCGGGACTTTTCGGCTAGGCGCGGCGTTCCCCGTTACGCGTCAATGCGCTCCCTGTCCAAGGTGGCGGCACCGGCGATGATGAACTCCTTGCGCGGCGCAACGTCCGAGCCCATGAGGAGATCAAAGACTTCCTCTGCACGCTGGGCGCTGTCGATGCCCACTTTACGCAGTGTCCTGTGCCGCGGGTCCATGGTTGTTTCGGCCAGCTGCTGTGCATCCATTTCCCCCAGGCCCTTGTAGCGCTGGATGGGCTCTTTGTAGCGCTTACCCTCCTTGGCGAGGTTGGCCAGCAGGACGTGAAGTTCAACTTCCGAGTACGTGTAGACCATCTCGTTGGCCTTCTGCCCGGGATTGATGACTTCCACCCGGTGCAAGGGGGGCACAGCCGCAAAGACGCGCCCTTGCTCAACCATGGGCCTCATGTAGCGGAAGAAGAGGGTCAGCAGCAGCGTCCGGATGTGGGCACCATCGACGTCGGCGTCCGTCATGAGAATGACCTTGCCGTAGCGGGCTGCTTCAATATCGAAACTGCGCCCGGAGCCTGCCCCCACCACCTGGATCAGGGCGGCGCACTCGGCGTTGGAAAGCATGTCTCCCACCGATGCCTTTTGAACGTTGAGGATCTTGCCGCGGATTGGCAACAACGCCTGGAAGTCGGAGGAGCGGGCCAGTTTCGCGGTACCCAGCGCAGAGTCGCCCTCCACGATGAAAAGCTCCGAACGGGCAACGTCATCCGTGCGGCAATCCGCGAGCTTAGTGGGCATGGAGGACGTCTCAAGGGCGTTCTTCCGGCGCTGGGTTTCTTTGTGGACGCGAGCCGAGATGCGGGATTTCATCTCGCTGACGATCTTCTCGAGCAGCAGAGCGGATTGCGCCTTGTCATTGCGGTTGGCCGAGTTGAGCCTGTCGGTGATTTCCTTCTCCACCACCTTGGCCACTATGGCCCGCACCGCTGATGTACCCAGGATCTCCTTGGTTTGTCCCTCGAACTGCGGTTCCGCAAGCCGGACCGTCAGAACTGCCGTAAGACCGGCCAGGACATCGTCCTTCTCGATCTTGTCGTTGCCCGCTTTGAGCTTCCGCGCGTTCGTTTCAACAGCTTTACGGAAGGTCTTGAGCAATGCTGCTTCGAAGCCCGCCTGGTGGGTACCACCCTTGGGCGTAGCGATAATGTTGACGAAACTACGCATGGTGGTCTCATAGCCAATGCCCCACCGCAGGGCGATGTCCACTTCGCAGTCGCGGTCCACTTCGGCTATTTTGCTGTGACCGTTTTCGTCCAGGACGGGAACGGTTTCCTTGAACTTTCCGGAGCCGTGCAAACGCCACACATCGGTTACTCCGGAATCAGCGGCCAGGAACTCAACGAACTCCGAGATGCCGCCGTCGTGGTGGAACACTTCCTCGTGGACGCCGTTCTCGCCTGGGGTACCGGCAAGCTTGCGCTCATCACGGACCGTGATCCTCAGGCCGGGTACCAGGAAGGACGTCTGCCGAGCGCGCGCGGCCAGATCGTCATAGGAGAACTTTGCGTCCGGTGTAAAGATCTGCCGATCCGCCCAGTAGCGGACGCGGGTCCCTGTGACTCCCCGTTTTGCCTTACCCACCACGTCCAGCACTGAGTTCTCCACGAACGGCTCAAATGGTGCAGCCGGACCTGGTTTGGCTCCGGAGTCAAGGAACCGGCCCGGCTCTCCACGGCGGAAGGACATCTGATAGGTCTTGCTCCCCCGGTCCACCTGCACATCCAGGCGGCTGGAGAGCGCATTGACCACGGAAGCTCCCACGCCGTGCAGGCCACCGGAGGCAGTGTAGGAACCACCACCGAACTTACCGCCGGCGTGCAGTTTGGTGAACACAACTTCAACGCCGGACAAGCCCGTTTTCGGTTCGATGTCCACGGGAATGCCACGGCCGTCGTCGTGTACTTCCACGGAGTTGTCCGCGTGCAAAATGACCTTGATGTCATGGCCGAAACCGGCCAGGGCCTCATCAACGGCGTTGTCGATGATCTCCCACAGGCAATGCATCAGGCCACGGGAGTCGGTGGATCCGATATACATACCCGGGCGCTTGCGGACAGCTTCGAGGCCCTCAAGGACGGAAAGATGCCGGGCGTTGTATTCAGAATTCGGTGCCACTCGCAGTGTGCTCCTTCAGGTGTAGCTCAAACGTACTTGTCGGGCGCATCTGCGCGGGTAGTCACCGCGACACTGTGAAACCGCATAACACTGCCCCTACTAGGCTAGCCGCCGCTCGGTTCCGGTACGCGCAGCCACTCCCTATAGCCATCCGATGCGCCGTTACGTTACTCACATGTGATACGCGGACAGCGAAAGTCACCCATCCTTGCCATGGTTCTGCATCGAATACTGGTTATATGGATATACAGAACTACTAAGGAGGCCGACATGACAACAGCAGTTGCAGCCCGCACGCTCAACGCCGCTGACCGGTGCGATCGTTGCGGAGCCCAAGCATATGTCCGCGCTGTACTCGAGACCTCCGGCGGTGAACTGCTCTTCTGCGGCCACCACGCACGTGCAGTCGAGGCTACGCTTCGTCCCCTGACCTCGGACTGGCACGATGAAACCGAACGCCTCAACGAGAAGGCCCCTGTTCCGGTCGACTGACCAGAACAGCCCGGTCTCTGGGTCTCGGTAAGCAACATCCGACGCATCGCAAGGCTCCTCCCTCCGGGAGGGGCCTTGTTGCGTATGGGCTTACCAAACCCGCTCAGCCCAGAGAAGCAAAAAGCGACCCGGCCGAAGACACGGCCGGATCGCTCTGTGCTCTTGCTGAAAGCGGTTCCTAGTCCAGGTAGTCCCTGAGGACCTGCGACCGCGATGGGTGGCGAAGCTTGGACATGGTCTTGGATTCGATCTGACGGATACGCTCACGCGTTACACCGTAGACCTTGCCGATTTCGTCTAAAGTCTTCGGCTGGCCATCGGTCAGGCCGAATCGCATCGCCACGACACCGGCCTCCCGTTCAGACAACGTGTCCAGAACCGAGTGCAATTGCTCCTGGAGCAACGTGAAGCTGACAGCGTCAGCGGGAACCACTGCTTCGGAGTCTTCGATGAGGTCACCGAACTCCGAGTCGCCGTCCTCACCCAGGGGCGTGTGCAACGAAATCGGCTCGCGGCCATACTTCTGGACTTCAACAACCTTTTCAGGGGTCATGTCGAGTTCGAGGGCCAGTTCTTCGGGAGTGGGTTCGCGGCCCAAGTCCTGGAGCATTTGGCGTTGGACGCGCGCCAACTTGTTGATGACTTCCACCATGTGCACCGGGATGCGGATGGTACGGGCCTGGTCTGCCATGGCGCGGGTGATTGCCTGGCGGATCCACCATGTGGCGTAGGTGGAGAACTTGAATCCCTTGGTGTAATCAAACTTCTCGACCGCGCGGATCAAACCCAGGTTGCCTTCCTGAATCAGGTCCAGGAACAGCATTCCGCGGCCCGTGTAGCGCTTGGCCAAGGAAACAACCAAGCGAAGGTTGGCTTCCAAGAGATGGTTCTTGGCGCGCTTCCCATCGTGGATGACGAACTCGAGTTCACGCTTGAGCTTGGGATCCATGGATCCATCGTCCGCGTTGATTTTCTCTTCCGCGAAGAGTCCGGCTTCAATCCGGAGGGCGAGGTCGACTTCCTGCTCTGCGTTCAGCAGGGCGACCTTACCGATCTGCTTGAGGTAGTCCTTGACGGGGTCCGCGGTGGCACCGGCTGACATGACTTGCTGCACGGGGGCATCGTCGTCGTCCGCGTCAGAGTAGACGAAACCGGAGCCGGACGGGGCGGCCTTGTCCTTGGCTGCTACGGAACCATCCTCAGCGTCATCGTCCCCAACTTCAACTTCCTCGGCGGCTGCAGGGTCGAAGTCTTCATCTTCGGCGCTGTCGTCTGAGTCCGCGTCCGAGGACTTGTTCGCAGCTTCCGCGGCAGCCTTGGCGCCGGGCTTGGGCCCACGCTTCTTCGGCGCCGGCTTCTCAGTATCAGAGGCCTTGTTGGCAGCACGAGTGGCCGCGCGTTTCGCTGACGTGGCCGCTTTCTTTTCTTCAGCGGTCAATTCAGCCTGGGCGGCGGGTTCCTTCTCGACGGAAGACGGAGTCACAGAAAACCTTTCTAGCGGCGGTCTGTGGAATCACCATGCGGGCAACACCACTATGACCCTGTCAAGTCCGCGATCAATTTCAAATGCGATCGCCGTCTGCAGAGTCCTTAAGTAGAACTCCGGACGACACTGATATGTTCCCGAATCAGGGGCCACAACAGGCATTCGAACGCGGACCCAACCGGGTCTCGGCATCCATTGTCTCACGGTTTTGCCAAACCAACGCCGTTGTGGCACGTTGTGGCGTCTAAACCAGCTGAGTTCGCTTGAAAGAGTTCGCCCGAGTTCGCTTGAGGGAACTCTCCCCTTCACGAGGAAGCGACGCCGCTGCCTCGTCGCCACGCAGACTCCGGACTCCGGGCCCACCCACATAGGCTCCCTTCGCCGAGGATGCCCATGAACAACTCCGCGAAGCGATATCCGGGGCAGGCTTTTTGTGCCCGAACCAGGCAGGCATGAGAGTGAGAGCCTCTCCCCTTGCACCAGGCCACCCAGGCTTGCAGCGTCAACGCCGCAGCTGATGCTTCTCCCTGTTCTCCGTCACCACAGAGCACGCCGAGCAGGCGCTGAAGTGCATCCATGCAGCTCCAATCAGGGATGTCGGGTTGTTCGCCCAGCAAGACATCGCCGTAGGTGTAGACACGAGGCCGGTCCATGTCCTCACCCCTAACGGGGTCGCCGCCTCGGGCACGTTCGCTATCCCCGCCGACGCCACCACGACGCCGCACTTCCTCTTCTGTCCCCGCGGCGCCACTCGGAGCGCCGAAGCACTGCCCACCCAACAGGTAGGGGTCGAAAGGGAGCGGATCTGAATCGTCACCGCTAAACAGCCCAAAGGCTTCTGCACCGGACTTGGCGCACTCGGAGCCAGCGGCCGACATCACCACCACTCCGTCCCTCCATACGGGCACTTTGAGCGTAGCCCTCAGGAAGCCGATGAGGTCCTCATCGGCTTCCGCACACAGGTGGACCTGGTCGCGGCTTCTGGCCAGCACGCCGCGCCACACGTCAAGGACGGCGTCGAAACAACGTTCGCTGCGCCATCTTCCTGACAACGAAAGTGAAAAACGGGCTTCGGCAGCCTCTACCTTGGGGCCCAAGCCAATAGCGTCAGAGGAGTTCCGCCGTTGATGCTCGCTTCTTGGAGACGGCCCGATGCTGCTGCCGCGGAATACCATCTCGGCGCTTAGGTGGCTGTTGGTGATCATCGCCACCGGCAATCCCGGCTGCGGGCAGCATTGTTCATCGGAGCAATACGCGCTGCGCCAATACTCCGACCCGACCAACCACGCATCCCGCACTGGCAAACCAACCTCGTCGAGGCTGTGCTGGAGGGCCTCCAGCAACGGCGTTGCGGCGCTGGTCACTGTGTGATCGCTCCAACCGTGATCGGTGTACACAACCAGCAGCACGCCGTCGGCATCCCTGTCCGAAATGAGGTAGCCCCGGATCTGGTCCGAAAATGCTGCAAGCCATGCCGCCAGTCGCGATGAGCTCGGTGTCCGTTGTGGCAGGTCCACCCGCAGCGTAGCCCCAAGAGCCTTGCCTTGCATGGTGATGGCGACAAGGCTGTCTTCCGGGCAGTAGCCCAGCATGTGGGGAACATAGCCAAGGATGTCTTCTGGTTGCTGGATGCTCAGCGTCTCGTTGGTGGTCATAACCCCACCTTCGGCCACCGCGGCGTGAGCGGACAGCGGCAAATGACCCTATGTGGATAAGACGGCGGCCGCAGCAAGCAGCTTAGCGATTGTTGTCCCGCTCGCGGTCGGCCGAGCGAGCTGCACGTCGCCTCTCTGCGCGTTCCCGCTGCTGCCGCACCAAGACCGTTACCAGCGGCGGAACGTGCGTTCCCTGCGCTGCCATCTGTCGCCGGACCTTCCGACGGGAAGCCAGGATGAGGACCGTTCCCAAGCCCAGCAAAACAAATTGAACGCTGAGGGCTACCCGGAAGGGTGCCAGGCCGTACAGGTTACCGCCGGAGAATCCGCTGGCATTGAGTACATCGAGAACAAGACCTATGAGATATATGGCCACCAGCGCTGCAATAAAGCCGCCGACGTTGACGATCCCTGTGGCAGTGCCGATCCTGTGCGACGGATTGAACGTACGGGCGAAGTCAAAACCGATCATCGATCCCGGACCGCCCAAGGCGAGCACCACCACCAACACCACCAAGAGCCACAGGGGTGCCCGTTCAGGCAGAAGCAATACAACAGCCCAGACCAATGCTGTGGCCGTGGTGATCAGGAGGACCATCGCAGATCGGCGCATGGGGTGCCTCGATACGAAGCGTCCCACGCCGGGACCGGAGATGATCGCCGTCGCCACAAAAAGTGCCATGAGTGCCGATACAGTTCCGGCATCCAAACCCTGCGCGGACAGCAGGAACGGGTAGCCCCACG
The DNA here is from genome assembly GCF_046535135.1 of Arthrobacter sp. SIMBA_036. Lineage (NCBI taxonomy): Bacteria > Bacillati > Actinomycetota > Actinomycetes > Micrococcales > Micrococcaceae > Arthrobacter > Arthrobacter sp. SIMBA_036. The sequence continues at coordinate 208,416 of NZ_JAWRXG010000004.1, forward strand.
TCATTGCGAACAGGTTCCCACTGAACTGGACCGTAAAGTGACTCCACAACCCCAAGCGCGTCCCGGGCTGTTTCCAAGCTCGGGACAAGGACACGGCGGTAGCCCGCATACCTTGCCCGGTTGCCGGAGCCGGATGGCCTGGAGGCGCGTCCCTGAGCATGACAACCACCAAGACAACAGCAAGAACGGACATGGAGGCCAGCGTCAGGAATGCCGGCGTCCATCCGGCTGAGTGGAGAAGCAGGGCAAACGGCACAACGCTAAAGAGTTGACCCAGTTGCCCGCACATGCCCGTGAGTTGCGTAACCAGTGGAACCTTTGACGGAGCAAACCACAGCGGCACGAGGCGCACCACGGAGATGAAGGTCATCGCGTCCCCCGCGCCGACCAGAACCCTGCCCAGAACACCGCCGGGCACGCTGTCGGCGAAGGCCAGCTGTAACTGACCGAGCCCCATGAGCACTGCACCGCCGGCAACCATCGCCCGGGAGCCGAACCTGTCCACCAGCACGCCGACGGGAATCTGCAGCCCCGCGTAGACCAACAGCTGCAAGACGGTGAAAAAGGAGATGGCCGAGGCACTGGCGTGGAACCGTTCAGTGGCCTCCAGTCCGGCCACACCGAACGAGGTTCGTTGCGCTACGGCCACCAAGTACGCAAAAACGCCGATCGTCCAGATGAGCCATGCGCGGGGAGAATTCACCCTTCGATTATGCCCGGTAGCTCCTCAAAGATGATTTATTGAGGCGAGTCTTTCCGTGCCAGGTACGCTTCCACCGCTGCACCGATGTCCTCTGCGTTGGGGAGCTCATCGTTCTCGTCAGCGAGAAGGGACCGCCGCACCACGCCTTCAGACTTCTCGTCGTAGCGCATTTCAAGATTGGCGACGACGGCTTGGACTTCTTCGGACGACTCGATCTGTTCGGCGATCTGTCGGCCGACTTCCCGCCCCGCTTCCCGCAGCCGGTCAGTTGGCAGCATGAGGGATGTTGCGGCCCCCAAGTACTCGAGTCCGGCAACAGCGGCAGGCGGGTATTCAGCCTCCGAGAGATAGTGCGGCACGTGCATCACGTAGCCAGCAACGTTGCGCTCGGCCTCCGTGAGGCGCAGCTCCAAGATATGGCCGATGGCAGCGGGCACTTCCACCGTGGGTTTCCAACTGGATATGCCTTCAATGAGTTCCGGGCGATTGCCGTGCACCGTGACCCCGATCGGCCGCGTGTGAGGGACGGGCATGGGAATCGAGTGGATCCAGGTCACCAGGTTGACGTCGAGCTTTTCCACTATTCCGACAACGGCCCTTGCAAATCGCTCCCACTGCAGGTCGGGCTCAAATCCGGCAAGCAGCAAAAACGGCTGGCCGAGCCCATCCTTGAGCTTGTACAGGCCCAGCTGCGGCGGCTGATAGTCCTGCACGTGGTCTTCCACGAAGCTGATGTGGGGTCGACGTGATCGGTAGTCGATGAGTTGGTCAGCGTCGAACATGGCCACCACCTCGACGTCGAGCTGGTCCAGCAGTTCGGCGTTGATTTGGCGAACAACATTTCCGGCGTCGGCAAAGCCCGTGAACCCCATGACCATGTTCAGACCACGCAATTCGGGGCTGTGGAAGGTTTCGATGTTGCTCGCATAGAGCGATTCCGGGCTGAGGAGCGAGCCGGATATCCGTTCAAACACGGCGTTTCCTTTCACGGGGCAGGACAATGGGATTCTCTGTAGTAGTACAACGCTGCGGCGCGTCTTGGCATTCCTGCCTCCGGTGTGCCGCAGCTCTCATTTAATTGCTGTCCCCGGCACCTGAGAGACTACGATCGAAACGGACCGCCCTGGCGGCCCGAAGACCAAGACCGCCGTCGCAAGAAGACGCCGGACGTGTACCGTGCAGGCCGCCAAACATGCGGCGCCGCCAAGCAATGCAGAGAGAAGTGAGGAAACATCCTCGTGGTCAAGACTACTGACATCATCCTGGGCATCATCGCTAAGGACCTGAAAAAGGCCTCCAGCGACGCACTCGTCATCGGAGTTGCGCAAGGTACGGACGGGCCGGCCCTCCTGGCCAACCCCCTGAGTGCCAAGGCCGCCGAGTCGCTGCAGAATTCCCTTCAGCTTCTGGGCATCACGGGCGCCCCGGACCAGGTCCACAGGCTTCCGGGCCTTCCGGAGACAGGCTCCGGAATCCTGGTGTTGGCCGGTGTCGGTAAGCTCGCCGCCACCGAATCACTTTCGGAGGAGTCGTTGCGGCGCGCCGCGGGCTCGGCCGTCCGCCAGCTCGCTGGCTTGTCGTCGGTGACGTTGGCACTTCCGACGGCGACCATTGGCGACGTCGCGGCCGTGGCGGAGGGTGCCGCTCTTGGTTCCTACTCTTACACGGAGCACCGATCCAGCACGGATGGGCTGAAGACGCCGGTAGCCAAGGCCCTCATCCTTTCGGACGTTGATGCCAAAGCTGCTCAGCCCGCGCTGGACCGCGCCGTCGTTTTGGCCCGTGCAGTCAACGCCACCCGCACCCTGGTGAACCAGCCACCGAGCCATCTCTACCCCGAGTCCTTCGCGGAGTCCGCCAAGGAACTTGCCAAGGGGCTCCCCGTCAAGGTGACCGTCTGGGATGAGAAGCGGCTGGAAAAGGAAGGATTTGGCGGAATCCTTGGGGTCGGAAAGGGTTCCACCCGGCAGCCCCGGTTGGTGAAAGTCGAGTACGCCCCGGCAAAAGCCACCCGCAAGATCGCTCTTGTGGGTAAGGGCATCACGTTCGATTCCGGTGGAATTTCGATCAAGCCAGCCTTGGGCATGGGAGACATGAAGAGCGATATGGCAGGGGCCGCCGTCGTGCTGAATGCCGTGCTGGCCATTGCCTCCCTGGGTCTGCCCGTCAAGGCAACCGCCTGGCTCTGCATTGCCGAGAACATGCCCTCGGGTGCGGCCCAGCGGCCGGCGGACGTCCTGACCATCTATGGCGGCAAGACGGTGGAGGTCCTCAACACCGACGCCGAAGGGCGCCTCGTCATGGCCGACGGCATCGTAGCCGCCAGCCAGGAGGAGCCCGATGCGATTATCGACGTCGCCACGCTGACGGGTGCACAGTTGGTCGCGCTCGGTATGCGCACCGCAGGTGTCATGGGTTCGGATTCGGTTACCTCGGCACTTAAAGCCGCAGCTGATCGGGCGGGCGAGCTCGTCTGGCCGATGCCGCTGCCCGAAGAACTGCGCCCGAGCCTCGATTCGCAGGTTGCGGACCTCGCGAACATTGGTGAGCGCCATGGCGGCATGATGACCGCGGCCGTGTTCCTGCGGGAATTCGTGGGCCGCGACGGCGAAGGCCAGCAGATTCCGTGGGCCCACGTGGACATCGCGGGTCCCTCGTTCAACAACGGGAGCCCCTACGGATACACACCCAAGCAGGGAACCGGGTGCACGGTACGCACCTTGGTGGCCTACGCCGAGGACCTCTTGGGAGCCACTGCCTAGGCAAGGCTCCCTGGACCTACGGGTCCCCGGGGTTGCACAGGCAGGCGAACGTGTTCGCCTGCCTGTGCAACCCCGGAATTATGCGGGGTGAAGGGCTGCGTCACAAGCTAACGTGAGTCTGGACACAAGCGCTCCACAAACGCCCGCGGAGGGTGGAGCATGGGTAGGTGGTTCGCTAAGGTGAACTCGATAGTCACAAATGCAAGAGAACTTAGGTGCTGGCATAATCACGGCAGAACAAGTTCCAAAGACCAGATGGCATGTAGTCCCGTGCCATCGTTCACGCGAGGGAGCGTTTTAGTGGCCGATCAGGCAACTGCGCAAGAATTCGACATCCTGGTACTCGGTGGCGGCAGCGGCGGCTACGCGACTGCCCTTCGGGCCGTTCAGCTTGGGTTCACCGTTGGGCTGGTGGAAAAAGGAAAACTCGGCGGGACTTGCCTGCACAATGGCTGTATCCCCACCAAGGCACTCCTGCACTCGGCCGAACTGGCCGACCACGCACGCGATTCCGCTAAGTACGGCGTCAACGTCACGCTCGACAGCATCGACATGTCGGCGGTCAACGCGTACAAGGACGGCATCATCGCCGGCAAGTTCAAAGGCCTCCAAGGACTGATCAAGTCCAAGGGCATCACGGTCATTGAGGGCGAAGGCAAGCTCCAGGGCAACAACACCGTCGTCGTGAACGGCACGTCCTACACGGGCAAGAACATCGTCCTGGCAACGGGTTCCTACTCCCGCTCCCTGCCCGGCCTGGAAATCGGCGGCAAGGTCATCACCTCCGACCAAGCCCTCACCATGGACTACATCCCCAAGAGCGCGATCGTCCTCGGTGGCGGCGTTATCGGCGTCGAATTCGCTTCCGTGTGGAAGTCCTTCGGCGTCGACGTGACCATCATCGAAGGCCTTCCCTCCTTGGTTCCCAACGAGGACGCCGCGATCGTCAAGAACCTTGAGCGTGCATTCAAGAAGCGCGGCATCAAGTTCACCACCGGAATCTTCTTCCAGGGAGTGGAACAGAACGACGACGGCGTCAAGGTCACCTTGGTTGACGGGCAGACGTTCGAAGCCGACCTCCTCCTCGTTGCCGTTGGCCGCGGTCCTGTGACCGCCAACCTGGGCTACGAAGAAGCGGGCATCACCATCGACCGCGGCTTTGTCATCACCAACGAGCGCCTCCACACCGGCGTCGGCAACATCTACGCAGTGGGCGACATCGTTCCCGGCGTCCAGCTCGCACACCGCGGCTACCAGCAGGGCATTTTTGTTGCGGAAGAAATCGCCGGCCTCAACCCGGTGATCGTCGAGGACATCAACATCCCCAAGGTCACCTACTGCGAGCCTGAAATCGCCACGGTCGGTTACACCGAAAAGGCCGCCAAGGAAAAGTTCGGCGACGACCAGGTGCAGACACAGGAATACAACCTTGCGGGCAACGGCAAGAGTTCCATCCTCGGCACGGGCGGCCTCGTCAAGCTGGTGCGCCAGAAGGACGGCCCCGTCGTCGGCGTTCACATGATCGGCTCGCGCATGGGTGAGCAGATCGGCGAGGCCCAGCTGATCGTGAACTGGGAAGCTTACCCGGAGGACGTGGCCCAGCTGGTCCACGCACACCCCACCCAGAACGAAGCAATGGGCGAAGCCCACCTCGCCCTCGCGGGCAAGCCGCTCCACGGCTAAGTCTTCACCCAAGACAATCGGACTGGTGCCTGCCGCGGGATATGCCGCATGCACCAGTCCGGACCAGCAGCATTCATCCGCACATAGATCAATAAGGAGAACGGGGACGACATGTCTGAATCCGTTAACTTGCCCGCCCTCGGTGAGAGTGTCACCGAAGGAACCGTCACCCGCTGGCTCAAGCAGGTTGGTGACCGGGTGGAGATCGACGAGCCGTTGCTCGAGGTTTCAACCGACAAAGTAGACACCGAAATCCCTTCTCCGATCTCAGGCGTCATCGAAGAAATCCTCGTCGCTGAAGACGAGACGGCCGAAGTTGGCGCCCCCTTGGTCCGCATCGGCGACGGCTCCGGAGCACCTGCCGAACAGGAAGCCCCGGCCGCGGAGGCTCCCGCTGCCGCCGAACAGCAGGCTCCCGCCGCAGAAGCGCCTGCAGCTCCCGCAGAACAGGAAGCACCGGCCGTCGAAGCGCCCGCCGCATCAGGTGACAGCCACGAAGTCACCCTCCCTGCCTTGGGCGAAAGCGTCACCGAAGGTACCGTCACCCGTTGGCTGAAAGCTGTGGGAGACACCGTCGAGGTCGACGAGCCGCTCCTGGAAGTCTCCACGGACAAGGTAGACACCGAGATTCCGTCTCCTGTTGCGGGAACACTGCAGGAAATCCGCGTCAACGAGGACGAGACCGCCGAAGTCGGTTCGGTCCTGGCAGTTATCGGTTCCGGAGCAGCAGCCGCGGCTCCTGCCGCAGCACCCGCCGCTCCAGCGCCGGCCGCCGCACCAGCTCCTGCTGCTCCCGCGGCTGCGCCTGCTGCTCCAGCCCCTGCCGCCGCACCGGCCCCCGCCGCACCGGCCCCCGCTGCTCAGGCAGCTGAGGCTCCTGCAGCAGCTGAGGCTCCTGCCTCCGAGTCCGGCTACGTTACTCCCCTGGTTCGTAAGCTCGCCAACCAGCACGGCGTGGACATCGCCTCAGTCTCCGGCACCGGCGTCGGAGGACGCATCCGCAAGCAGGACGTCCTCGCCGCCGCTGAAGCCAAGCAGGCTGCCGCAGCACCCGCTGCACAGGCACCTGCCGCGGCTCCCGCCGCCAAGACCGCTGCCCCTGTTGTGGCATCTTCCAAGCGTGGGACAACGGAAAAGGCACCCCGTATCCGTCAGGTCATCGCCCGTCGCATGCGCGAATCACTGGAGATTTCCACCCAGCTGACGCAGGTGCACGAGGTCGACATGACCAAGATCGCCAAGCTGCGCCTCAAGGCCAAGAACTCGTTCCAGGCCCAGAACGGCGTCAAGCTGACCTTCCTGCCGTTTATCGCCAAGGCAGTGGCTGAAGCGTTGAAGCAGCACCCCAAGCTGAACGCTGCTTATGACGAAGCGAAGCAGGAGATCACCTACCACAACGCCGAACACCTGGCGATTGCAGTCGACACCGACAAGGGCCTTCTGGTGCCGGTCATTTCCGACGCCGGAAACCTCAACCTTGCTGGCCTGGCCAGCAAGATCGCCGACGTCGCAGGACGCACCCGCGACGGAAAGATCGGCCCTGACGAGCTCTCCGGGGGCACGTTCAGCATCACCAACATCGGTTCTGTTGGAGCGCTTTTCGACACCCCGATCATCAACCAGCCCCAGGTCGGCATCCTGGGCACCGGCGCGATCGTCAAGCGCGCAGTCGTGGTTGCAGACGAAAACGGCGACGATTCGATCGCTATCCGGTCCATGATGTACCTGTCGCTGACGTATGACCACCGCCTGGTGGACGGCGCGGACGCCGGACGCTTCCTGCAGACCCTCAAGGCCCGCCTTGAAGAGGGCGCATTCGAAGCCGACCTCGGCCTCTAACGTCTCCTCTCCCACCAAGGGACTAGCCAGACAGCACCCAGCCAGACCTTAGGGGCAGGCAACCTTCAACCGGTTGCCTGCCCCTTTGCTGTGCTTCCCGCAGCGTGGCTTTGCTACGTTACGTAGAAGTAACTGGATAGGCTGTGATCATGAGTATTCTCTTCAGCATTTTGCTGTTCCTGCACATCGTTGGCGCGGCCATGATCGTTGGCTACTGGATCGCCACCATGAAACAGCCCACAGTTCACCCCCGCCAGCGGGATGGCGCCTTCGTTCAGCTCGTGACTGGCATCGCCATGATGGGGATCCTCCCCCTGCTCCCGGACGCGGACCCCAACTACTTCAAACTAGGTATCAAGTTTGCCATCGGCGTAGCCGTGGCCGTGCTTGCCGTCATCGGTACACGGAAGGTCAAAAAGGGCGAAGAAGTATCCACCGGCCTGGCACACGGCGTTGGCGGACTTGCCTTAGTGAATATCGCTATCGCCACCATCTGGAACTAGTCCCTGCCGGCCCGCCGTCGTAGGCCCAACGTGTCCAGGGGTCACAATCCACCGACAGCGGAATGATCGTGCAGTCGGCTGGCCTAATCCCTAGGATGGATTCCGGTGGCATCCGGCAAAGCCGGTTGCCGACTCACAACGACCCAAAGGAGTGGACATGGCAGCAACACGCACCGCACACACGGTTTGGAACGGCAACCTGATCGAGGGCGCCGGCAACACCACACTGGACAGCTCGGGCTTGGGGACGTTCGATGTCACCTGGAAGGCACGTACCGAGCAGTCCGGTGGGAAGACGAGCCCCGAGGAACTCATTGCTGCTGCCCACTCCGCTTGCTTCTCCATGGCCTTCAGCCACGCCCTCGCCGGAGAAGGCTTCACCGCGGAGGAAGTTAACACCAAGGCTGAGGTCACCTTCGTTCCGGGAACCGGAATCACAGGCAGCCACCTCACCATGACAGCCAAGGTTCCGGGCCTCTCTGAAGAGGACTTCCGTCGCATCTCCGAGGACGCAAAAACCGGCTGCCCCGTATCAGGCGCCCTGGCCAGCATCGATATCACTCTGGACGCCACCCTCGCGGCATAGTAACCAGCCGGCTCAACATTGAGCCACATCAAAGAGCCCCGCATTTCCCTCAAGGAAAATGCGGGGCTCTTTTGTTGGAACGTTGAAACCTATCCGTTCTGGGGACGGGAAGGCAACGGTTCCGGACGGACGCGACGGTATCCCTCACGGACCGGAGGACGATCGGTAGGCAATTCCTGGACCATTTCCTTCAGTGCGCCTATGCCGTATTCAAGCTGGGGATCAGTCCCTGCGGCGTAAGCGTGTGGCGGGAAAAGTACCTCAATGTCCGGGTCGACACCCCTGTTTTCGACGTCCCACCCGATGCCTCCGGAAAACCACGTTGCGTAGCGCGGCTGGGTGACGCCTGTTCCATCGGCCAAGGCGAACCTGTTATCGATGCCCACCACGCCGCCCCATGTCCGTGTGCCGATCACCGGGCCGATTCCGCGCAGTTTAGAAACTTGCGTGATGATGTCGCCGTCGGAGCCTGCAAACTCGTCAGCAAGAATGATCACCGGTCCCCGCGGTGCATGGTGCGGGTAGGTCCGCGGCTTCTCGCCGCGAGGCATGCTCCAACCCGTCACCTTGCGGCCAATGAGTTCGGCCACGAGCTGCGAGGTGTGGCCGCCGCGGTTGCGGCGGACATCCACGATCAAGCCATCCATGGACGTTTCCGTGTCGAGGTCCCGGTGCAGCTGCGCCCAACCGTGGGCCATCATGTCCGGAATGTGGAGGTAACCGAATTTACCTTCAGACGCTTCACGGACAGTGCGTCGGTTACCGCGCACCCACTCTTGGTAGCGGAGCCGTTCTTCGTCACGGATAGGAACCACAGCAACACGACGTTGCGCCCCGGCATCTGAACCGTGCTCGTCGCCGTTCAACAACGTCAACTCGACGCTACGGCTTGCCGCTCCCACCAACTGCATGGCCGGTGTCACAGCCGCGGAAAGTTCGACGCCGTCGATCGCCAGCAAGACGTCGCCCACCTTGGCGTTGACTCCCGGTCGCGTCAGGGGCGAGGTCGCTAGGGGGTCCGAGGACTCACCTGCCAAAATACGTGTGATCTCCCAGCCCAGGGAGCCGAACCGGAATTCGGCACCGAGCCTTCCTTGGCCGGTGCAGCCCGGTTCGGTGACAAGTGCGGGTTTCACATACGCGTGGGAGGTCCCGAGCTCGCCGTGGATCTCCCACAGGAGGTCAACGAGGTCATCATGGGAGCCAAGGCGGTCCACAATTGGCCTGTACCTCTGATGAATGGAGCCCCAATCCAGTCCTGCCATGTCGGGGGCCCAAAAGAAGTCACGCTGCAAACGCCATGCTTCATCGAAGGCCTGTTTCCAGGTGGACACCGGATCCAGAATCACCCGTATCCGGGTGAGATCCACCTTGACCAGCTCTTCGGAATCGTCGTCGACCTTGCTGTCGGCAGGCACGGAGCTGACCTGCTGGCCAAGGACAAAAACTACCCGCTGACCGTCTCCGGACACACGGTACCTGTCCACCGCGGATACGAGCGTGGCTGGTTTACGTTTGCCAAGGTCGTAGCGGACCAGCGACGGCGGGGAGGCCTTGTCCTGCAGGGATCCCTTGCCTTCACCGGTCACACCGGAGAGTTCGTTGTCGAGCCACAGCAGGGCGCCCTCTACAGCTGCCAAGTCGGAATAGTTGCCCTGGGGCACGGGGACCGTGATGACGCGGTGGGCCAGCCCTTCGGCGTCGACCTTCACCGCGGGAGTACCGTCGTCGGACGGCTCCTGCCCTTCAGGCTCCGGCGCTTCGGTAGCGTCGAGCGTGTCAACGCTTGGCCCGAACGGGGAAGGTGTATCGGCGGCCAGGGCCACAAGATACGGCTTGATAGGGCTGGGGAAAGACAGATCAAAAGCATGTCCGTCATAAACGGGGTCGAAGCTCCGGTTGGAAAGGAACGCAAGGAACTTTCCATCCGGCGTGAAGCTCGGCGAGTCATCACAGAAGCGACCATCGGTCACATCGACGATGACGGAGTCCGGATCGGCCGGGCGGGTCATGCGCAGCTTCGTGCGTGATCCGAAGGACGTCACCGGTTCAGCCCACGCCAGCCACTGTGAGTCCCTGGACCAAGCGAGTTGGTCTATGCTCCCTTCGCCCACGCTGATCAGGCTGGAAAGTTCGCCGGTCAAAGTATTGGCAACAAAGACATCGCCGAAGGAGGTGCCGACCGCCAACCAACGACCGTCAGGGCTGGCTGCGAGCGCGCTGGTGCGGGTAGGAGTCGGGAACTCGATCCGGAGACCTTCCGAAGCGTCGACACCGGGTGTGGGATAACGGTTCTCGGTCGCCTGACCGCCTGCGGCTCCACTGGCGGTGTCCGCGGACGGTTCGTTGCTGGCTGGTATGTTGCTTGCCGAGTCGGCGTTTGCCGAGTCGGAGTCTGCCGATTGGTTGACGTTCCCGCCGGATTCTGACGCCGGAACGTTCGCGGCGTCCCGTCGGGGCCCGTTTTGTTCCAGCCCCTTTTGTTCCGGCCCCTTCTGTCCCAGCACATTGGACGCAGAGACCGGCTTGGGCAACTGCTCTGCCGCTACCCCCGAAACAGCGGGCGAGGAAGCAGCGGCCTCCACGGGCGGCCGCTCCGGTGCTGCTGCCACCGGCCGGGAAATGACCGGCTTGATGTAGAGGGCTTCCACTCCCCCGTGGTCAGCGACATAGGCGATCCGGCCGTCGTTCAGTGGTCGTGGCAGGCGGGCGCGGACCCCCGGGGTTGCTTCAACCACCCGTGATGGGCCGTCCTTGTGACGGAGCCAGTGAAGGGTTCCATGCGTCTCCACGGCGCTTGCCGTACCTGCGTGGCTCGGAACGACGTCGCCGAGATGTGCCTGTACCTTCAACGGAGCGGGACGACGGCCCGGCGAAGCCGAGCCCAGATTTACCTCTATGCGCGCCGCTTCCACACCAGGTTCAAGGGAAGGAAGCATCCACAGTTGGCCAGCGGACTCGAAGATGACACGGGTGCCATCAGTGCTGGCGTGCCGGACGTAAAAGTCCTGGTGGTCGGTGTGTCTGCGCAGGTCCGAACCATCCGGCAGCACGGAATAGAGGTTGCCGTATCCCTCATGGTCCGAAAGAAACGCGATCCGTCCCCTGACCCACAGCGGATCGGTCAGGTTGCCGTCAAGTTCGGGCACGAGGCGTTCGAATTCGCCGTTGCCGTCGGCGTCGATCCACAACTTGCCGGCAGTGCCGCCGCGGTAGCGCTTCCACCACGCGGGCTCACGTGACAGGACGCTGGCCAGCACCACTGGCTTCTCGTCGCCAACCTCGGGCCCGAACGCGACCGACTCAACCGGACCGAAGGGAAGCTCGACGGCGGCACCACCGGTGAGGGGCAGGCTGTATGCATGCGTGTGGCGGCTCTCCGCCTGCTGGAACGCGCTGGTCACCACTACATCGCCGGAGGATGTGAATCCCCTGACTTTCGTCGTGCTGTGGCCGAAGTAGCTCAACTGCCTGTAACCGCCGCCGTCGACGTTGGCAGTGACAACCTCCGGCGAGGTGCCCACCACAGCCGTCCACACGAGTTGCTTCCCGTCCGGGCTGAACCGTGGGTTCCGTGCTGGCAACTGTTGGGAGGAGACCCGCCAGGCGCGGCCGCCGGAGCTTGGCGCTATCCAGACGTCGTCCTCGGCCACGAAGGTGACCAGGTCGCCGAACACATGCGGGAAACGAAGGTAGCTGGAGGAGGTCATTGTTCGATCATAGTCACGACACGCCTAACGCCCGCCGCACGCGGAGGCGTTTCGGCCACGGGCCACACACATGGTGAGATGGGTCATGCGAATAGTAGTGTCAGGAGCTTCCGGACTGATCGGCACGGCCTTGTCGGAACAGTTAACCGCGATCGGCCACGAGGTCATCTGCTTGGTGCGGCGCCCTGCCCGCTCATCAGGGGAACGAACGTGGGATCCGGCGAAAGGAGAGCTCGACCCCTCCGCCCTCGACGGGGCTGATGCGGTGGTCAACCTCTCGGGCGCCGGCATCGGGGACCGGCCTTGGACAAAGCATCGTATCCAGGTCCTCCGCGACTCGCGCCTTCAGCCCACGAACACCCTCACCGCTGCCATGCGCCAACTCAGCAACCCGCCGGCGGCCTTTATCAGCCAGTCAGCTTCCGGGTATTACGGAGCTTCCAGCGAGGGTGTGCTGCGCGAAGACGCTGGCCCCGGTGGTGGAGTATTGGGCCCCTTGTGCGTGGACTGGGAACGCGCGGCCCACACGGCGCCGACGGGCGTGCGAGTTGCCACCCCGCGCACGGGCGTGGTGCTCAGCACCCACGGCGGCGCACTTGGCCCGCTCCTGCCGCTCTTGAAGCTAGGTATCGGAGGGCCTTTCGGCGACGGGTGCCAGTACTGGCCTTGGATTACCTTGGCTGATGAGGTGGCTGGTCTGGCCTACCTCCTCACCTCGGACCTTGAGGGGCCCGTCAATCTCTGCGCGCCGGAAAGCGCGGACGTCAACACTATCGTTTCCCAGCTCGCAAAAACCTTCCACCGCCCGGCCTTTCTGCGGGTACCCCGGACAGTACTTCGGCTCGTTCTGGGGCAGCTTGCGAATGAGCTGGTTTTGGCCAACCAGCGGATGGAGCCAGCCCGGCTGGCCGAGGCTGGATTCCAGTGGCAGCACCCTTCCTTGGCAGACGCGATGTCTTGGTTGAGCACGGCGTCGACGCACTGACGGGCAGGAAGACCCCAGCCCAAGAACCGAGACCCTAGCCCAAGAACCGAGAACTTAGCCCAAGAACGTAGTCCGGCCAGTCAACCGCCGGGGAGAGGATCCTCTACATCCGCCACATACCAAAGGTTGGCGGAGCGCACCAGATGCAGTCGAAGATGCTGCCGCGACCCAGCGCCGTGCGTCGCGACGACGACGCCGGCACCGGTCGTTTCCTGATAGCCGGACAGAGCCGTGGTCAGGGTGACCACGGCGTCGTCCGGCCTGGGCGTTCCGACGACGGCTGCGTCAGTGACCGCCGTCGTGAGACCCGTAAGCCGGGTGCCGTCATTGGCGAGTCGCGCTGCCAGCGCGGAATCGGCACTTTGGGCGGTGGACCCGGGCGCGTTGACCAGCCCTAACAGTTCGGGCCGCTGTTGGCTCAAAGCAAGGTCGCGCAGCGCGGACAGCGCCTGCACGGCAATGACGGGATCCTCGGAACGACGTTGCGTTTCCAGCAGCTCCGGAATGCCGTTGGCCTTCGACTCCGCGGCTGCCCCGGTTTGCAGGGCGCTGGCCTGCGGTTCACGTGCTGGAAACCGGTCCCCCTGCGCAGAAGCCCACGCGACTGTCCCTACAGTGAGCACGGCAGCCACGAGCAGGCCAAGCATCACTCGAAAACTCCGGGGGTGGTACCACCGCCGTTGCAGGTGGCGCCTACGTCGGTCAACGGGCCGCCCCTCGGCGCCCTCCTGCTTCGTCCCCACCTTCGCGTCTGTATCAATCCGCCGTCCCGCTCCGGCAACCGGCGTCCGGCTCAGCGACTGGGAAAGGCTTCGCCACTGGGGCAGACCTCGCGACAGGGGCAGGCTGCGGAAGCGGAGCAGCAGTCTTGATACTGATGAGACCATTGCCCCGGAGCGAGCCACAGCTTGGCGGCTGGTCACTAAATCGGGGAGGACGGACGAGTGGACCACTCCTGATAAATCCAACGGCTCGGGCGCCGCAGTCCGGAAGACCGCCGTCGCGAATTCCCGGCCCTCGGGGCGTGCGCTGGGATCCTCGTTCAGGGCGCTCTCCACAACACTCGCCAAAGCCTTCGGCACATCGGGTACCAGGAGGGATAACGGCGGGCGGTGCATCGTGGACTCCGGGCTTCTTCCCGTCAGGCAGAACCAAGCAAGGGCGCCCAATGAGTAGATGTCCCGATGAGGCCGCAAAGCCCCGATGTACGGTTCCTGACGGCGCGCTGCTTCAGGAACGTCAATGAAGCCCGCTGTACCGACGTCGGAATCCCGCTCGGAGCCTCCCAATACCCGGGCCAGGCCCAAGTCTGCAAGCAGCGGCTTACCTGAGGCGCTGAAGAGAACATTGCCCGGCGAAACGTCTCCGTGGACGATCCCCTGCGCATGGAGGAAAGACAGAACCTGGGCGACAGGAACCAGCACCGTGACTGTTTCGCCGATGGTGAGCTTCCCTCGACTTGCCACCAGATTGGCCAGCGAGCCACCCGCCGCGTAATCCATGACGACGGCCAGGGCGGTTCCGGGCCTGGGCCCTGGCTCGAGGTCATCGTTAATCTCAAGGACATCGTGTATCCGGACCAAGTGGTCGTGCTGAACTCGAGAGAGGAGCCGCGCTTCACCGAGCACAGCGTCAAGGTCACCCGCGTTCCCCGCCGAATCTGGGTCGTTAGTACCGGCACGGGAGTATTTGACCGCGAACGGGAACCGGTCCCTGTCCCTGGTGGCAAGCCACACTGACGATTGGCCGCCCTGACCCAATCGGCGCGACACCGAATAGCCCGGCAGTATGGGCGCCGCGCCAGCGGCAGAATCCACATTGTCCATGGTCAAGGTTTACCGGACCGCCTGATCTCGCGCAGAAGTTATCCACAGGCGCCGCTCTGTGCCCGTCATCAGAACAGGGCCCGGCTGGATGCGACTGAGAGGTTCACCACAAAACCATGGCGACTCCGCTGCTGGGTCTAAGCTTGGACGCATGACTCTTGAGTTTTCACAGCTGGGTCTTGCCCCGGATTTCGTGGATTACATGCAGGGCTGGGACCTGCAGCGCGAGATCCACAACAAGGTTGTTGCGGGCGAGAATGACAGCACTGTCCTCCTCCTTGAACATGCCGCCGTTTATACGGCCGGCAAACTCACCGAGGACCACGAACGTCCCTTTGACGGGACTCCTGTGGTTCCCGTGGACCGGGGCGGAAAGTTGACGTGGCACGGACCTGGCCAACTCATCGCGTATCCCATCCTCAAACTGAAGAACCGGGCCGGTATCCGTGACTACGTGGAGCGCCTCGAGGCCATCATGATTGCTGTGATGACCGACTACGGGATCAAAGCGGTGACGGTCAAGGGGCGGGCCGGCGTCTGGGTACTCGCTGATGACAAGGGCCCTGACCGGAAAATCGCGGCCATAGGCATTCGCGTGTTGGAGGGGGTCACTATGCATGGCGTCGCCATCAACTGCAGCAACGACCTCGCCCCGTATGAACAGATCATCGCCTGCGGCATCACCGACGCCAGCGTGACCACCATGTCGATCGAAACCGGAAAGACCATCAATCCGGCCGACATTATTGACCGCTTCGTGGAAGAGTTCCGCAAGCACGAGGACGCCCTCGTATCAGCGCCAGAAGGAGCCCTCCAGTGACACTTGCACCTGAAGGCCGTAAGTTGCTGCGTGTTGAGCAGCGTAACGCGGCGGTCCCGGTTGAGCGGAAGCCCGAGTGGATCAAGGCCAAGGTCCAGATGGGTCCGGAATTTGTCGGCCTGAAGAACCTGGTGAAGAAGGAAGGCCTGCACACTGTGTGTGAGGAGGCCGGTTGTCCCAACATTTTCGAGTGCTGGGAAGACAAAGAGGCCACGTTCCTGATTGGCGGGTCCGAGTGCACCCGGCGCTGTGATTTCTGCCAGATCGATACGGGCAAGCCGTCCCCGGTGGACATGTTCGAACCCACCAAGGTGGCACGGTCCGTGCAGGCGATGCAGTTGCGGTACGCCACTGTGACCGGGGTAGCCCGTGACGACCTCGCCGATGAAGGCGTGTGGTTGTACGCCGAGACGGTCCGGAAGATTCACGAACTGAATCCCGGAACCGGCGTTGAACTGCTGATCCCTGACTTCTCGGGCAAACCCGAGCACATCGCGGCTATTTGTGATTCCAAGCCCGAGGTGTTCGCCCATAACGTTGAAACCGTGCCGAGGATTTTCAAGCGGATCCGTCCGGCTTTCCGGTATGAGCGGTCCCTCGATGTCATCACCCAGGGCCGCGACTTGGGCATGGTGACCAAGTCCAACTTGATCCTGGGGATGGGCGAGACCCGCGAAGAGATTTCCGAGGCCCTGCGGGACCTGCACGCAGCTGGCTGCGACCTGATCACGATTACCCAGTACCTCCGCCCGTCGGAACGGCATTTGCCCGTGGACCGGTGGGTCAAGCCGCAGGAGTTCGTGGATCTGCAGCACGAGGCCGAAGAGATCGGATTCCTCGGTGTCATGTCCGGGCCGCTGGTCCGGTCCTCGTACCGGGCGGGGCGTTTGTGGGCCACCGCGATGCGCAAGAAGGGCTGGGAGATCCCCGCGGCGCTGGCCCACATTGAATCTTCCGGCACCACCCGCCAGGAAGCCTCCACCATCCTCGCAGCACACAGCTAAACATCGAGGCGGCCACGACACCCTGGTGTCGTGGCCGTTTCTGCTTCCACATACTCTTCTGCGTCACAGTGACCCGCTCACCCAGCGGGCTGGGATCACGTAGAATTGAGGCACTATGGCGAACTCCCCTGATTCCAGCAAATCGACTTCATCGGCCGACGCACCAAAGCGTGGGCTTTTCCAGCGAAAGCCAAAAGAGGTTAAGGCCAAAAAGCCCAGCCAGCTAAAGCAGATCGCCGAAGTCTTCACCATGACCCGCAAGAGTGATCCGCAGGTCGTCTGGATCATGCTGCTGGCATTCCTTGCCGTGGTGGCTGTGGCGTTCGTCATCGGCTATCTGTTGGAGAACTGGGTAACCGGCCTGATCATCGGAATCCCGCTGGGACTCCTGGCGGCGATCTTCCTCCTCTCACGCAGGGCAGAACGTGCCGCGTTCGCGCAGATCGAGAATCAGCCCGGAGCCTCAGGGGCAGCGCTGGGAACCCTCCGCCGCGGCTGGATCACCCAGGACCAGCCGGTAGCCGTCAACCCCCGCACCCAGGATGCGGTGTTCATGGCCATTGGCCGTCCGGGAGTGGTACTGGTCAGCGAAGGCCCATCCCACCGCGTCAAAACCCTCGTGGATGCCGAGCGGAAGCGGCTCAACCGCATCCTTCCCAACGTCACCATCCACGTCCTTGAGTCCGGACGCGGCGAGGGCCAGGTCCCGCTGAACAAGGTAGCCAAGACCATGGGCAAGATGAAAAACGAGCTCACCAAAAACGAAGTGAACGCGGTCAGCAAGCGAATCAGCTCCCTGGGTAACAGGCTGCCAATCCCCAAGGGCATCGATCCTTACAAAGCCAGGCCCGACCGCAAGGCCGCGCGCGGGCGCTGACACGCCGGAAGACTTACAGGACACAAGCGAACAGCCCCTGACCCTCTTAGAGGATCAGGGGCTGTTCGCCGTTTAGCGCGCGACTACATCCGGATGAGTATGGTGTTGAAGGCTTTGTCATGCAAGCCTCGCTGATCAGGATCAAAGACCACAGCAGGGATGACCAGACACAGGAGAACAGTCCGCACGACAGCTGCCAAGGGACCAGCGGGGCCGCCGCCGAGGCGCACCACATGGATTCCCGCCACCCTATGGCCGATGCTGTAGCCCAAGGTTCCGATCAGGAGGATCTGTTCCACGGCGAAAACTGCCAGCGTAGCCCACGGATTTCCGCTGAAGGCGAAGTTGCTGATCACCAAGGCGATAGCCCAGTCAATGCAGATGCCAAGTATCCGCCGCCCGGCCCTCGCCATGGAGCCCGGGCCGGCCTCGGGCAGGCCGAGCCGCTCGCCGGGATATTTGGAGATGCCCGAGGTGTCCGGGCCACTCAGCCAGGAGCCAATGTCTTTTCTGTCAACCACCCTCCAAGCCTAATGGCTGCACGCCAGGCGTCCGACGTCGGCAGCCGCTCAGTCGCGTGCACCGGCGTCGTGGGGCGTTCGCTGGTTGGACCCGCGTGGACCTGACGCGGGAAAGCCCACTACCGTTTACCTGACAGACGATTCTGTAACTTGCCGGAAACAATACCGACACCCCCGGGAAATCCCTTCTCCCTATGGTGGTGTGAGTTGCCAGCAACCATTGCCCCGGGAGATTTCTTGTCCCCGGGACTATGGTTTGGCTGGACCACGGGGCCTTCCGGGCCTGTTACTTGACATGCATAAGGAGCATAGATGTTCAAGACTGCGGACGAAGTCCTCAAGTTCATCAAAGACGAAGACGTCAAATTCGTCGATATCCGCTTCACCGATCTCCCTGGTGTTCAGCAGCACTTCAACGTGCCTGCCAAGAGCGTCGACCTCGACTTCTTCGTCAACGGTCAACTGTTTGATGGATCCTCCATCCGCGGTTTCCAGGGCATCGCCGAGTCCGATATGCAGCTCATCCCGGATGTGACCTCGGCGTTCGTCGACACCTTCCGCATTGAAAAGACCCTCGCGCTGAACTTCTCCATCGTGAACCCGCGCACGGGTGACCCGTACCACCGCGACCCCCGCGGCGTTGCTGAGAAGGCAGAGGCCTATCTGGCTTCCACAGGCATCGCCGATACCGCGTTCTTCGCTCCCGAGGCCGAGTTCTTCGTCTTCGACAACATCCAGTACCAGTCCTCGCCGCAGGGCAGCTTCTACAAGATCGATTCCGAAGAAGCACACTGGAACACGGGCCGCAAGGAAGAAGGCGGAAACCTCGGATACAAGACCCCCGTCAAGGGCGGTTACTTCCCGGTCTCCCCCACCGATAAGCAGGCTGACCTCCGCGACGCCATGTGCGTCGAACTGGATAAGGCCGGCCTCGCGGTCGAGCGCTCCCACCACGAAGTTGGATCTGCCGGCCAGGCCGAGATCAACTACAAGTTCACTACGCTGACGCATGCGGCAGATGACCTCCAGAAGTTCAAGTACGTCATCAAGAACACCGCGGACGCCTGGGGCAAGTCTGTGACGTTCATGCCGAAGCCGGTCTTCGGTGACAACGGCTCGGGCATGCACTGCCACCAGTCGCTGTGGAACAACGGCGACCCGCTGTTCTACGACGAGAAGGGCTACGCGGGGCTCTCCGACACCGCGCGCTGGTACATCGGCGGCCTGCTCAAGCACTCCTCGGCAGTCCTGGCCTTCACGAACCCGACCGTGAACTCCTACCGTCGACTGGTCAAGGGCTTCGAAGCCCCCGTGAACATGGTCTACTCGCAGGGCAACCGCTCTGCAGGTATCCGTATCCCGATCACGGGAACCAACCCGAAGGCCAAGCGCATCGAATTCCGCGCTCCGGACCCGTCCTCCAACCCGTACCTGGCGTTCGCTGCCCAGCTGATGGCCGGTATTGACGGCATCCGCAACCGCATCGAGCCGCCGGCACCGATCGACAAGGACCTCTACGAGCTCCCCGCCGAAGAAGCCAAGGACATTCCGAAGGCTCCGGGTTCCTTGGAAGAGGCCCTCGAGGCCCTGCGCGAGGACAACGAATTCCTCCAGGCCGGTGGCGTCTTCACCCAGGACCTGATCGACACTTGGATTGACTACAAGTACGAGAACGAAATCCGCCCGCTGTCACTGCGCCCGAACCCTTACGAGTTCGAGCTCTACTACGGCGTCTAGCTAAAACAAAGGGCAAAAAGGGGTGGAGTCCGCAAGGAGTCCGCAAGAATCCCGATCGCGCCTCTGACGAGTAAGGGCCTCAGGCACACGCCTGAGGCCCTTACTTTGTGTGTCCAGTCATCAGCCGTTGGCAGCATTGCCTATGCTCCCCTGCCTCGCCTTGAACACGTCAGCAACCGCAGCTCTGGCTGACTCTTCCTTGTCCGGCCACATGTGCCCATAGGTGTCGAGGGTGGTCTTTGCTGACGAGTGTCGCAAGCACTTTTGCACTACCTTCACGTCTAGGCCTTTGGAGATAAGTAGCGAGGCATAAAAATGGCGCAAATCATGAAACCGGAAGCCGTCGGGTAACCCTTTGACTTTCGCTCGCGCTTCCCTGAAATAGTGCTCCAGGCGGTATGGGGATAGGCCGCGGCCCCACTCGTTGGTGACCAGCGTGTTACTGCCCCACTTAGTGTGATTTTTCGACAGCTCCAAGCTCAGACTTTGCGGGATCGCAATCGGGCTCTTGGACTCTTCGGTCTTTAGTTCGGTATCCGGATATTGAATGGCCGGCGTGATGATTCCGCGCATCCAGTCAACGTCTGTGACGCGCAGTGCAACGGCTTCAGCGACCCGCAGTCCGGCAAAAGCGCCCAGCAGCACCGCTGGCTTCAACCCGGCGGGCATAGCGTCGTGCAAGGCCCATACCTGGGCCGTGGTTGCCACATACGGCCGCTGCTTTCCCGCCTTCGGTGCCGTGCGCCGACTCAGTGGCGACTTGGGCAGCAGGCCGTCATGGACCGCATCACTGAAGAGTTGCCCCATGCGCGAGTGCAATGCGTAGACCGTCGAATCCGCAAGCCCCTCAGCGCTGAGCCGTGCCGTCCAGGCTCGCACCTCAGACGGACGGACACTCTTCAACGTGCGATCGCCAAACACAGCGTTGATTCGCCTTAGGTGGGTCCGAGCCTGCCGGACTGTAGATGGCCGGTTGTTCTCGTACCCGCGTAACCACACCTCGGACCACTCTCCGACTGTCGTCAGAGCGGTCTTTGGATCGATGTACGTGCCCGTGACAACAGACGTCGTGACTTCATCAAGCCAGCGTTGAGCGTCCACCTTCCGGGCAAAGTGACGCGCATGTTCCTTGCCCGCGTGGTCACGATACCGGGCCCGCCAAGACCCGTTGTCACGCTTCTTGAGGCTGCTCACGAGGAGACATCCACATCACCCGGACGCCTCACGTCGTCAACTTCTATCTCGCCTTCCATGTAGACGGGTCCGGTGCTGCCCGCATCTTTTCGTTGCAGACTCATGTTCAATACCGCCAGCAAGTCCGGCACATCATCCGATGGGGGCTGCTGCGCTGCTGACAGGATCGTCCCCCAGGATTCAGACTCTGAAACTGTCCTCAGGTCGGCCCCTAGTTTGCGATAAAGATCCGCGTCCGACCTACCCCTGAGTTCTTCGACAAACTGATCGTGTTCCAGAGCGAGCTTTTCAAATGTGGCGGTTATAGCTAAGCGTTTGTCCAGCATCTGCTTCATCTCTTTCAGGAGTTCGTCGTCCCGGTCGGCAAGGTTAGAGAGTTGGGCGCGCAACGCTGCGAGCCGCGCCACGCCTTCTGAAAGTTCGTCCGCCACGACCAAAGCGGCCAGAGGGACATCAAGAATTCGGGCAATTACGGCCGCTTCGCTGATCGGCGTCGGGCGATCTCCTCGTTCGAGCTTGGCGATCATCGTCTGGGTCATGTTGATGCCAAAGTCAGACACGCGGCCAGCGAGTGCCTCCTGCGTCAAACCGCGTGATCCGCGAGTGGCCCGAACAGCGGCCCCGAAACGTATACGGACCGCGTCCGCCAAGGTCATGTCCTGCATTTCAGTTCTCATAGAACTAAACCATACAGTCCCCCTTGACCCATGGACAATACCGCGCAACAATAGTCTCAGGTCACCAAGACCGAATAGTTCTCACAGAACTAAGGAGGCGTAATGAAACTTTGGACCCTGGAAGAAGCAGCGGCTGCGCTCCGGAAAACCCCCTCTCAAATGCGTTGGCTTCGGCACAACGGGAAGGGACCCCGGTCGGCAAAAATCGCTGGGCGCGTGATGTATCGGGAGCAAGATGTCATCGACTGGGTAAATGCCCAATTCGAGGCGGAGGCAGGGTGAAGTGGCTGCGAATCCTACGGACGTGACAATCGCGATCCTGTCGCGGTTAGCCGGTGAACTCGGGTTCGCGCTTACCTCAAAGTGCATCGACTGTGGCGCAACGATCAGCGGGTCAGCCTCATTGAACACCCACCGCGGCCGCGTATGCCGCAAGCGAGCGGTGGAAGCTGCTCAAGGAAAAGAAAAGAAAACGGCCCCGGCGAGCTGACACTCACCGAGGACCGACTACACAAAAAGGGAATGATTGTCATGAACACCCCCGGCAACATTGTATCCATTCTCGACTGGACCCCAAAGGCCCCCAAGGGCTTCACAGTTCCAATGGTCGATCCCCTGTTCCCGGATGAAGTGCCCTTGTACTTCGACGGGCCGTCCCGGGAGACGGGGACAGAGCTTGGCCCCGTCCAATCCGCGTACTCGGCCACGCAGGGCGGCTTCACGGTCACGATCGGCAGCGTGGAGTTACCGTTGGACGTCGCGCGCCGAGTGTCAGCAATCATCGCGGGCGTGGTCGAAGAGGTCGAACACGCTAAAGCCGAGTACGAACGGAAAGCTGTCGAGTGAACCGGGCAGAGCGTCGGGCGACCTCACGGCAAAACCAGCGATGGCTGAAAGCCCTTTGGGCATCCGACGCTCCGGCTGAGGCTAAGCAGCTCGGCAGGGAGCTAGTGGCTATTGCGACACCTGACGGGCGCGTTACATTGCCCGCCCAGAGGTCAGTGACGTTCATTCTTACGGTTCCCCAGCAGCGGGCCGCGGTGGCGACCCGATGAACAAGTGGATCTGGTTAGAGGCTCTAACTTTCGCTCGGACGGCACCGAACGGAGCAGTGCGCACTGGATACGCCCTCGCAGCCTATGCGGACAGTGAGACGGGAAAGAACGCATATCCCAGTCAAGCTACCCTCGCTGAACGCTTGGGAATCAGCGACCGGGCAGTTCGGAAGAACCTTTCATGGCTGAAAGACGCCGGATGGATTCTTGAGGAACGGCGTGGGCGTCGAGCGGGCACGCAGGGCATCAGTTCAAGCTACTCACTAACATTCCCAACCGGAACGAATGTTCCTACTGGGGAAATGCCAACCGGAACGAATGTTCCTCTTGGGAATGGCCCAACCGGAACTTTTGAATCATCCCAACCGGAACGTTTAGGTTCCCCAACCGGAACAGAAGTTCCTACTACCCTGTCTTTAACCAAGCAAGACCCTATAGAGCGCCCCAGGCGCAACACCAAATCCTCTGCACCGGAAACCATGGACGTCACAGAGGCGCTGCGTTCTTGGGCCAAGGACAATCACATCACGGTGAACCTTGAAGCCGAGACCGCTAAGTTCCTTTCGTGGCATGCGGCCCGTGGGAACACTTTCAATGATTGGAACCAGGCTTGGCGTAATTGGATGCTCCGGGCCCAGGACTGGGCTCCGAAAGCTTCGCCGGGTTGGGATGGTCAGGCTGTTGCTGTTCCGGCCCCGGTTGAGGAACCGGACTACACCCCGAACCCGAACGGCTGGGGACAGTGGTGGCCAGAGAAGGTGCAGCCATGAACGCTATCGATGGTTACCGGCAGTTCGTCAGGGCTTTCCCGAAGCACAGGTTTCAGCAGGGCGGAATCGCTGCTTATGAAGCTGCGCTGCGCACGACCTCACATGCTCACCTCATGTTCGCTACCCGCCGGTTCGCGACTGAGGTTCGAGCTGCGTGCCCGAACGGGAAAGCTTGGAAGTTCTGCCCCGGTCCGGCCCGCTGGCTGGCCGAAGAACGCTACCGCGCCTACCTGCCCGAAGAGGAGACGCCATGACTCGCCGCTACTTCCGCATCCATGCGTACCTGTGGGATCCGGGCAAGCCCACGGAACTTACCGGCGTCATGCTTCATGCCGGGGCCGGCTCAGTGTTCCTCACCCCCGAGCAGGCGTTCGCCGTAGCCAATCAAATCGTGGACTTGGCGGAGACGCTTACTGAAAAGCAGGAGGCCAACAGTGCAGCGCCATGACCCAGGCTTCCGGAAGCTCCAAGCCCGCCTTGACGGCCAGCGTCGGACCCGACCGATCTCCCGGCGCACCCTGGAACAGCTCGCCCCGCTGAGCTGGTCCGTCGGGGCCGTCTGTAGCCAGAGCATTCTCGAATCGACAAGGACAAAACCTCATGACCGCAAGACCAACTGACCTACCCGCTTTCCTAACCGATGCGGATCTGTCCGAACGCATCGCAGACCTCGAGCATCTTGCACGCAGCGAGCCTGATCAGAAAGAAGAACAGAAGTGAGTGATGACAAAAACTAGCCGAGTACAGGCCGGCCGGGACCGGTTCGCCAGCCAACACCCCTTAGCGGGAAATCCCGAAGAGTCCGCACGGGCGGACCGGGAACGAATCCGACAGGAACGTGCGGATCTGAAACGGGGCACCCTGACCGCAGGCAGGGACCGCTTCGCAGCACGCCACGGCAAAACCAGCGACGAATAGGAAAAATCCAAATGAAGAATGACCTTATTGCCGAAGCGATGTCGCAAATCCACGGATACTCGGAGGCGGAACGTGCCGCTACTGTCTCGGCCCGGTGGTTGAGGGAGCTTCGGGCGAACCTTGGCCCACAGGCGACAGACTTTGGGTCTCCCGTGCAGTCCGAACTCGCGGACGCCGCAGCGGGAGATGGAAAGTTCCCTGCCGGGGTTGGGATGCGACACGTTCAAGCCGTTCAAGCAGTCCAGGCGGGAAATGAAGAGATCCATCAAGTGCAGCGTTTTCATGAGGACTCTCTCGCGCGGAAACGTGACGCTATCTCGAACGGTTCCGCGCCGGCTCTTGCCTTCCTGAACGAGGCCCTTGCCGGGTTCGTGGACGAACTCCTGGAACTCACGCCGGAATTGATGGCACTTCCTGACCTGGAGACCATCGCGGAAACCGGGAACACCAAAGCGCTGGCTTTACGGAAACGCCGCGCTGAGTTGGTGGAAACGTATCTTCAGATCCGCGCCGCCCAGACGACCATCACGCACACCGTCCTGGACAGCCTTTCGGACAGCACCCTCCGAACCCGCGGCCGTCAAGCGGTGCTCCGCGTCGGGCAGGTCCGGCAAGCCATCGACGTCGAGAAGGCATGGACCGATCGCCGCAGCAACGCATGCACGGAAGCCAAGAACCGACGCCTGACCGGCTTCACGGAACTCATGGGCTGGTGGGGCGCGGACCCTGCCCCGATCCTCGCAGCGGACGACTGGGGCGCGCCACTTCCCGGAAGAGACCTAGACGAGCAAACGGCGGCGCTCATCCGGGTCGCAGAGAACACGAATCCCTGGGTGCCCACCGTGGACCAGTTGCTGAGGGCTGAGGAACTGGCCGAAATGGCGACGTCACCGCTGTACCGGCAGGGCGACGACGAGCGCATCGCGAAAGCCCTCGAGGCGCTGGCGGACGTAACGGGGCACGCGTCAACGGATGCCCCCGCCCCCACAGGAGCGGCACCCAGACCCCGCGGCCCTATCAAGCTCACCCCCGCCCAGGGCCGAGCCCTCCTCCATGCCAGGAACAGCAGGTAACCCGCATACCCCCGTTGGCCGAGGCTCATAACGAGGCAGGCCTCGGCCAACGGGCCACCACCATGACAGCAAGACACCAAGACGAGAGGAATCAAAAAGACATGGCACTCGAAAGCAAAGCCACGTTGATAGCAGCACAGCAACGAGCCGAAGCGTACGCGGAAACAACCGCGGACGCACTGAAGGCCGCGCATGCGAGCCTGCAAGCAACACTCAGAAGCAATTTCATCGCCGGCACAGCCGTTGGGACCACAGCCGACTCGGCCGCAACGGACGTGGCAAGGCTGACCGCGACACTCACAGCCACACGCGCAGTCGCAACGGAACTGTCCTTTCAGGTGAACATCAGCTAAGGCGCTCGCAAAGCTGTGGACACCAAAGACCATGCCAATCAAAGGGCAACGGTGTCCACAGCACGACACCCCCACACCCCCCACCCCCCGGGCCGAACAGGCCACCCCCGGTGCATAGTGCCCGATCTATCTATTGCATTTTTTTCTTTCGGGATTCCGGGGCTGTGGACACTCGAAGGATTCCGACTATGCAACCGGCACCTTATGTTTCTCGTGAGGTTTGCAGGGTACTCATGCACTAGGTCGTATGGTTTTGCATATTGGTGTACTCGGAGGGCTGGTGGCTATGGAGCGTGAGCGTGTGGTTCTTAGTGACTGCGTCGTGGAGCGTTTTCATTCGCCTTTCGCGTATTTGCATATGACGTGGTCCCCTGGCGTGCGGCTTGACGCTGAAATGGCCCTTGCGGCTCTTGCTGCTGTGAACGGGCTCGCGAACGGCGCTTCGCTTCCGTTGATGGTGGACATGGCGGGGATGGCTTTCCTGAGCAACGGCGCGCGGCAGGTGTTCGCTGCTCCCTCCACTGCGTCTCGTGTTGCCTTGGTAGGTGCAAGCCCGGTGGATCGCATGCTGGCCGATTATCAACTGGGCACCGGTCCGGTTCCGTGCCCTGTCCGGTTTTTCATGTCCCGTGATGACGCGCTGACCTGGCTCGGGCAGGCACGACCGTCTGACTAAACAAAGGGCGGATTCTAAGCCCCTTTCGTTCGATTTGTTCTGCTCCATTCGATAGAATTATTACGCCAACCACTTGTTTGAGAGGTGGTTGGCGTGTCATCAGAACTCGCGGCGATGTACGTGAGTATCACGCCGAACATGTCCGGTTTCCGGTCGTCGGTGTTGAAGGAACTCAAGAGCGTTGATGCTGATGCGTCCGCCACGGGTTCCTCTTCCGGTAATGCTTTCTCCTCCGCTTTCGGTAAGGCCGTCAGCGGTGCCGGTGAGGCCCTCGCAAAGGTTTTGAAGATCGGGGCCGGGGCGGCTCTTGCGGGTATCGGTGCGGCCGGAGCTATTGGTATCAAAACCGCTGCGCAGCTCGAAACCGCTCAGATCGGTTTCACGACCATGCTCGGGTCCGGGGAGAAAGCCAAAGCTTTCTTGCAGGACCTGACGAAATTCGCTGCTGCGACCCCGTTCGAGTTGCCGGGCCTGGAACAGTCAGCGTCCCAGTTGGTCGCTACCGGGATAGCGTCCGACAAGGTCATCCCGATTATGACCACCCTCGGCAACATCACCTCTGGTATGGGCACCGGTTCTGAGGGTATCCAGCGGGCTGTTGTCGCTATCCAGCAGATGAACGCGGCGCAGAAGATCAGCGCTGAGGACTTGAACCAGTTGCGTGATGCTGGTGTCCCCGTTTACGAGCTGCTGGCTAAGGCCACGGGCAAGTCCACTCAGGAAGTCGCGGCCCTCGCGCAGTCCGGCAAGCTCGGCAAGAAGGACCTTGACGACCTTATGGCGACCCTCGAATCAGGGGTTGGCCTGGAGCGGTTCAACGGGCTCATGGAGAAACAATCACAGTCCCTGGCTGGCTTGTGGTCCACGGCTTCGGACACTTTCAGTATCGGCATGGCCACGGCAATTGAGCCGCTCATCCCCATGATCAAGGACGGCATTGGCGGAGCCACGCAATGGCTTGGAGCCGTCGCGATCCCGGCGGTTGTTTCTTCCCTGACGAACTTCGCGTCGTTCGCGCGGACTGACCTTTTCCCCGCCATCGGGAACATCGGTGATTTTGTCCGGACCAACGTCATGCCACCGCTGAACGACTTCTCGAGTTTCATTCAAACGAACGTAGTTCCGGCCGTAATCGGTTTCGCCGGGTTCGTCCGGACGGATGTGGTTCCGCGGCTTATCGATATCGGCAATTTCATCCGGACAGTCGTGCTTCCCGCCATTGGCGAATTCGGCTCATTCCTGAACACGAACCTGCTTCCCGGGTTGCGTGACTTCGGCAAGTTCCTTTGGGATAACTCCGCCGCGGTCCTAGCCGTCGCGGCCGGTGTCGGCGCTTACGTTGCCGTGACCAAGACCATGGCGATTATCGCGACCGTGCGGGAGTGGATCACCGCAGCGTCCGCGGCTCAGTGGGGTTTGAACCTTGCCATGAACGCGAACCCTATCGGTCTGGTGGTCGCCGGGATCGTCGTCCTCGTCGGAGGACTGATTTGGTTCTTCACCCAAACGCAGCTGGGGCAGCAGGTGTGGGCGAACGTTTGGAGCTTCATCACTACGGTGACGAACGGGTTCGTGACGTGGTTCCGCGACGTCGCGGTTCCGTGGATCATCGGGGCGCTGAACGTGGCCGGCGCGATGTTCTCCTGGCTGTACGCAACCATCATTCAACCCGTGTTCGCAGGGATCTCAGCCGTCGTGAAATTCGCGGTTGAGGGCGTCGTCATGCCGACGATCAGCGGGGTCGTCTGGTACATCCAAAACGTGTTGGCCCCAGCTTTCACGTGGCTATGGCAGAGCGTCATTTCCCCGGCGTGGCAGGGCATTTCTACGGCCATCAGCACGGTGTGGAACTGGATTCGGGACAACGTGTTTACTCCGATGTCCGATTTCATCACGAAAACCATCCCGAAGGCGTTTGATGATGGGGCCACGGCCATCTCGACGGCGTGGAAGAACATCGCGGCGTTCGCTAAAGCGCCGATAGATTTCGTGGTCAACACGGTCCTGAACGGAGGCATCCTCGCGGCCGTGAACAACGTGATGAGGTTCTTCGACAGCGGCCATAAGGACATCTCAATCCCGTGGCCCCCGGCCGGGTGGGGCTCCTACGACGTGGGCGGTTACACAGGTCCGGGTGGTAAGTACGATCCGGCCGGTATCGTCCACGCCGGGGAAGTCGTCTGGTCGCAGGATGACATTTCCCGTTGGGGCGGTGTCGGCATCGTTGAGGCTCTCCGCACGGCGAAGGGCTACGCCGGGGGCGGTCTCGTGTCGCCGTTGGCGTCGTTCGTGATCACTCAGGGCTTCTCCGGGATCAATGGGCACAACGGCATCGACATGGCCGCTCCTCAAGGAACGGAGATCCACGCAGCCGGCCCGGGCCGTGTGTCGTTCGCTGGCTGGTCATCCTATGGTGGCGGCAACGAAACCCACATCGACCACCCGAACGGGTTGCAGACGTGGTATGCGCACCAATCCGGTTTCACGGTCGGTAACGGTTCGATGGTCGATCAGGGCCAGCCGATCGGTTTCGTCGGCATGACCGGTTTGGCTACCGGCCCTCACCTTCACTACATGGTTTTGGATGGTGGGTGGCCTAACGTCCTTGACCCAACCCCTTACCTGACTGGTGGGGGAACGGCGGGGTCCGGTCAGGGCGGCGGCGGGTTTTTCAACCCACTCGCGGGCCTGTTGGACGGGTTCCTGAGTCAGATCACCGCGGCGTTCCCCGGTGCCGGCCCGATGGTCGATATCGTGGCCGGTGCGACCAAGAAAGTTTTTGACGCCGGCCTGAGCTTTGTTGGGCACCTGTTCACGGGCTCAACCGGCGGTCCGATGCTGTTCGACAACGGCGGCTGGCTCGAGCAAACCGCTCAACCGCTCCTGGTTCAGCACCGCAAGACGAAACCGGATGCGGTCCTGTCCAACGGTGACTGGCAGGCCCTCCACAGGACCAGCCAAGCGGTGAGCGGTCTCACCCCGGAGGCATTGGAGGAAGCCCAGTACAAGGCGACCACGCGCGCTATGCAGGGCATGGAAGTGGAGCTGACTGGCGTGGACTATCTGACTAATTCGACGGCTGCACGGATCAACTTGGCACGCTCCAGGAGGGTCTAAGGGGAATGTCTGAGGAGAAACCAACTGCTGAGGACTTGGCTGCGTGGGCGGCGCGCGGTCAGGAGTATTTGAAAACTGTTGATGAGCAGATCGCAGGGTGGCGGAGCGAAGCGGCGCACATCATGGTTGACGCTGCCAGGGCCGGGACGGGCTGGGCCGGTAACAAGGACGTCGAATTTGCTGTGTCCCGTCTCGGGAACATGGTCCTTATGCGGCAAGTCGGTGAGCAGGTAGCGGACGCCCTCGCGCTTTACGACATGACATTCGCGGACAGCGGCACAACCCCGGAGCCGTAATCGTCAGTTGCTGCTCTCGGCCTCAGTAAGGTAGCGGCCGCACTGCGGTAGCTGCACGCGTTGGGTTTTGTTCTCCCCGGCCGGCGACGTCCAAGACACAGTGGCCATGTTTCGATCTGGATTGTTTGCGATCTGGTTATTCCACAATGTGCCCCCAGCGCTGAAGGGTCTCAGTTCAAAGAGCGTGATGAAGGTGACATGTTCGCCGCGGTCGATGAACGGCCACGCCTGCGGGGGAATGTGTATGTGCGTGGGGTCAAAATCGAAGGAGATCCTTACGTCTCGGCCGGGTGACTCACCGCGGTTGGTTAGCCTCAATTCCGTCGTGGGGCCACCAGCGTATCCACCCTCTGGTTCCGGTTCAGAGATCAGTGTCCAGTACGGATCCTTGTATAGAACGGTGATGTCGTTAGCGCGCCGCGACTCGTCGGCGGATTTCTCTGCCGCATCAGCCGCCCGGTCAGATGCCCGTCTGGCTTCCACTGCAACCCGTACACTGACAGCCGTAATCAAGATCGACAGGATTGCAATTATCATCGACGCCCAGTCCATCAAACCCCCCGCATTTCTCTCTCCCGGACAAACGACTCTGAGCATACACAATCCTGACTATCATGCACCGCCTCAATGAGGGATTCCGTACCGAGTATTTTGTCGGACCCCATCGGTAAGCTTTCCGCCATGGCATACAACCAGCACCCAGATGACCAACCGCCCACGAACTGGAAGCGGCAAACCAGCGAAGGGGAGAGCCGGCAGGCGTACTTCTCAGCTACAGGCGACCCTGCTTTCCTCTTGGGCGTCCACTTTTGCAGCCTGCTCGATGACGAATCGACCCCAGCCAGCGAGCTTGCTCGACTAGTGACACCAGAGTCACGTAAGGCATGGGGGGATTTCCGCGAAGTCGGGGACTGGTTTAGGAGCCTGAAAGATGTCGGCTACGGCAGCATCGCGGATAGGGCGCTAGGCGACGATGCCGTCGCGTACTTCAAAGTCATCCCCGGCACGGTGGAGAACTACCAGGTCAGGGATGAACAGATCGTCTCGGCCATTATTGTCACAGTCGTAAACCGTGCTGATCTTGGCGGGTGGCGCGTCCACGGAATCGGAGACTACTTCCCGGCTGAGGCTGTCCCACACTAGAGAGCGTTCGATCCCTCCGCGGCCTCCAGCACCCCACCAACTAGCTATTGGGTGGGGCTCCGTTCTGACGGGGGCGGCGCGCTGCTTTGACGATCAGCCATACGACGAGACCGATAATCCCAGCAACGACAGCAAGAAGAATCGCGATGATGATGACCCAGACTATCCAGTTCATGGAGTGTGCCCCTCTCTTAGGAAAACGTTCCCGATGACCCGAGCCTGTGCATTCTTGACCCAGTCGGAGCCATGGGCAAGGCCTAGAGAGCGTCCATCCCGTCACGGAGCGCCGGGAACCCCTGGACCGTGAGACGCATTCAGTAAATGATCCCTAACTGAGAGTCCGCAGAAAGTCCGCAAGACGTCCGCAATCCCCCATAAATCACCATCACTCTACAATCATGAAAACCCTAGAATCTAGCGGTTTTCAACACCGTCCAGCACTTACCACCACCCCTTGAAAAGTTCGAGCTCTACTACGGCGTCTAGCAGCCACGTATGTCGAAAAGGCCAGTCACGGTTCAACGAACCGTGGCTGGCCTTTCTGCGTGCGCCTGATCCACCGCGTCGTCGGTAGCGCAGTCCTTGCAAAACAGGGTCTCGGTTTCTTCACCGCAGCACTGACAGCGGTGGATCAATGCGGCGGATTCAATCACATAGGCTGTCATACCTCCATGGTGCCCGCGCCGTCTTTCCGGGACACGAGTAGTGTGTACTCGTATTTTCGTCGTCCCACTGCGGCCACTACGTGTATGCGGCGAGCCGGTGTGTGGATGAATAGCCCGTCAGGCCGCTGTCGTTATCCGGCCCTGCAGAGGAATCGTGGTCGGCAAAAGTAGCAAAGCATCGGCGGCAGGCGAAGAACCCAGGTTGTCCGTGTCGGGATGCCCAATGCGGTCCCGCCTGCTCGCAGCGGAAGCAGCACGCATTCGAGAATGCCGCACCGTCCGAGTCGCGCATGACCGTCACGAGGTCAGCTTAGAGGAGCCTGACGCCGACCAACAAGAGGGTCAAAGCCCCTTCCGGTGCAGGGCACCCGGCAGGAAGGCTACTGCTTCCCATATTTCTTGTGCACGGCTTGTTTGCTCACGCCGAGGCAGAGTGCGATCGCTTCCCAGGAAAGCCCCGCCCGGCGCGCCGATCGCACCAGAGCGGCTTCAGTACGCCCAACTTCCTTGTGCAGCTCCGCCACTGCATACAAGGCCTCGGCAGGTCCCATGCCGTCCATCGATCCCACAAGCGTCTTCATGCGATCCTCCTCCATGTCGTCAACGCTAGTTGACGATCAGACTGACGTCAACCTGAGTTGACGCCACACGCACGGAAAGGAACGTACATAGTCCGTTGCGGTCCAGCATTACCGCCAAGGTATTGGCCCCGGTCAATGAAACCGGCATTGCGGTAGGCAGA
The DNA here is from genome assembly GCF_046535135.1 of Arthrobacter sp. SIMBA_036. Lineage (NCBI taxonomy): Bacteria > Bacillati > Actinomycetota > Actinomycetes > Micrococcales > Micrococcaceae > Arthrobacter > Arthrobacter sp. SIMBA_036. Next base: position 240,651 of record NZ_JAWRXG010000004.1, read on the forward strand.
CAACGCCGCCGGATTGGCCTCATTGACAGAAAGCACGACGCCGGCCTGCCCGCCTTGCAACCTGTCCGTCACCTTGCGCGCTTCGGCAACTGCCGCTACGGCTGCCCGGGAGCCCAAACGCTTTCCCTGGCTCGCATAGTCAATGAGGAAACCCCGCAGCAACCAGGCCGAATCGTCGTCGGCCCACCCCGCCATCCGCGCTGCCCCATGCTGCAACGTCAGCACGCCAACAGTTTTGCCCTCCGCCTCAATGACATAAGGCAGCCTTGACGCCTCATGCAGGCCCACGAGCATCATCCGCAACGGGTCCCCAACAAAAGCTCGTTGGTGAAGCCCCACCGCCATCTCGGCCACCGCACCCAGGTGAATCGCCCGGGAGTCGTCGTCGAGCAGTTTTAGCGGGATCAACCACACATCACCCCATGGTGGACCAGCGTCAGCGATGTACAGCGGGTCTTGTGGGCGTTCCGGTCCATGGGCAGTCATGATGGTCTTCCTCTGAACGGCTACAGCGTTTAGTAACCGTAGAACAGTCTCTCGAAGACGCTGCGTGCGCGGCGGCTCACCCGCAAGTAGTCCTCCTCGAACTGACCGGCATTCCCGGGAGCGTAGCCACACCATCTGGCTGCGGCTTCCAGGTCCCTCCGGGAGGAAGGCAGCAGGTCCGAGGCCCGCCCGGTGTCGATCACATTTGCCGAACGGATCCGGCTGGCCAACTGCCAGGCCTCCTCCAGGAGCGCCGCGTCGTCGTCGCCCACCAAACCAAGCTTGACCGCTGCGGCGAGCGCCTCCATGGTGGAAGTGGTCCGCAGGTCAGGATGCTTCCCCGCGTGCTGAAGCTGCAAGAGCTGCACCAGCCACTCCACGTCGCTGAGTCCTCCACGGCCAAGCTTCACGTGCCTGGCCGGATCGGCACCCCTCGGGAGGCGCTCCGACTCCACGCGGGCCTTGATCCTGCGAATTTCCCGCACGTCAGTTTCGGCCAACTCTGCCGGGTACCGGATGGGATCTATCAACTTCACAAAGTCCGCGGCCAATTCGTCGGAACCAGCCATCGGACGGGCTCGCAGCAGTGCCTGCGCCTCCCAGGTCAGTGACCACCGGCGGTAGTACTCCGCATAGGAGTCCAAGGAGCGGACCATGGCCCCGTTCTTGCCCTCCGGCCGGAGATCTGCGTCGAGGACCAGGACCCGCTCGGCCAGGATGGCAGGCTTTAGCGGCTGAGTGAGGAAACTGGAAATCCGCGCAACCACTGCGGAGGCCTGTTCCTGCGCTTCCGCGTCGGTGAACCCCGGCCGCGCGCGATGGACGTAGATGACGTCTGCATCAGATCCGTAGCCGATTTCCCGGCCGCCCTGGCGTCCCATGGCGACGACGAGAACATCTGTCTTCAACGGCCCCGAACCCGCCACTGCCGACTCCGCAACGTGCAAGGCTCCGAGGACTGCAGCACGGTCGGTTTCAGCCAAGGCATGACCCACTGCGTCTTGATCGAGCAACCCGGCACTGTCCGCGATGGCTGTCCTGAGGATTTCCCGCCTTCGGATGAGCCGGACCAACCGCATGGCACTCTCCGGATCCGGATGCCTGGAGAGTTTGGACTTGATCTCCTGCCACTGCGCCTCGAAGGGAACCGGAACAAGCTCCTTGTCATTACCGAGCCAGGCAACCGATTCCGGAGATACCTCCAACAGGTCCGATATGAGCCGGGAATTGGCCAGTACCTGACACAGGCGTTCTGCTGCAGCCTGGGAATCACGGAGCATGCCAAGGTACCAGTGGGTAGTGCCCAACGCCTCGCTGACGCGGCGGAAAGCGAGGAGCCCGGCGTCGGGATCCACTCCTTCGGCCAGCCAGCCGAGCAGTATGGGCAGGAGCTGGCGCTGCAAGGCAGCCCGTCTGCTGACGCCCGCCGTCAAAGCCTCAATGTGCCGGAGCGCCCCCCGCGGATCGAGGTAACCCAGGGCGGCCAAGCGGCCTTGCGCAGCCTCGGGGGTGAGCTTGGCATCTTCACTGCTGAGCTTGGCGGCTGTGTTGAGCAAGGGACGATAGAAAATCCGGTCGTGGAGTTCACGCACGGACCTTTTGGTCTTTTGCCAGGTCCCCATCAACTGATCGGGGTGTGGACGCTCCAGGGAGAACGGTCCCAGCACGGCTTTGGCAAGGAACCGCTGGGCATCTTCGGCCGCAGGCATCAGGTGTGTCCGTCTGAGCTGGAACAGCTGGATGCGGTGCTCCAGTAATCTCAGGTAACGGTATGCGTCGTCGAAAGCTGCGGCGTCCGCCCGTCCGATGTAACCACCGGCGGACAACGCAGCAATGGCGGAGGTGGTGTCCCGGCACCGGAGCGACTCGTCTGATTTGCCGTGCACCAACTGCAGTAGTTGGACAGTGAATTCGACATCGCGGAGGCCGCCGCGGCCCAGCTTAATCTGGCGCTGCTCCTCGGCCGGCGGAATGTGGTCCGTGACCCGTCGCCGCATGGCCTGAACGGACTCAACGAACCCTTCCCGACCCGCCGATGCCCAGACAAGTGGAGCCACCGCTTCCTCGTACCGGCTTCCGAGCTCCCGGTCTCCGGCAATGGTGCGGGCCTTCAGCAAAGCCTGGAACTCCCAGCTTTGGGCCCACCGGGCGTAATAGCTCAGATGCGAGGGCAGTGTGCGAACCAACGGCCCCGACTTACCTTCGGGACGGAGGTTCGCGTCGACCTCCCACAGCCCCGGTTCAGGCGCCGGCGAAGAAATCGCGCGCGAGAGCCCCGAGGCCAAGGCGGTACCGATCGTGGCAGCGCGGGCGTCATCCAATGTTCCGGACTCGATAACGTAAATGACGTCGACGTCGGAGATGTAGTTCAGCTCGCGGGCGCCGCACTTACCCATGCCGATCACAGCGAGCCCGACGTCGGCGACCTCACCGACGTCGAACTGTTCTGCCGCCTCGGCACGGGATACGGCGAGGGCCGCCTCGATCGCAGCTCCGGCGAGGTCCGCCAGTTCCGCGCCAACGGCTGGCATGAAGTCCTGGGGAGAAGCCGCGCACAGGTCCTTGATGGCAAGTTCCGTCAGCCCCCGCCTGTAGGCAGTGCGTAATGCGGCATAGGCAGGTTGGCCGGTCATGCCGGCGACGGGCCGCTGCGAACCGGGCTCCGCTTTCACCGAACGGAGGATCGTTGCACGGAGCTCAGCGCCTTTGGCGCTCATCGGTTCAGGGCTCACCCGGACATTGAAGACGTCCAGATGCTCGGGGTGTCGTATGAGGAACTCCCCCAAAGCTTCGGATGCACCCAAAAGACGGTAGAGCGGCTCACTGGTGTCCAGATCGGCTGCCGCCAGCTTCTTCAGGCCGGGGCTTTTCTCGATCAGCCTGACCAACGACTGCAAGGCCGTATCCGGGCTGGCAGCTACGGAGAGCCCGGCAAAGAGTGCATCCTGGTCGATCCCGTCCAATTCGGGGGCAGCAAGGAAGCGTTCGCCCTTGTCAAGATCGCTGAACCCGGCCGAAATGAGCCGACGTGCAAGGCTCACTGGCCCTGCCTAGAGGATGCCGAGGTTGCGCTGCAACTCGTACGGGGTGACCTGCAGGCGGTAGTCCTGCCACTCCGCACGCTTGTTGCGCAGGAAGTGCTCAAACACCTGCTCGCCGAGGATTTCGGCAACCAGTTCCGATTCCTCCATGGCCCGGATGGCGTCGTGGAGGCTTGCCGGCAAGGGGGCGTGTCCCATCGCCTTGCGTTCGGCCGTGGTCAGCGACCATACATCATCTTCCGCTGCAGCCGGAAGGTCGTAGCCTTCCTCGATACCTTTCAAACCGGCGCCCAAAAGCACGGCGTACGCCAAGTATGGATTGGTGGCGGAGTCGATGCCCCGGTATTCGATGCGCGCCGACTGGCCCTTCCCCGGCTTGTACAGCGGAACCCGCACCAGTGCGGATCGGTTGTTGTGGCCCCAGCTCAGGTAGCTTGGTGCTTCGCCGCCACCCCAGAGCCGCTTATACGAGTTCACGAACTGGTTGGTGACGGCCGTGAATTCCGGGGCGTGTTTGAGGATTCCGGCAATGAACTGGCGTGCGGTCTTGGAGAGCTGGAACTCGGCACCGGCTTCGAAGAACGCGTTGGTGTCCCCCTCGAACAAGGAGAAGTGCGTGTGCATGCCTGAACCTGGGTGGTCCGTGAACGGCTTGGGCATGAACGTGGCGTAGGTGCCTTGCTGCAAGGCAACTTCCTTGATCACAGTGCGGAACGTCATGATGTTGTCCGCGGTCTGGAGGGCATCGGCATAGCGGAGGTCGATTTCGTTTTGGCCCGGCCCGCCTTCGTGGTGGCTGAACTCCACGGAGATACCCACCGATTCCAGCATGGTCACGGCAGTACGGCGGAAGTCTTGGGCCACCCCACCTGGCACGTGGTCAAAGTAGCCGCCTTCGTCCACAGGCACCGGCGCACCGTTCGAACCCAGGTCCTGGGACTTCAACAGGTAGAACTCGATCTCGGGATGCGTATAGCAGGTGAATCCCATATCAGCTGCTTTGGCGAGCGCCCTCTTGAGCACGTTGCGGGGATCAGCGGCCGACGGCTCGCCGTCGGGCGTCAGGATGTCGCAGAACATCCTTGAGGTCTGTTCGGTTTCGCCCCGCCAAGGAAGTATCTGGAATGTGGACGGGTCGGGCTGGGCAAGCATGTCCGATTCGAAGACCCTGGCGAGCCCTTCGATGGCCGACCCATCAAAACCAAGGCCCTCTTCGAAAGCGCCCTCAACTTCCGCCGGCGCCAAGGCTACCGATTTAAGGGAACCCACGACGTCGGTAAACCACAAGCGTACGAAGCGCACGTCACGCTCTTCGATCGTCCGCAGAACGAACTCTTGCTGGCGGTCCATGGGGCCTCATTTCCAATTCATTGTCCATGCCTCTGGTTCCAGTGATTGGAGCCAGGACAGCTCAGCCTTCACTCTACTAAGAGTTCAGTGCCAATGTGGTGCTGGCGGCTTCGCGTAACACAGCGTTTACATACGGAGACGGCGTCCCCGCTGGTGGCAGGCACCGCACGCACGGCATAGGCTCTATCCATGGCCCCGAGCAACTTTCCAGAATCCAGCACGCCCAGCGAAGTATCCGCACCCTACGGTTCGGGCCCAGCCGCTACAAGCAGCAGTTCGACGGCGGGTAGCGCGAAGCCTGCCGGACGGGTCCGGATCCACCACCTGCAGCAGGCCAAGGACAACGGTGCCCGTTTTGCCATGCTGACGGCGTACGAGCAGTACACTGCCGAGATCTTCGACCAAGCCGGCATTGAAGTCCTCTTAGTGGGCGACTCAGCCTCGAATAACGTCTTCGGCAATGAGACCAGCCTTCCCGTCACGGTGGACGAGCTCCTTCCGCTGTGCAGGGCCGTGAGCCGCTCGGCCAAGAGGGCGCTGATTGTTGCGGATCTCCCATTCGGCAGCTACGAAGTTTCCGCCGAACAGGCCGTGGCCACCGGTGTCCGGTTCCTCAAGGAAGGCCTGGCCCACGCCGTCAAGATCGAGGGCACCGCTTACTACGCTGATACTGTCACTGCGATGGTGCAGGCCGGGATCCCCGTCATGGCGCACATCGGATTCACGCCCCAGAGTGAGCATTCCCTCGGGGGATACCGCGTCCAAGGACGTGGCGATGACGCCCAGCGACTGATCGACGACGCGATCGCGTTGCAGGACGCCGGTGCTTTCAGTGTCCTCATGGAGATGGTCCCGGCAGACACTGCCGCTGCCGTCGACGCTGCGTTGCGGGTGCCGACGGTTGGCATCGGCGCGGGCAAAAGCACCACGGGACAAGTCTTGGTGTGGCAGGACATGGCCGGTCTCCGCGGCGGCAAAATGGCAAAATTCGTCAAGCAATACGCGGACCTGCGGTCAACGCTGAGCGACGCCGCCGCGGCCTATGGGGAAGACGTAAGGTCCGGCCAGTTCCCCGGACCCGAGCACTCCTTCTAGTCCGGGCCCCGCCCGTCTTCGTTTCGGCTAGTCCTCGTCCAGGCTAGTCTTCGTCCTGCGCGTCCCACGCATCATTGCGGGCCTTGACCTTTTCCAGGGCGTGTTCGGCTTCTTCCCTGGTTTTGTAGGGGCCGATGAGCTGAGACCAGTCGGACATGGCGTCCTCTTCGATCTCGTGGGTGTTGACGTTGTACCAGTACTCCGGCACTTTTCCTCCTCCATCAGTAGTTGGTGCACGCGTAACGTTCGGCGGACCAGTGGAAGCCCCGCCGGGCATTGTTACTTACGTCTCTTGGGCCTTATATGATCAATCTATGCCTTCTCCAGCTTCCACTGCACCTACCGGCACGCTCACCCCTGGAACCATCAGCCCTGAGCGAGCTGTTCCGGCGTCGATCGCCAGGCCCGAATACGTTGGCAAGAAGGCACCCAGCAAGTTCACGGGTTCCGAGGTCAAGTCCGCCGAGACCATTGAGAAGATCCGGATTGCCAGCAAAATAGCCGCACAGGCGATTGTCGAAGTTGGCAAGTACATTGTCCCCGGCGTCACCACGGACCGGTTGGACGAGGTTGGCCATGAGTTCCTCCTCGATCACAATGCCTACCCATCCACGCTGGGCTACCGCGGCTTTCCGAAGTCGATTTGCTCGTCCCTGAACGAAGTCATCTGCCATGGAATCCCGGACTCAACGGTGGTTCGAGACGGCGACATCATCAACATCGACATCACGGCATTCATCGGCGGGGTGCATGGGGACACCAACTACACCTTCCTTGTTGGCGATGTGGATGAAGAATCCCGTCTGTTGGTTGAGCGTACGCAGGAGTCGCTCAACCGGGCCATCAAGGCCGTGGCTCCGGGCCGCGAGATCAACGTAATCGGCCGAGCCATCCAGTCGTACGCCAAACGCTTCGGCTACGGCGTGGTCCGGGATTTCACTGGCCACGGTGTAGGTGAAGCCTTCCATACAGGCCTCATCATTCCGCATTACGACGCCGCACCGGCGTACAACACAGTGATCGAAACGGGCATGGTCTTCACCATCGAACCCATGCTCACCCTCGGCAGCATCGAATGGGACATGTGGTCTGATGACTGGACAGTGGTTACCAAAGACCGCAAACGTACGGCCCAATTCGAGCACACGCTGCTGGTCACTGAAACCGGCGCGGAAATCTTAACCCTTCCCTGAGTTACCGAAATGTGTCTGCAGCCCAGGGGCTGCCGCCGCCCATCCCTCCTGCCATGATCGGAAATGCATTGTCCAAAAAGGATGAGAAAAACCACAAGCACGCCCCGCTGATCGGTATCGACATCGGCGGCACCGGAATCAAGGGCGGCATCGTCGACCTAAAAAAGGGCAAGCTGATCGGTGACCGGTTCCGGGTTCCGACGCCTCAACCGGCGACGCCGGAGGCCGTTGCGGAGGTCGTGGCCGAGATAGTCGCCGAGCTCTCGAGCCGACCCGACGCACCCGACGCCTCATCACCCGTAGGAGTCACCTTTCCCGGCATCATCCAACATGGTGTGGTTCACTCAGCGGCTAACGTGGACAAGTCCTGGCTTGAAGCCGACATCGACAAGGCGTTCACCAAGCGGCTTGGCCGCCCTGTAGAGGTGATTAACGACGCCGACGCCGCCGGGCTGGCCGAGGCCCGCTATGGCGCCGGCGAAGGCGTGGACGGCACGGTCCTGGTGATCACGCTGGGCACCGGCATTGGATCGGCCTTCATCTTCAATGGCCATCTGGTTCCCAACGCCGAGCTTGGCCACCTCGAAGTGGACGGTGTCGACGCCGAAACCAAGGCATCCGCCGTCGCCCGGGAGCGGGATGGGCTGACCTGGGACCAGTACGGAGTTCTTCTGAACCGGTACCTCCAGCACGTCGAGTTCCTGTTCTCCCCTGAGCTTTTCATCATTGGAGGCGGCATCTCCAAGCGCTCCGATGAGTACTTCCCGCACTTGGATCTGCGGACCAAGATCGTCACTGCAGAGTTGAAAAACGATGCCGGCATCGTGGGTGCAGCGCTCGAGGTGGCCCTGCATCACAAGCTCGCCAAGTAGGCTTCGGATACTTCTCCGGCGGCTGCGGATTCGTGTCCGCGGCCGCCCGGAGCTAAAGCTGGCTTTTCTCAGTACCTTTTGCTTCTGAGTTCACCGCTTTGGCATGGTCTTGGGCCTCGTGCCGCAACAAGGAGATCGCCGACTCAAAGTCCTCCAAGGACTCAAATGCCTGGTAGACGCTGGCGAACCGGAGGTAGGCGACTTCATCGAGCTTCCGGAGCGGGCCCAGGATGGCCAGGCCTACTTCGTGCGCGTCGATTTCGGCTGCACCCGATGAGCGGATGTTTTCTTCGACCTCTTGGGCCAGCATGGCCAGATCGTCTTCGGTGACGGGACGCCCTTGGCACGCCTTCCGGACGCCACTGATGACCTTGATCCTGCTGAAGGGCTCGCCAACACCGGAGCGTTTGATAACGGACAGACTGGTGGTCTCCACCGTAGTGAACCGACGTCCGCATTCAGGGCATTGCCGCCGACGTCGAATGGAAGTACCGTCGTCCGCCATACGGCTGTCCACGACGCGGGAGTCGGGGTTCCGGCAGAACGGGCAATACATGCTGGGCCTCCCCCACAGTTCCGGACGTCTGTGGGCAGGGCGCCGCGAGCGTGCCGGAGGATTCACTTCCGACTTCAGTTTACGGGCGCGGGCACCGTAATGACAAGCTTGTCATTACTACATGTAGTGCCAGCCACCCTTACATGTTGTGGTTGGCGTCCGGTTGGAAACGGATCCTGACAGCGTCTCCGTGCCCGGGAAGGTTCTCCGCGCCGGACAGGCTCACGATATGGCTGCTGACCTGCTCCAGGGCGGCACGGTTGTAATTGATGACTTGGACTGCACGCAAGAACGTGGTCACATTCAGCCCCGACGAGAAAGCCGCCGTCCCGCTGGTCGGAAGCACGTGGTTGGACCCGGCACAGTAGTCACCCAGGCTGACCGGGCTGTAGTCGCCAACGAATATCGCTCCGGCATTTCGGATCCGTGCCGCCACGGAGGCTGCGTCCTTGGTCATGATTTCCAGGTGCTCGGCGGCGTAGGCGTTGCAGACCGCGATGCCCTGTTCCAAGTCATCCACCAACACCACGCCGGACTGGGGCCCGGACAGCGCCTCCACCACGCGTTCGCTGTGCTTGGTCGCTGCCGCCTGCTTCTTCAATTCACCCACGACGGCGTCAGCGAGTTCCGCTGAGTCGGTCACCAACACGGACGCAGCCTTGGGATCGTGCTCTGCTTGGCTGATGAGGTCCGCCGCCACCAAGGGGGCCTGTGCGGAGGAGTCTGCCAAGATCGCGATCTCCGTGGTGCCCGCCTCCGAGTCGATGCCTACCACTCCCCTGACGAGCCTCTTGGCGGTGGCTACGAAGATGTTGCCCGGCCCTGTGACAACGTCAACGGGCTCGATCGGTAATTGCCCGTTACCCCCGGGGACTCCGTAGGCAAAGGAAGCGATCGCTTGGGCTCCGCCAATGGCGTACACCTCTTCTATACCGAGCAGCGCCGCTGCCGCCAGGATGGTTGGGTGTGGCAAGCCGCCGAATTCCTTCTGTGGCGGCGAAGCCAAGGCGATGGATTCGACGCCGGCAGCCGCTGCGGGCACGACATTCATGATCACCGAAGAAGCAAGGGGCGCAAGACCGCCAGGAACATACAACCCAACCCGGCCTACGGGAATCCAGTTTTGGCTGACGACGGCGCCGTCCGCCAATGCGACGTCGACGTCGGCTGGCCGTTGCTGCCGGGCGAACTGCTTGGCCCTGCTGATCGATTCCTCCAGCGCAGCGCGGACGTTCGGCTCCAAGCCTGCCAGCGCTTGGGCGAGCGCCTCTGCAGGCACCCTGGGATGGGACTGTTCCACGCCGTCGAACGTCTTTGCCAGTGCTGACAACGCCTCAAAGCCGCGGCTGCGTACGGCGGAAATGATATCAAGGACCTTTTGTTCCGCGTCCGCCATCGTTTGATGCTTCGCCCTCGGCACAGCCGCACGCAATTCCGCCAGGGAAAGGCTGCGCCCCCGGAAATCAATGGTTCGGAAGGCCAGGGAGACGGCGGGTGCGGAGGTATCGGGAGAAGTGGTCACCGCCCTATTTTACGGGCTTCCCGGAAAGAACCCCGAACAAGGAAAGGACGAACGTGACAAATGCCGTAGCACCTGGCCATAAGGCCAGCACCGAATAGGAGCGCAGCGTGAATCCATAGTCGGACCCGAGCGCTGGATCCACGGCGGGACCCCACAACTGCGCGGCCAGCAGGCCGATCGACCAGGAGACAACGGCACCTGCGGCCCCACCGAGGAGCGCAAACGCAAAGCGCCGGCCTGCTCCCCGTGTGTTCAGTTTCCCGTCCAAAAGGAAACCCGTCACCACTCCGGCAACCAATGCCAAACCGCCAAGGACCAAGTCACGCGGCAACCACGATGCTGGAACTGAGGGGTTGGCCAACGCCGGATTTCCGGACAGCAGATTGCCTCCCCCCGGGGCCAACAGCCACCAGAGGAGGCCCACAGCAATCCCCGAAGCCGCCGGGAGAACCAGCCAGGCTATGTCCCGCCGCCCTGGGCGGTGGGAGGCGGGGCCGGCTGTGGCTTCCGCGGAAATCTCTACAGTGGGGTCGGTCATGCTCCCACATTAACAAAGGTTCATGCCACCTCAACAAAGTAAGGAGCCGCACCAGAAGGGGAATACGCTGAAGGGAGTACCTACCCGCACCATGGAGGAGAAACACCCCGTGTCCACCGAGCCGACTGGCTTTCAGCAAACCTTCAGGGAAATGTTCCGCCGGCACGCGGCAGGGGTGGCGATTATCACCGCCAACCTCAACGGGCACCCGTTCGGGTTCACCGCCACGTCAGTGGCCTCGCTATCCGCTGAGCCGCCTCGCTTTACGTTCAACATGGCCCGGAGCTCGAGTTCATGGCCTGCTGTGGCCAACTCCGAATTCATCGGCGTGCACATGTTGGGCCTTGAGAACCAGGCTCTGGCCAACCGTTTCGCAAGGACCCGCAACCGCTTCGAGGGCGACCACTGGGAGCCCGGTCCCCACGACGTTCCGATCCTCAAAGACGTCAGCGGGTGGCTGGTGGGACGGATACAGATGCGGCTTTCCTTCGAGAACAATGCCGTGGTGGTGGTAGAGGTCATCGACGGCCAAGTGGGCGAGGACGGCACTCCCCTGCTGTACCACGGCGGAGCCTACAGCAAGCCAACACCCTTGGATTATGAGATCTGAACACGCTAGCTAGCAATAGGTGTAGCTAGCAAGTACTCCTCAGTTGTCGTCTTAAGTGTCAAGGCAGGCCGGCCCCAGGAGGACCTTGAGGTCGCCAAAGAGTGACCGGCTGGGATTTACCCGCAAATGTACGGGCAGGCCCATGACTTCGACTTTGGTATCACCGGTGAGCTTGAGGCGCACCTCGGAATTTCCGCGGTGCGTTCGAAGAACGTCGCGCAAATCTGTCACCACCGTCTCTGTGGCTTTATAGGTGGGAAGAGTGATGACCACCGGACCGTTCACACTTTCGCTGAGGTCCGGTACCGATAGTTCCATGCAGTTCAGCGTCACCGCACCATCGTCCCGGCGCTGCAAGCGGCCTTTAACAACCACGATCAGGTCCTCGGCCAGCACTGAAGCTATGGGACCGTATACCTGGCCAAAGAACATAACCTCAATGGACGCACCAAGGTCCTCGATCTCCGCGCGGGCATAGGCATTGCCGCTGGCCTTGGCGATCCTGCGGCTGAGGGAGGTAATCATGCCCGCAATGGTGACTATCGCGCCGTCGTGCGGCCCATCCTCGGCGATAATCGACGCAATGGACTGTTCCGCGTGCTGGTTGAGGACGCCTTCGAGGCCCTGCAACGGATGGTCCGATACGTAGAGCCCCAGCATGTCCCGTTCGAAGGACAACTTGTCCTTCTTTTCCCATTCCGGCAGGTCCGGGATCTCAGTGGTCAAGGACGCTTCAGGTTCTTGGTCTTCAAAGCCAGCAAAGAGGTCGAACTGGCCAATGGCCTCATTCCGCTTAAGGGTGATGACCGAATCGATGGCTTCCTCGTGGATCATCGCCAGCGCGCGGCGGTGATGCCCGAGCGAATCGAACGCTCCAGCCTTGATCAAGGACTCGATCGTACGCTTGTTGCACACCACGGCAGGCACCTTCAGCAGGAAGTCCTTGAAAGAGGTGTATTTGCCCTCGGTGGTGCGGGCCGAGACCATGGCGTCCACCACGTTGACGCCAACGTTGCGGATAGCGCCCATGCCGAAGCGGATATCGTGGCCCACTGGCGTGAAGTTCAACGATGATTCGTTCACATCCGGAGGCAGGACCGTGATGCCCATCCGCCGACATTCGTTGAGGTAGATAGCCGATTTGTCCTTATCGTCACCCACCGATGTCAGCAGGGCAGCCATGTACTCCGGCGCATAGTGCGCCTTCAGGTAGGCCGTCCAGTACGAAATCACGCCATAGGCAGCCGAGTGCGCTTTGTTGAAGGCGTAGTCGGAGAACGGAAGCAGGATGTCCCACAGCGTCTTGACAGCGGCCATGGAGTAACCGTTGTCCTGCATGCCTTGGGAGAAGCCGGCAAATTGCTTGTCCAGCTCGGATTTCTTTTTCTTACCCATGGCGCGGCGAAGGATATCTGCCTGGCCAAGTGAGTAGCCGGCCAGCTTTTGCGCCACGGCCATGACTTGCTCTTGGTACACGATCAGGCCGAAAGTGCCGCCAAGGATCTCCCTCAGGGGTTCTTCCAACTCCGGGTGGATGGGGATCACTTCCTGGATCCCGTTCTTCCGCAGTGCGTAGTCGGTGTGGGCGTTGGCGCCCATGGGCCCGGGGCGGTACAGCGCGAGAACTGCCGAAATGTCTTCGAAGTTGTCGGGCTTCATGAGCTTCAACAGGGAGCGCATGGGGCCGCCGTCGAGCTGGAACACGCCCAGGGTGTCGCCGCGTGCCAGAAGTTCGTACGACGCCGCGTCGTCCAGTTCCAGGTTTTCCAGGTCCAGGTCCACGCCGCGGTTCATCTTGATGTTCTCAAGTGCATCAGAAATGATCGTCAGGTTCCGGAGTCCCAGGAAGTCCATCTTGATCAGGCCGAGGCCTTCGGACGTTGGGTAATCGAACTGCGTGATGACCTGGCCGTCCTGGAAACGGCGCATCACGGGGATGACATCGATGATGGGGTCCGAGGACATGATCACACCAGCGGCGTGGACACCCCATTGGCGTTTCAGTCCCTCAATGCCCAATGCCGTCTCGAAGACCTTCGCGGCCTCGGGATCTGTGGCGATGAGCTGGCGGAAGTCCGCGGCTTCGCTGTAGCGCTTGGACTCCGGGTTTTGGATGTCCGCGAGCGGGATGTCCTTGGCCATCACAGCCGGCGGGAGGGCTTTGGTCAACTGCTCACCCATGCTGAATGGGTAACCCAATACGCGCGATGAGTCCTTCAGCGCCTGCTTGGTCTTGATGGTTCCGTAGGTGACGATCATGGCTACGCGCTCGTCACCGTACTTCTTGGTGACGTAGTCGATGACCTCGGAGCGGCGCCGATCATCGAAGTCGACGTCGAAGTCAGGCATGGAAACGCGGTCCGGGTTGAGGAAGCGTTCGAAGATCAGGCCGTGCTGCAGGGGGTCGAGATCCGTAATGCGCATGGCATAGGCAACCATGGAACCCGCACCTGAACCACGGCCGGGACCCACGCGGATTCCGTTGTTCTTTGCCCAGTTGATGAAGTCGGCCACCACCAGGAAGTAACCGGGGAAGCCCATGGATGTGATGACGCCGAGTTCGTAATCGGCCTGGGCGCGCACCTTGTCCGGAATGCCTTGCGGATAGCGGTACTTGAGGCCCGTATCCACTTCCTTGACCAGCCACGAGGTCTCGTCTTCCCCGGGCGGGCAAGGGAACCTGGGCATGTAGTTGGCACCGGTGTTGAAGGATACCTCGCAGCGTTCAGCGATCAAGAGGGTGTTGTCGCAAGCCTCAGGGTGGTCGCGGAACAATTCGCGCATCTCTTGGGGAGACTTCAAGTAGTAGCCGCTGCCGGAGAACGCAAAGCGTGAGCCGCCATTGTCGTACGTTGGCTCCAGCAAGGTAGAGCCTGATTGGATCGCCAGCAGCGCCTCATGGGCCTTGGCGTCGTGCTCGTGCGTGTAATGCAGGTCATTGGTGGCGACGAGGGGAAGGTTCAGTTCTTTGGCCAACCGCAGGAGGTCGCCTGTGACGCGGCGTTCAATATCCAGTCCGTGGTCCATCAACTCACAGAAGTAGTTTTCCGCACCGAAGATATCCCGGAACTCGGCGGCCGCTTCGACCGCCTCCCGGTACAGTCCCAGCCGGAGCTTGGTTTGGACCTCCCCGGAAGGACACCCTGTGGTGGCAATCAAACCTTCGGAGTAGGTGTTGAGGAGTTCACGATCGAGCCGGGGCCATTTGCCGAACACGGAATCGAGGGAAGCGATCGATGAAGCCCGGAACAAATTGCGCATGCCCACGTTGTTGTAGCTCAGGAGCGTCATGTGGGTGTACGAGCCACCACCGGAGACGTCGTCCTTGCGTTGGCTTTCATCGCCCCAACGCACACGCTCCTTGTCACCGCGCGCGGTTCCGGGAGTTACGTAGGCTTCGACGCCGATAATCGGCTTGATGCCTTTGTCCGTGGCTTTACGCCAGAAGTCGAATGCGCCGAAAAGGTACCCGTGGTCCGTGGTCGCCAGGGCGGGCATGCCGAGCCGTTCCGTTTCATCAAACAACTCACCCAACCTGGCTGCTCCATCCAGCATGGAGTATTCGGTGTGGGTGTGCAGGTGGACGAACGAATCATTGCTGGAAGTCACCCGGACAGTCTACCGTCCAGGGTCCGACAGGATAGGAACGTGCGCGGCACGTGCCTCTACGCCGCCCCGGTTGCCAAGAGGTCCAAAGCGAACTGCAGATCTTCCGGATATTCGCTGGTGACTTCCACCCATTCGCCGGTGCGCGGGTGGGTAAAGCCAAGCTGGCGGGCGTGCAGCCACTGACGTGTGAGGCCCAAAGTCGCAGCGAGGCGGGGGTCCGCCCCGTAGGTTAGATCACCGGCACAGGGGTGCCGCAACGCGGAGAAGTGGACCCTGATCTGGTGGGTTCGCCCGGTTTCCAGATGCACCTCCACCAAGGTGGCCTTGCCGAAAGCTTCCAACACCTCGTAGTGCGTCACTGACGGCCGACCGTCTTCGATGACGGCGAACCTCCAGTCATGCCCTGGGTGACGTCCAATCGGCGCGTCGATGGTTCCCTGCAGGGGATCGGGAAGCCCTTGGACCACTGCGTGGTACACCTTGTCCACCGTTCGTTCCTTGAAGGCCCGTTTCAGCACCGTGTAGGCGTTCTCCGTCTTCGCCACCACCATGACGCCGGAGGTGCCGACGTCCAGCCTGTGCACGATTCCGGCACGCTCCGGTGCACCCGACGTCGAAATCCTGAAACCGGCACCTGCCAAGCCACCGACCACCGTGGGCCCAACCCATCCCGGCGACGGATGGGCAGCCACACCCACGGGTTTGTCGATGACAACGAAATCCTCATCATCAAGCAGGATATTCAGGCCTTCCACGACTTCCTCCACCACCTCCAATGGATCCCGGCGTTCCGGAATCGTGACGTGCACAACCGCGCCAGCTGTAAGCTTGGCCGATTTCTCAAGCGTTGCTCCCCCGCTGGTGACGTTGCCCTCCGAGAGGAGCAACGCCGCCGCCGACCGGGAAACATCCAGCAGTTTCGCAATGCCTGCATCGGCCCGGACTCCGCCCAACTCCTCTGGAATGCTCAGGTCCCTACTCACCGGGTGCCTCCGGAGCGGGACCTTGCGCGTTGCCTGCGTCAGCGGTTCGCTCGCTCGGTGCGCCGTGGCGCGAACCGTCCATGGCTATCCCGCGAAGCGTCAAGATACAAACGATCGCGACCCCGGACACCACAGCAGAATCCGCGATGTTGAAGATCGCGAAGTTGGGGAACTGGATAAAGTCCACAACGTGCCCCATACCGAACGACGGTTCGCGGAAAAGACGGTCCGTCAGGTTCCCCAGCGCTCCCCCCAACAGCAAGCCCAGTGACAGCGCCCACCACGCAGACCCAAGTCGGCGGAGTTGGAAGAGGATAGCGACGACGACCACTGCCATGATGATGGTGAAGATCCACGTAACGTTCTCTCCAATGGAGAAGGCTGCACCCGAGTTGCGGATGTAATACCAATGCAGCAGTGGCGGGAGGACAGCAATCCGCTCGCCTTCCTCCATGGTGCTGGTGACCCAGAGTTTGGTGAATTGGTCCAAGGCGTAAGCGAAGGCAGCGCAGGCTGCGAAGAGCCAGAGCTTTGCCGGACGCCACTTGCGATCGCGTGCAGGCATGGGCGTCAGGGCGTCATCGGTAAGATCGTCGGTCATTGTGCTTTCATTCGGGAGGCTTGGTGCGTTGCCGTCGGGCGTTAACAGCAAAAGCCGGTGACCGAGGAAACCCCAGCCACCGGCTTTCAGAATACTTGCTAAACGTCGGCGGTTGCTTCGCCGACCTCAGGAGCAGCAACTGAGCCGCGGGCGTCGAGATCGCGGAGCTGGCCTTCGATGTAAGCCTTCAGGCGTGAACGGTAGTCACGCTCGAAGCCGCGGAGCTGCTCGACCTTGCGTTCGAGGACAGAACGCTGCTGCTCCAGGGCACCCAAGATCTTGCGGGACTTTTCCTGTGCGTCGTTGACCAAGCTGGAGGCCTCAATCTGTGCCTCAGCAATGATTTTTTCCTTCTGCTGTGCACCGTCGGCGACGTGCTTGTCGTGCATCTGCTGGGCCATGGCCAGCAGGCCTGCAGCGGATTCAGCGGAAGGAGTGAGGTTGTTGCTGGGCGCCGGGGCCTTCGCTGCTGCAGCGGCGGCGGCGTCGTCGGCTGCCTTCTTCTTGGCAGCTTCCGCGGCCTTGGCCTCAGCCTCGGCCTTAGCTTCGGCTTCTTTATCAGCCTTAGCCGGGGCAGGAACCTTCTCCACGACCGGGGCAGCAGCGGCGGCTGCAGGAACGGCAGCACCGGCCTCGCCAAGCTTCTTGCGAAGTTCGTCGTTCTCCTGGTTCAAGCGGCGAAGTTCAACAACGATCTCGTCAAGGAAGTCATCGACCTCGTCTTGGTCGTAGCCTTCGCGGAACTTGGTCGGCTGAAAGCGCTTGTTGACAACGTCTTCTGGCGTCAAAGCCATCTGGTCACCTCATTGGTCTAGTTAGTCAGTAGGCCTTCCGGCCGTTCAAAACTACGGTACCTAAATATCATCTGGTTACTCTAATTCAACACCATCGTGTTGATTTGGAGAATTTGCGCACGTCAGGCCCCTGTTGGAGCCCTCGGTGACCCGGCGGGCTAGGCCAAGCTGCTGGTCACTGCCATGGCGATGCTCACTGCAATGATGAGGATCAGGAAGCCCAGGTCCAAGGACACGCCACCCATTTGCAAGGGTGGAATCAGCTTGCGGAGCCTTCCAAGCGGTGGGTCCGTCACGGAGTAGACCACGTGGGCAGTTACCAAGGCCGCACCCCGTGGCCGCCATTGCCGGGCAAACATCTGCACCCAGTCAAAAATGAGGCGGATGATCAGGGCAATGAAAAACAGCAACAACACGATGTAGATAAGGCCGAAAACAATGCCCACAGGTTAGCTCAAATCTCCCGAATACTTCCGAATGCCATCGCTACCATTTCAACACAGATGCCAGGCAGGTTTCCCCGCCTGGCATCTGCCCAAACCGGTAGTGTCAGCTTTGGTTGAAGAAACTGGCCTGCGTTTCGCTGGCCTTCTTGTCATCTCCGATGACTTCAACGTACGACGGCGACAACAGGAAGACTTTGTTGGTGACCCTCTCGATGCTTCCGTGGAGTCCGAAGACCAAGCCGGCAGAGAAGTCAACCAATCGCTTGGCATCGGCTTCGCCCATGTCGGTGACGTTCATGATGACCGGAATGCCATCCCTGAAGCTTTCACCGATGAGCTTGGCATCGTTGTAGGAACGGGGGTGAACGGTGGTGATCTGCCTCAGGCCAGAGGCATCCTCGCGGCTGGAGGCCGCACGCTTGATGGGTGTCACGGGTGCGCGGTATTCCTCTTCGGCGTCAACAACGGGCAATTCACGGACTACTTCCCGGACGGGAGCGGGCGCCCGGCGCTCTTCCCGCTCCTGCTCTTGGGGACGTTCTTCATCATGCTGTGCCACGGGCTGCTCAGATTGGTAGTGTTCATCGCCGTCGGCGAGCCCAAGATAGATCATTGTCTTGCGCAGAGCGCCAGCCATGGTGCACTCCTTATCGTTTTTGCAGTAGCGGGCCGCCATGACATGCAAGTATCAGAACCCCGGCCCATCGTTCCAATAATTCGACGCTACCCCACGGCCGGACGTGATCCGAGAATATCGGAGCCAATTCTCAGGTGTGTCGCCCCGAACTTCACCGCAGCTTCCAAGTCCTGGCTCATGCCGGCAGATATACCTGTGGCTGCGGGGTGCACGGCGCGGAGGGCTTCGGAAATTCCGGCGAGTTTTTCGAACGAACGTTCCGGATCGGCACCCAGCGGAGCCACAGCCATGATTCCTGCAAGGCCAAGGCCTTCGGCGGCCTGGATCCTGTCGGCGATATCTTCGACGTCGGACGGGTCGGCACCGCCGCGGTGTCCTCCAGCGCCCGAGTCAAGGCTGACTTGGATGAAGCACTGCAGGTCGCTGCGTCCCGTGGCGTCTTGCTCCCGTTCGATGGCCTTTTCCAAGGCCGCCACGAGTTGCGGCCTGTCGATCGACTGAACGGAGGCTGCATACTTGACGACCGACTTTGCTTTGTTGCTCTGAAGCTGCCCGATGAAGTGCCAGCGGACGTCAACACCTGCCAACTCGGCCGATTTGGCTGCCGCTTCCTGGTCACGGTTCTCACCAACGTCGGTGACACCTAGGGTAACCAGTCGCCGGACGTCATCGGCAGGGTGGAACTTGGTCACCACAATCAGCTTGGGTTGGTCGTCCCGCCCTGCAGCAACGGAGGCAGCCGAAATCCGGTGCTTAACGGTGTCCAGGCGTTCCGCAAGCGTCCGTGTCCGCGCGTCCTCAGTCATGCATCCACACCAAACCAGCGAACCGACCAGTCTGTGTGTCCCGTCGGTAGGAGAAGAGCGCGTCATTTTCCAACGTGCACTCCCCCGAGTACTCCACGGCAACATCAGCGGCGGCCAATTGTTCGCGTACCCCTGCCGGAAGGTCCAAGGCGGCCGTACCCCACGAAGTGGTTGACCACGTAGCCGGTACCTGCGCGGCGACTTCCGCCCGAAGCTGCTCCGGGACCTCGTAGCAGGAGCCGCATATGGACGGCCCCAGCCAAGCACTGATGCGGATAGCTCCGCGATTGCGCATTTCGGCAACGGTCGACGGAACGACGCCGGAGGCCACGCCGGGGCGTCCGGCATGCGCCACAGCAAGGACGACGCTCCCATCGGCGCCGTCACCGACGAGCACCACGGGGACGCAGTCGGCCACCATGACAGCAAGCGGCTGGGCACGGCCGGAGAACCCTGGTACTGGAAGACCCCCGGACACCATGGCATCGGCAGTGGGGCCGGGCCCCAAGGCGTCGATTGAAGCCACGGTATTGCCGTGGACTTGATTCATATATTGGAACTGCCCCGTGTATTGGAAGTTCCCTGTGTATCGGGACTGCCCTGTGTATTGGGACTGCCCTGTGTATTGGGACTGGCCCGTGCCAAGGCCGGCCGCCCTGTTCAAACGGGTCCGGCGTGCCGCCACCTGTGCGGGGTCGTCCCCTACGTGAAGGGCCAGATTCCCGGCGCCCGTATCCGTGAAGGCTACAGAAACGCCGGGTCTCACTTCATTGCGCCACCAAAACACCGAGCAAAGTCTCCGAACGCGACTTACTTGAGGAAGTCAGGAACGTCGAGGTCGTCCGAACGGCTGCCCGAAAGGTCGGGCTCCACTACTGCCGGAAGGTCGACGTCGAACCCTGAGTCCGCTGGCAACGCGGACGGGCGCTGCTGGCCCCAGTTGCTCAGGCCGGCAGCGCCGATACCTGCCGTCGCATGCTGCGGTGCGGCAGCACTGGAGGGAGCCGCACCGGGAGCCGGGCGGTCCGGGGTGGCCGGGTGCTGCGCCGGGCGCGACTGGTCCATGGACGGCGACGTAGCCTTGACGTCGTCGAAGCCTGCGGCAATAACGGTGACGCGGGCTTCATCGCCCAAGGCGTCATCGATAACTGCACCGAAGATGATGTTGGCCTCCGGGTGCGCAACTTCCTGCACCAAGCGGGCTGCCTCGTTGATTTCGAACAAACCGAGATCGGAACCACCCTGGATGGAGAGCAGCACACCGTGTGCACCATCGATGGAGGCTTCAAGCAGCGGCGAAGCGATAGCGAGTTCAGCTGCCTTGACAGCGCGGTCCTCACCGCGGGCCGAACCGATACCCATCAAGGCAGACCCTGCCCCTTGCATGACGGACTTCACGTCCGCAAAGTCCAGGTTGATCAGGCCCGGCGTGGTGATGAGGTCGGTGATGCCCTGGACACCGGAAAGAAGGACCTGGTCCGCCGAGCGGAAAGCGTCCAGAACCGAGACATTGCGGTCGCTGATGGACAGAAGGCGATCGTTCGGGATGACGATCAGCGTGTCCACCTCGTCACGAAGCGCGTCGATCCCGGCTTCAGCTGAGCCTGCGCGACGCCGGCCTTCGAAGGTGAAGGGGCGGGTGACGACGCCGATGGTCAGCGCACCGAGGGAACGGGCAATGCGGGCAACGACCGGAGCGCCGCCGGTGCCTGTACCGCCGCCTTCGCCGGCCGTGACGAAGACCATGTCAGCACCACGCAGGACTTCCTCGATCTCGTCGGCGTGATCTTCGGCGGCCTGCTTGCCAACTTCGGGGTTGGCGCCGGCGCCAAGGCCACGGGTGAGTTCACGTCCGACGTCGAGCTTGACGTCAGCGTCGCTCATCAGCAAGGCTTGCGCGTCCGTGTTGATGGCGATGAACTCGACACCACGGAGACCCACCTCGATCATGCGGTTGACTGCGTTCACGCCACCGCCGCCGATGCCGACGACCTTGATGACGGCCAAGTAATTCTGCGGTGCTGCCACGTTTCGTGCCCCTTGCTTGTGTCCTATAGCGAAACTGATCGAGTCCAACGTGAATCCTTGGACCTTAACCCTCTAGTTGAAGGTTATACTTATGTCAAGTAACTCTACTGCGACGGTATTTCCTCTGGTTCGCACATGCAATGACCGCTTGCGCGTGTCGTCCGAATGTCCTGTTCCGAGTCGGAAAGTCGTGTCCCGTCGCTGGAGGGTTACGGGTGGAAGTAGTTATTTTGTGAAAGGGTGCCTCGGGACGCTGACGTCGTAGACGTTGATCGGGTCCTTCGGGTTGGGCGGCATGTTCAGTAATGCCTGGAGTGCTTTGGCCTTCAATTCCCTGTCCTCGGCATTGCCCCACACTACAGTCTTTCCGTCAACGAGTTTTAGTTCCACCGCATCCGGCGAGGCTGCGGAGGCCGTAGCCATTTTAGCCAAAACGTCTGCGGGCAAGGTGTCCAGAACGGCCGCAATAGCCTTGAACAGATCCGTGTTCACCGTTCCCGCGCCCGGGTCGATCAGAGGCAGCGCGGCTCCCGTTGGGTCCTTGGTTACCCCGAGTTGCACGCCGTCGACATCCACCATCACGTACGCGTCCCCTTGCTTCAAGAGCGCCACGGGTACGCGTTCATCGATGTGGACCAGCAATTCCGACGGCGGCCGTGCTTCCACCGTGGCCGAACGGACCTGAATCAACGGCTTCAAGAGATCGTTCACTTGCTGTTCGCTGACTTGCGGCAATGGCTTTCCCTGAAGTCCCGACAACGCTTTTTGAACAGCGTCCGGCGTCACGATCTTGGTGCCGTCCACGGCGATGGAACGGACCGCAAGGACAGGCGAGTACACGGCTCCGCCCACAATAGCCGCCACCAGCACAACGATGATCGCCACTGTCCATCCGATGAGCCGCCGCTTTCGCTTGCCCTTTGGCTCCGGAAAGACGATGACGTTGGCAGGCACTTCCGCCTTAGCCTGTTTGCCACCCGGTTCGGCAGGGCGTGGAACTTCCACGGAGCGTTGGGCACTGATGACGTCGGCACCACTGCGAATCGGCCCCGGCTTGCGTGTGCTAGCCACCCAGGGCCTCCACGATAACGGGACCGTATGCGGTCACGTCACCGGCGCCGACCGTCAGCACGACGTCGCCGTCCTCCGCCACCGTCGCGATGGCGTCAACGGCTTCGTTACCGCTGACCAATCGACCCTTGGCCAGCCGATCGGCGATCAGCGCGCTGGTGACCCCTGGAATGGGGTCCTCGCGGGCGGGGTAGATATCCAGTACCAGTGCCGTATCTGCGGTGTCCAACGCTGCCGCAAACTCGGGAGCGAACTCACGTGTCCTGGAGAACAGGTGGGGCTGGAAAAGGACATGGACTTTCTTGCCCGCGGCCACCGAACGGGCGGCAGACAAGGCCGCGCGGACCTCCGTGGGGTGGTGTGCATAATCGTCATAGACGCGCACTCCCCTGGCCTGGCCCTTGAGCTCAAAGCGCCGCGATGCACCTGTGAAGTGGGCAAGGGCCTCTGCTGCGACCTCAGGGAGCACACCGAGTTCCACGGCAACTGCGAACGCCGCCGTCGCATTGAGGGCATTGTGGCGCCCCGGTACCTGCAAATCCAGGGCGTGCCGGTCCTCCCCTATGGCCACGGACACCTTGCCCGGGCCGTCGTCGTAGAGGCGGATGTCGGCGTCGTCCGCTGTTCCGTAGGTGACCACGCGTGTGGTGCCCTTCGCCGCTGTCCGCTCCGCCAATGCCCGCGCCCCCGCATCGTCGGCGCACGCGAACAGGACGCCCTCAGACGGAAGTAGCGCTGCGAAGTTGTCGAAGGAGGCGAACACAGCCTCCGGGGTCCCATAGTGATCCAGGTGGTCGGCTTCCACGTTGGTGACGACAGCAACCAGCGGCTTGTAGTTCAGGAAGGAGCCATCGGATTCGTCGGCTTCGGCCACGAAAATGTCAGAAGACCCGTGCGCTGCATTGACCCCTAGTGCGGGGACGTTCGCGCCGATCGCGAAGGTGGGATCTCCCCCCGATTCCTTCAACAGGACCGCCACCATGGATGTAGTGGTCGACTTGCCGTGCGTGCCGGCGACGAGGACCACGCGGTGGTCCGCCATGGCCGCCGCCAGCGCCTCGGAACGATGCAACACCGGCAGACCCTTGGCGCGCGCCGCGGACAGTTCCGGATTGTCGGGACGGATCGCAGACCCGGCGACGACGGTTTCCGCATCGCCGAGGTTGGCGGCGTCATATCCGACGGCGATGCGCGCACCGGCCGATGAAAGGTCACCCATCACCGGCAGGTCTTTGGCGTCGCTGCCGCTCACGGGCACGCCGCGCGAGACCATGATCCGGGCAACTGCAGACATCCCAACACCACCGATACCGATGAAATGGACCCTGCCTAGGGTTTGAAGGGAATCACTGCTCTGGTTCATGCGGACACCGCTTCCAAGACAAGATCAGCCATTCGCTGATCGGCGTTTCTCACTCCAAGGGCTTCGGAACGGCGGCCCATGTCGGCAAGCCTTTCCCTATCCGTCAATAACGGAATCAGCTGTGTTTCGATCCATTGCGGGGTCAGGTCCTTGTCATCCACCAGAAGTGCTCCTCCAGCTCCAACGAGGGCGGCGGCGTTCAGTGCCTGCTCGCCATTGCCGATGGGCAGCGGCACGAACACTGCCGGAACACCCACTGCAGCGACTTCGCTGACGGTACCGGCCCCGGCGCGGGCCAGGAGAACGTCGGCAGCCGCGTACACGTTCTCCATACCATCCACGTACTCGACCTGGTGATAGCCCTGGGCCGTGAGTGCACCGCCGTCGCCATCTTGGACAGCTTTACCGCGGCCAGTGATGTGCAAGGTTTGAATGCCCGCTACGGCCAAGGCCGGGAGGGCAGCAGTGATGGAGCGGTTGATGCTCAACGCGCCCGAGGACCCACCGGTGACGATCAGGGTCGGCTTGTCCGCATCCAACCCCAGGGCAGCCCTGGCAGCTGGACCGGCAACTGAGCGGTCAAGGGCTGAGACCGCCCGGCGCATCGGCATCCCTACGTGCCTGGCACCCCGCAGCCGCGTGCCCGGGAACGCCACTGCCACGCGGTTGGTGAAACGCGCTCCCACCCGGTTGGCCAAGCCCGGCCGGGCGTTTGCTTCGTGGATAACAATGGGGATCCGCAGCCGGCGTGCGGCCAGGTACATGGGCGTACACACATAGCCGCCGACTCCAACCAAGACGTCGGCGTCTGCCTCCCGCAAGATCTTGCGTGCTTGCGCGACGGCGCCGCTCAGCCTCCCTGGAAGCCTGAGGAGATCGGCGGATGGCCGTCGCGGAAAAGGAACACGGTCAATGGTGGCAAGCTCATAGCCGGCAGCAGGGACCAGCCGGGTCTCCATGCCCGAGGACGTTCCAACGGTCAAGATGGCGGCATCCGGCCGTTGCTCCTTGATGGCATCGGCGATCGCCAGCAGCGGACTGACGTGCCCGGCCGTTCCGCCGCCGGCAAGGACGACTGAAAGGGGCTTGGTGACATGGGAAGAGGCAGACGTCATGAAGGGCTATGTACGCTTTCGTGTGGTCTTGGGAGAACGGCGCGGGAGGAACCTGGGACGCTCCTGCGGTGGCAGTTGGCTGCGGGCCAAAGACAAGACTACGCCCACACCGCACAGCGACATCACAAGCGCTGAACCACCTGCCGAAATAAAGGGCAGCGGTACACCGATCACCGGCAACAACTGCGTGACCACTGCCATGTTCATGTTGGCTTGGCCCAGTAGCCACACCATGATCCCACCGGCGAGGGTGCGCTGGAACGGGTCCGTTTGCCGCACCACAACACGGAATATCGCGATGCCGAGGATGGCGAACAGGACCAACACCACCACTGTGCCCACGAGGCCCAGTTCCTCGCCGATGATGGCAAAAATGAAGTCGTTGTGCGCCTCGGGAAGCCAGTTGTACTTTTGCCGGCTCTGGCCCAGTCCCAAGCCTGTCCAGCTTCCCTGCGCCAGCCCGTACATTCCATTCGTCGACTGGTAGGTGAAGTCCGAATCAGCCGTGCAGGACGGGTTGGCCATGCCCAGCCAAGCGGTGACGCGGCACATGCGGTTGGGGCTGATGAGCGTCATCGCCGTAGCCCCAATGGCCCCTATGGCAGCCACGATCGCCAGCATCCTGCCAGGGACCCCTGCAAAGTAAAGCCCTGCCGCCACGATGGACATCACGACGATGGCGGTACCCAAGTCGTTTCCCACCAAGATCAGCCCAAGAACGGCCCCTGCCCCGGGGAAGACGGGAATCATCACGTGCATCCAGCGGTTGAGGTACTTCTCTTTGCGCGCCAGCACGGCGGCAATCCAGACGCATAGCACCAACTTGGAAATCTCGGATGGCTGGATGCTGATGCCACCGATATCCAGCCAGTTTTGGTTGCCCAATGCGCTGCGGCCCAACACCGGGACTAGTGCCAGCAGCATGATGACGACGCCCATCGCCCACCACGACAACTTCTTCATCCAGATGACATTGGTCCTGGAGATCACGTACATGGCAATCAGCCCGAACACGCCGAACATGGCCTGCTTGAGCGCATCACCGTACGGCGACTTGCCAACCGAGATCGCTTCAACGCTCGACGCCGAGAGCACCATCATGACGCCAATGGCCGTAAGCGCCACGGCACAACCCAGAATCAGGTAGTAGGTGGAGCTGTTGGGGGCCTTGTCTTTGCCTTCGATGTAGTCCCAAAGGCGACGGAGGCGGCTACGGAGACCGCCGCCGTCGTGACCTGGAGGTGGCGACGGACGCTTGGACGCCCGCGGTATCGTGCCGCGGGTGGGCGTGCTGACCATTGCTACTCCTTGGCGGTCTGTGCCTGCCCTTCCACAAGCTCGCGTACCGCCTGGACGAAAGCGTCGCCACGGTGAGCGTAGGAAGAGAACTGATCCATGGATGCGGCAGCCGGGGCCATGAGCACGGTGTCCCCGCCCGATGCCAGCCGGGCAGCCGATACCACTGCTTGCGCCATGACGGCCTCACCGGAAAGCGGCGAAGCGACATCAGCGGCTGCGTTGTCCACCTCTTCAGTGTCACCCTTCGCTTGCGCGATCACGGGGACATTGGGTGCGTGTCGTTGGAGGGCCGACTCCAAATCCGCAGTATCCGTGCCGATGAGGACAACAGCTTTCAGGCGGGCCGCATGTTCCTTCACGAGGTCGTCGTAATGGACACCTTTGGACAGACCGCCGGCAATCCAGATCACCTGCTGGAAGGCGGAAAGGGCTGCGGAGGCTGCATGCGGGTTGGTCGCTTTGGAGTCATTGACCCACAGGATGTCCTCATGCTTGGCCACCAACTGGATGCGGTGCGCGCCCGGAAGGTAATTGGCCAGGCCCTGCTTCACGGCTGATGGCTCAACTCCATATGCCCGGACCAAAGCCGCAGCGGCCAAGGCGTTGGCGACCATGTGGCGCGGGGCCACAGGTCCGAGATCCGTCATGGAAGCGAGTTCGGCTGCGGAGTCCTTGCGCTCCGCAATGAAAGCACGGTCAACGAGCAAACCATCCACCACCCCCACCATGCTGATCGCCGGTGTGTTGGTGGTGAAACCAATGGCCCGGCAACCTTCGACGACGTCCGCGTTCTCCACCATGCGTTCGGTTTCGATCTGTTCCGCGTTGTAAATTGCCGCGCGCTGGGTGTTTTGGTACACCTTGGCCTTGTCAGCCAAATACGAGGCATAGGACCCGTGCCAATCCACGTGGTCCTCTGCGACGTTGAGGCACACGCTGGCCACGGGCGATAACGAGTGGCTCCAGTGCAACTGGAAGCTGGAAAGCTCCACGGCGAAGGCATCGTAGTCCACGGGGTCGCGCAGGGCGTCAAGGATTGGGGTGCCCACGTTCCCGACGGCGATTGCCTTCAGGCCCGCCGCCTGCAACATGGACTCGGTCATTCCAACCGTAGTGGTCTTGCCGTTGGTGCCTGTGATCGCCAGCCAGTCGGCAGTCTTGCGCCCTGCCCTTACCCTGAGACGCCACGCCAGTTCAACGTCGCCCCACACCGGGATGTGCTT
Source organism: Arthrobacter sp. SIMBA_036 (assembly GCF_046535135.1). NCBI lineage: Bacteria > Bacillati > Actinomycetota > Actinomycetes > Micrococcales > Micrococcaceae > Arthrobacter > Arthrobacter sp. SIMBA_036. The sequence goes on from NZ_JAWRXG010000004.1 coordinate 267,889, forward strand.
GCGCTTTGCCGCGGCCAGCAGCGCTTGGTCCGGACGCCACCCAGGCGAGGTCACCACCAATTCGGGGAGGCTTCCTTCTATGAGGGGCAGGGCTTCAACGGCTTCCGCCCCGAGGAGAACGTCCACGGCGCCCACGATCTTCAGTGTGTCTGCCTGGGCTTGGGCCTTGGAAGTGGTCGCAGCATCGACAACCACCACTTTGGCGCCGAGTTCGATCAAGGTGTCCGCGGCCGCGAAGCCGGAGACCCCGATCCCGGTAACCACAACGCGCAATCCGCTCCAGTCGGAGTCCCAACTGTTCAGGTCCTTGAGCCGGTCACCGGCTTGGGGATCGTTCCCGGGACTCCCGTTCACAGCAGCACCACCCATTCAGCGTAGAAGATTCCCAGGCCCGCAGCCACGAACAGCCCCGCCAGGATCCAGAAGCGGACCACCACCGTGACCTCGGCCCAGCCTTTTAGTTCGAAGTGATGTTGCAGCGGCGCCATCTTGAAGACACGTTTGCCGCCGCTGAGTTTGAAAAAGCCCACCTGGATAATCACTGACAGGGTGATCAGGACAAAGAGACCACCGATGAACGCAAGGAGCAGTTCCGTCCGGGAAAGGATGGCGAATCCTGCCACCGCACCGCCGATGGCCAAGGACCCCGTGTCCCCCATGAAAATCTTCGCCGGCGACGTGTTCCACCACAGGAAACCCACCAAAGCCGCGCTCAGGATTGCTGCCAGGAGTGCCAAATCCAAGGGATCGCGCACCTGGTAGCACCCGCTGCCTGCTTCCCGGGGAGAGCCACAGGCCTGGTTGTTCTGCCAGATTCCCATGATGGTGTAGGCACCGAAGACCATGACGGACGCACCTGCGGCGAGGCCGTCCAAGCCGTCTGTGAGGTTAACGCCATTGGTGGCCGCCGTGATGATCAGGTTGGACCACACGATGAAGAGAATTGCGCCCAGGACCGTGCCGCCAAAGGCAAGGTTGAGCCAAGGAATGTCGCGAACCAGCGAGATTTGCGTGGATGCAGGACGCAAGCCGTCGTTGTTAGGGAACTGCAGGACCAGCACGGCAAAAATGATGCCGACGGCGGCCTGCAGGATCAGCTTCGCACGGGCGTTCAGGCCGAGGCTTCGCTTGTTCGAAATCTTGATGAAATCGTCCAGGAACCCAACAAAACCCATGCCGACCATGAGGAAGAGCAGCAGGAGTCCTGAAGCGGAGGGACCGGGCGAATGCGGATTCAACATCCACATCACCAGGTGCGTCAGGAAATAGCTGAGGAGGACCGCCACCACCACAACAGCGCCGCCCATGGTGGGCGTACCTCGCTTCGTGTGATGGGAGGTGGGCCCGTCATCCCGGATGAATTGCCCATAGCTCTTGGCAACGAGAAACCTGATAAACACAGGGGTGCCTGTCAAGGCCACCAGAAGGGCGACGCCTGCGCCGATCAAAAGTGCAATCACTGCAGATCGTTCCCTTCGTTTGCGGCATCTCCTGCCGCACTGTCCCCTGCGGAGCCAGCCCGTGGGGGTAATGCTATCCGATCACCCAAATGCCGCAGCCCCACTGCTTTGGAGGACTTGAACAAAACAAGATCACCTGGACGGAGCTCGTTCTGCAGCAGCTCATAGGCTTCATCTACGGTCTCCGTGAAGGAACACTCGTCACCCCAGGAGCCTTCCTGGATGGCTGATACATAGAGTGCACGGGCTTCGCGGCCCACCACCACGAGCCTGGAAATGTTCAATCGGACAACCTGGGTACCCACGGCGGTGTGCTCGCGGATCGAGTCTTCGCCAAGTTCCAGCATGGCGCCAAGGACAGCCCAGGTGCGTCTTCCCTGGCCAAGATCGGCAAGTGTCCGCAGGGCGGCCCGCATGGATTCGGGGTTGGCATTGAACGCATCGTTGATGATGGTCACGCCGTCTTCGCGCTCAATGCGCTCCATCCGCCAGCGGCTGGCGGCCGACTGGGAGCTCAATGCCGTTGCAATGTCGTCGGCCGGAATGCCTGCTGCGAATGCGGCGGCCGCTGCGGCCAAGAGGTTGGTGACGTGGTGACCACCGATCAGCCGACTGCGCACGCGAACGGACGGACCGCCGTCGGGCAATACGAGATCGAAGGTGGGGTGTCCCTCATCGGTCACGACGACGTTGCGCGCCTCCACCTCTTCGGTGGTGGCAGGGGCAGCAGTAAAGCCGAGGACCTTGGCCTTGGTGCGGGTGCGCATGGCAGCCACGCGGCCGTCGTCAAGATTGATCACGGCCGTGCCCTGCTCACCGAGGGCCTCAACGAGCTCACCCTTGGTCTTGGCGATGTTCTCCACGCCGCCAAACTCGCCGGCATGGGCGGTACCCACCATCAGGACCACCCCAATGTCCGGCTTGACCAGGTCCGCGAGGTACTTGATGTGGCCGATCCCGGTGGCACCCATCTCGATAACCAGGAAACGCGTGTCCTCGTCAGCGGAAAAAACAGTGAGCGGGACGCCGACCTCGCCGTTGTAGGAGCCTTGGGGGGCAATGGTATTCCCGGCGGCGGAGAAGACTCCGGCCAGGAGGTCTTTGGTGGTTGTCTTGCCGGCGGAGCCGGTGATACCGACCACCGTGAAGTCCTCGCCGCGCTGCTCACGGCCTGAACGGATGCGCCGAACGCATTCCGCTGCCAAGGCGCCCATCGCCAGCACGGCGTCTTTCACGACGACGGCGGGGTACGGGTTTCCGTCCGCATCGGTCACTTCGCGTTCAGCCAGGACAAGCACGGCGCCGCGTTCGAACGCGGCAGCTACGAAGTCGTGGCCGTCAGCGTACTCGCCGCGCTTGGCGACGTACAGCGAACCGGGGGAAACTTCCCGCGAATCAGTGACGACAGAGCTGGGCACGACGTCCGTTTGTACGGTCAGTCGGCCATGGGTAAGGTCGGCGATCTCCGCCGCAGTCAATGAAATCATCTCGGTTTAGGACTCTATCCGCTGGTCCGTTGAAACGCTGAATCCCTTGGATGTCAAGGCCGCACGCAACTCCACCCTGTCGTCGAGCGCCAGGTTCACCCCTTGGACCTCTTGCCACACCTCGTGGCCCCGGCCCGCAACGAGGATGGTGTCCTTCGCGGTGGCCAGGTCCACCGCCAGCCTGATAGCCACGTCCCTTGGATGCGACTCAATGATCTCGCAGGGGAGGTTTTCGCTCTCCCGGGCCGCCTGTGCCCCCCGCAGGACGTCGGCACGGATAGCGGCCGCGTCCTCGTCGTGGGGATCATCATCGCTGACGATCACCACATCAGCCAAGCGGGCAGCGATCGCGCCCATGGTGGGACGCTTGCTTTGGTCGCGCTGCCCCGTGGCGCCAAAGACGACAATCACGCGGGACCCCTCTTGGGGTGAACGGACTGCCTCCAGTGCGCGTGCCAAGGCATCCGGATTGTGGGCAAAATCAACAACCGCGGCAGGTTCAGTGGAGATCAATTGCATACGTCCGGGAACAGCCACCGTCAATGGGTCCTTGGCGTCCAACGCCTCTTGTACCGCTTCCGGGGCCACACCGGACGTCAAGAGCATGACGACGGCCAGCGCCGCATTGGCCACATTGAAGTCCCCGGGGAGGCCGGTATGGACGCGCAGGCTACGCCCGTCCCTGTGCTTCAACTCAAATTCGGTACCAAGCCCACGCGGTGACGTCGAGGCCACCTCCCAGTCGGCATTAGAGGGCGCAGTGGTGGACGGCGTGGTGGTGGACAGTGTCGTGACAGGGATATCGGCCTGCTCGGCAAGACGCCGACCCCACTCGTCGTCCACTGTGACAACGGCGCGGCGTGCCCTTCCGGAGGTGAAGAGCTCCGCCTTGGTCTGGAAGTACTCCTCCATGCTGCCGTGCAGATCCAGATGGTCCTGTGTGAGGTTGGTGAACCCCACGACGTCGAACATCACCCCGTCCACACGGTGGTAGGAAAGTGCGTGGGAGGAAACTTCCATGGACGCCGCATCCAGCCCACGCTCACGCATGAGGGCCAGCAGTGCATGGACATCAGTCGACTCCGGCGTCGTGAGCACGCTCGGGATCGGCTCACCGCCGGCCAGGATCTCGATGGTTCCAATAAGCCCGGGTTTCTTGCCCAAAGCCCGCAGCAACGAGTTAACGAAGTAGGTAGTTGTGGTCTTGCCGTTGGTTCCGGTGACGCCGAACAGGGAGGGCGAACCGCCGTCGGCTGGCTGGCTTCGGTAAATCAGGGAGGCCAAACGCCCGACGACGGCTCGTGGGTTCTCCACGATCAGCACCGGGACAGCCTGGTCACCGGCCAGGGCAAGCTGGCGGGCACCGGCGTCGTCCGTCACGATGGCGACGGCTCCGGCATCCACAGCCTGGGGCACAAAATCTGCTCCGTGGCGGGAAGACCCTGGCAAAGCGACGTAGAGATCACCCGGCTCCACTGCCTTGGAATTGAGCGTAATTCCGGTCACCCCCGTCGCATGCTCATCGCTGGGCAGGGATATTCCTAAAGCTTTGGCGATGCTGGCCAAAGGCACGGCCGCCACGGACTCAGGCCGGAAGCCGGAACGCACTGCCCCTGGCTGCGCGGCATGGGAAACTGCCTGATGGTGCTCTGACACGTGGTTCTCCGTTGGTGCTCGTGGAACGACCCGGCCGGGGCTTGCGTCGTCCTGGGCCGGTATGGGTAAATCTTGGTTTCGCCGAAACAGACGCCCAAAAAGCTTACTTGACGAATTGCGGTAGGTGCGCGGCGGTTCCCGTGGAGGGAGCCACGTTGTAGGCCCTGAGGACCTGCGACATCACGGACCGGAAGACCGGACCGTTGGTGATTCCATAGATGTTCCCCTTGGGCCGCTGCACCACCACCTGCACGATGAAACGCGGGTTATCCATGGGAGCCATGCCCACCATGGAGGCGGTGTAGCCGTCGAATCCAGGCAGTCCATCCTCCCGCGGCGCCTCGGAGGTTCCGGTCTTCGCGCCCACCCGATAGCCATCGATGCCAGCGTCCTTGATTTCGCCTTCGGTCACCGCGCTCTCCAGGATGTCGCGTACCTGCTGGGCAGTTTCCTTCGACACCACCTGACGGGAGTCCTTTGCGGGCACTTTTTGCTCTTCGCCCTTGGGGTTGATGTACGAGTCAATCAGCCGGGGCTGGAGCATGAGTCCATCGTTGGCAATACTCTGATAGGCGCGGACGGTTTGCAGCGTGGACTGCGATACGCCTTGGCCGAACAGCACCGTGTACTGCTGGCGGTCATCCCACTTGTCCGGCGTGGCCAGGATTCCCGTGGCTTCACCCGGCAGGCCGATGTCAGGCTGTTCGCCAATGCCGAAGTTCTTCAACCAGTTGTACCGCTGTTCTTTGGTAAGCCTGCTGCCTGCCATCACCGTTCCGGTGTTCATGGACCAGCCCACGATGCCTGCCAAGGTACGCTCCTCGGTGCCGTGCTCAAAAGCGTCGGTGAAGGTCTGGCCATCGATGGTCAGTGCTGGCGGAACAGTGAAGTGGTCCAGTGGGCTCGACTTGCCCTCTTGGATAACGGCCGCAGCCGTAATCATCTTCTCCACCGAGCCCGGTTCGTACGCTGCCGTCACGGAGCGGACACCACGGTCCTTGGCATCGACTTTCCCGGGGTCATTGGGATCGGGGGCATTGGTGTCCGCCATGGCAACCAGGTTGCCGGTCTTGGTGTCCATCACCACGATTGATCCCCACTCGGCGTTGAGCTTGTTGACCTGGCTTTGAATGGCCTGCTGCGCGAAGTACTGGATGTCGGTGTTGAGGGTCAACTTGACGTCGCTGCCGTCCACGGCTGGGGTCAGCTCGTCGGTAGCCACTGGAATCCTCAGGCCATCGGCACCAATCTCGAACACACGCTTTCCTGCCGTTCCGCGGAGGATCTGGTCCTGTGTTTGTTCGATGCCCGCCTGGCCCGTGGTGCCGTCCTGCAGGAAGCCGATCACCCCTCCGGCTACGCTCCCGTTGGGATAAACGCGTTTGCTGACTCCCTCGGAGCTAAGGCCGGGAATGTAGAGCTTGGAGATTCGGTCCTCAAGCTCCGGCTTGATGTCTTTGGCCACAACGAAGTACTTCTTTTCGCCGGTCAGGGATGCCCGCACTTGGTTCACGTCCATACCCAGGAGTCCGGCAAGTTCCGTGATGCCTTGGTCCCGGGAGATCTCATTAAGCTTTCCGGTGGCGTCGTCGTACCGGTGGAACGTTGCCGTATTCGTATTGACCGTCTGATCTACCACGATGTTGTACGCGATGATGCTGCTGGCCAGGACGGCGCCATTGGCATCAAGGATCTTCCCCCGCTGAGCGGGCAGAACCATGGGAGTCAGGCGCTTCGCCAGCGCGGCTTCGGCCATGCCGCCGACGTCGAGCCCTTGCACCATGAAGAGCTTGCCGCCCACCACCAGCAGAAGCGTCAACATGATGCCGAGACCAAGCCGCAGCCGTTTCCTGGCTACCGGCACCTTCGTCTTGTTCGATTTGCCGGGGTTCTGCGCCACGTTATTTCCTTGCTGCTGGACTTGCTTCAGTGGACGGGTTGGCTACTGCCCCGGTACCTTCTGCAAAGGCGCCGGGACGGATCCCCCGTTGAGGTCGACCGGAGGCGCGGCGGCAGGCACGGATGCCGTCGGCGCGGGGCTGGGTGTCGCAGCCTGCGAGGTTGCGGGTGCCGGCGTCGCGGGCGCTGAAGATTTGGACGTCGTTGCCGTCGAGGCAGCTGCCGTGGCATCCTTGGCGGCCGCCGACGGCGCTTGCCCTGAGAGTGCAGGAGGAGCGATAACCGCTCCCGGAGCGTCTCCCTTAACCGCAGGAACTGCCTTGCCGGTCACCGTCATCGTATTCACATCAATCTGGCCTTTGACCGTGGAAGCTACCATTCCCAATTCTGCAGCTTTGGCGGCTAAATTCTGTGGAGCTTCGAAGCTTTGCTTCTGCTGTGTCAGATCCTGGTTTTCTTTGTCCAGGGTCGCAGCCTGGGCCTTGAGCTGGACCAACTGGTACTGGGCTGTGGACACGGAGATGTTCAAGACAAGAACCGTGAGGAGTGCAGCAGCCATCGCGGCGAAGCATAGGACCACAAACGGCGTCCGACGGCGGACCGGGACACTGCGCACCAAGGAGAGGGGCGTGCGGGCCTTACGGTCGACGTCGGGCTTCCCGCCCGGGAGCGGGAGCTGCCTGGCGGTATTGCCCACAACAGAATGCCCCACTACGGAGGGCCGTGTGGTCGCTGCGGCGTTGCTCATGCTTGTCTCCTTGGTTTGATGCGCTCCACGGCCCTCAATCGGGCTGACGCCGCGCGGGGATTTTCAGCAATTTCTGCTGCTGTTGGGACTTCGGTGCCCTTAGTGATGGTCTTCAACTCGGCCTTGTGTTCCTCGAGTTCCACCGGGAATCCGAGCGGTGCCGAGGATTTGGAGCCGGACTGGAAAACCGACTTCACGATCTTGTCCTCAAGCGAGTGATACGACATCACCACCACCCGGCCGCCCAGTGCGGTGGCAGCTACCGCCGCAGGAACTGCGCGCTCCAGGACCTCAAGCTCTTCATTGACTTCGATCCTGAGGGCTTGGAAAGTGCGTTTGGCCGGATGTCCCCCGCTCTTCGCCGCGGCGGCGGGAACGACGCTCCGAATCTGTTCCACGAGTTCACCGGTGGTGGCGAAAGGCTTTTGGGCACGGGCACTGACAATACGGTTGGCAATGCGCCCGGCGAACTTCTCCTCGCCCCACTTCCGGATGATCCGTACCAATTCCTCTTCGCTGTAGTTGTTGACCACATCTGCAGCTGTTTGACCCCGGCTGGTGTCCATGCGCATGTCCAGCGGAGCGTCATAGGAATATGCGAAACCCCGCTCGCGTTCGTCCAACTGCAGCGAGGAGACGCCCAGGTCCATGAGGATTCCATGGACTTCACGGATACCGAGGTCCGCCAGGACGTCCTCAATTTCGTCATACACCGCGTGGACCAAATCAGTCCTGCTGGAGAAGGCCTCGAGTCGGGCGCCGGCCAGGGCAAGTGCTTCCTCGTCCCGGTCTATGCCCACCAGATGTAGGTCGGGAAAGCGCTGCAGCATCGCCTCCGAGTGTCCGCCCATGCCGAGCGTGGCGTCGATGGCCACGGGAATTTCGCCGCGGCTGCGAGCAGCCTCGAAACCTGGCGCGAGGAGGTTGATGCAGCGGTCCTTCAGGACGGGTACGTGGCGCTCGGATGTGGGCTTTGCCGCGTCCTGCTCTTCCACACTGCCTCCTCTTTCCTCAGTTTCTTCGCGCTGTTCCTTGGATCGGATCCCCATCCGCGCCTATCGGACCGCCGGCCTGGCTCAGGGGAAGTTGAGCCAGGAAGACAGTTCAATGGGCGGCTGGAGATCCCATCCAAGAACCGGGGCTGCTGCCCCACTGACCGGTTAGATGAAACCGGGCAGATTGTCGTCATCCGTTTCCGAGAAGGCTGCTTCCTTCTCGCTGAGGTACGTATCCCAAGCCTCGGCGTCCCAGATCTCCGCGCGGGTGCCGGCACCAATCACTGCCAGTTCCCTGCCGAGCCCTGCATACGAACGGAGCGCTGGCGGAATCGTCACGCGCCCTTGCTTGTCAGGTACCTCATCAGAGGCCCCAGACAGGAAGACCCGCATGTAGTCCCGAGCCTGCTTGGAGGAAAGTGGAGCCTCCCGCATGGACTCGTGAATACGCTCGAATTCTTTCTGGCTGAAGACGTAGATACAGCGTTCCTGGCCCCTTGTAAGCACCAGGCCTTCCGCGAGTTCCTCGCGGAATTTGGCTGGCAGGATGATCCGCCCCTTTTCGTCCAGACGCGGAGAGTGAGTGCCAAGAAACACCTGCCCACCGCCCCTCAGTAAAGGTGCCTCACATATCCAACGCTGCCACTACCCTCTTATGCGCTCCACTTTACTCCACAACACCCCACAGTCAACGCATAGCGGGCCGTTTCTCCACCACTTTGAGTTTTCAGTCGCTTCGATTCGGTCCGGCATAGCGCTGAATAGTCCCGAATCAGTGGCGCGGGGTGGAAAGTGGAGGGAAATCACCAGATGCGGTGGCCCGGGCCCGGCCCTGGGAGCGTGTGGTGTGCTTCAAGACGCCGCCTGCCCTTTAAACCCGAAAAGACCCGCCAAGGCGGGTCTTGATGGTTGTCTTGATGGCTACAGCGTATTCGAGCATTGACGCTCACGCGTGGCGACGGCGGTTCCTAAGGAGCGCTGCCACTGGGAGGAGCGGGCTACCTACGAGCCGCGGTTTATCTGAACGAAGGTCCGGCCCGGGAAGGACTTAGTTCTCGTCCCGGCGACGTTCGTCCCAGCGTTCTTCCAAGCTGCTCATGAACGAACTCTTGGACTTGGTCTTTCCGGATTTTGCCTTGCGGCCCTTACTGAAGGCTGACCCTCGAAGCGTGGCGAAATAGACCCCTGCGCCCATCACAACGAATCCCAGAACTCCCACGGGGATCGCCTGGACGGTTACTCCGAAAAGCAACAAGAGGATGCCCGCGATGGCACCGAGGATTCCTATGATCACGTGTCTGGTGGACCAACTCCGAATGGGGTCCGATCCCATGGTGTTGGCGAACTTTGGGTCGTCCTCGTGAAGTTGCTTCTCCAATTGCTCAAGCAGCTTCTGTTCGTGCTCCGAGAGGGGCATCGCGACCTCCTTTAGTCAGCCAGCGTCTGGACATAACGCGTCCTGTGCATCTGTAACCAAAACGATCGGTCCTTCGGATTTGTTCCCCAAAAACCCGCACGGTTTCAGTGGAACCCGGGCCGTCTGTTCCGGAAGCAGTTTGTCCAGACGATCAAATCTCTGTAATAAATAGGATAGTTTGTCCGGCCCCGTTCTGAAAGACACGCCAAGGCTTGGGCGCTTTGGCCGAAAGTCACTGTTCGGCCGGCGGCTTCCCTGACTCGAGGAGCCTGGCTGGCAGGAGTTTCTTGGATCCGAAGCGCTCAGAGACCCTGTCCAAGGCCTGCTCAGCCGCCCGCCAGTTGTCGTCCCGGCGGTCAAGGCTTAACTGGAGCGAGGTCTCCTCGGCAGGTTCAAGCTGTTCCGCGCGTATCCCCACCAGGCGGACAGACATGGGCCGCGCGCCCAGTGACTCCATCAGTTGCACCGCGACTTGGTAGATCAGTTGAGCGCTGTCGACCGCCACGTGGACGGTCCGGCTCCGAGTCACCGTTGAAAAGTCCGCATACCGAAGTTTTAAAGCCACCGTCCTGGCCACCATGCCGGAACTCCGCAACCGGGCGGCGGTCCGGTGCGACAGCCGCAGCAGTTCCCTGCGCAACACTGCGTCATCAGCTGTATCCGAGGAAAATGTCTCTTCCGCCCCGATGCTCTTTTCCAGCCTCGTGGGAGTCACCGGCCGCGGATCAATACCCATGGAGAGCCTGTGCACGTGCTCTCCACTTGCGCCCAGGACTCGTTTCAGCGTGGCAACGGGAGTGGCCGCCACGTCCGCCACAGTACGGATCCCCAAGCGGGCAAGGACCTCGCCGGTTTTGCCGCCAACACCCCACAAAGCGTTGACCGGGAGGCTGTGCAGGTACGCGATGGTATCTTCGGCATCAATTTGCAGAATCCCGTTGGGCTTGCAGCGGGTGGATGCGATCTTGGCAACGAACTTGGTACTGGCAATCCCTACTGAAGCCGTGATTCCCAGTTCGGCACGCACCCGGCGGCGGATGAGGTGACCAATGTCCAGCGGCGACCCCAAGCGCCGGATAGCACCACCGACGTCGAGGAACGCTTCATCAACGCTCAGTGGCTCGACGAGATCGGTAATGGAGGCAAAAATCCCCATGAGCTGGGCTGAAACCTCGTAGTACTCCGAGTGGCGCGGGTTAATAATGATCGCGGAGGGACACCTGCGCATGGCAATGGCCATGGGCATCGCAGATTTCACCCCGGTGGCCCGGGCTTCATAAGACGCAGAGAGGACAACGGACCGTTCAGCAGGGAACCCCACGATCACGGGCTTGCCGATCAGTTCGGGCCTGGTGCGGAGTTCCACGGAAACGAAAAAGGCGTCCATATCCACGTGGAGAATGCTGGTTCGCCGCCATTTTTGCAGGACATCACCGGCGCTGCTTGGGTGCACGACGCCGGTGCCCGGGGCGCTGCTGGATGCTTCCTGACTCACACCGGCAATACTATGCCCGGCCACTGACTAAACTGGAGGCACGATCCGGCGAAAGCCCAAGGAAGGATACCCCCTGTGAAGCTCTTCGGAACTCCTCAAGCGCGAGGGTTTGCCCTGCTCGCAGCGAGCCTCGCGGTGGCAGTCGCTGCTTGCACCCCCCAGCCCAGCGGTTCAGCAGCACCCTCCTCTGCGGGCGCGACGACGTCATCGCCTTCTCCAAAGAGCACGACGTCGGGTTCAGCGTCAGCGTCGGCAAACCCGAGCAGCTCGGCGTCGCCGGGTTCGTCGTCGTCCGGTTCGCCCGTGCCAAGTGCCACGGCCACTGTCGGCGCCCTGGTTGCAGGGTTCCCCCAGCAACTCATTCCCGTGATGCCGGCCACAAGCGTCCGCTCCAGCAGCTTTGATAAGACCAACTCCCCCGCCACGGTGGCGCTGGTTGGTGCGGTCAAGGCGCCCCCGGAGAGTGTGGTGGACTACTACAAGACTTCCCTGGAGGCCCAGGGATTCAAGGTGGTACCCGGCCCCGAGGCCGTGGGAGCGGTCACCTCGATTAACTTCATCCGCGGCGACAACGAGACCGTCAACGTCTCGATCAGGCAAAAGGAGGGCGTCTCAACGTTCACCATTGGTGCGAACGTAGCCGCCGGGTCTCTCAAGTGACACTGAATCCCCTCGTCGCATCCGAGCAGGACCGATTCAGGGCAGGGGTCGCCGAAAAACTCACGGGCTTCCTCCAGGAACAGCAAAACCTGATGTCCGGAATCTCCCCGGACGCCGCACCGCTCATCGAGTCCATCTCCACGTTGGTAACTGGCGGGAAGCGGCTGCGCGCACTGATGTGCTACTGGGGGTGGAGAGGGGCAGGTGGATCTGCCAATGACCCATCGATCGTCACAGCGGGGTGCGCTTTGGAGCTCTTCCAGGCCGCTGCATTGATCCACGATGACATTATCGACCGATCCGATACGCGCCGGGGAGGACCCAGCGTGCATAGGCTATTCGGCCAGCTGCACGAGGACAGCGGCTGGGCATTGGACAACGAAAGGTTCGGGCACGCAGCAGCAATTCTCACTGGAGATCTCTGCTTGTCCTTCAGCGAGCAATCCTTCACCGAGATCGGCCAGCGGGCCGGGTCCGGGACCAGCGCGCGTGCGATCTTCAACGTCATGCGGGCAGAAGTCATGGCCGGGCAGTATCTCGACATTTTGGAAGAGGTAGCCGGCCCGGTACGCCAACGTGCGGGCGCCGTTGACAGGGCCAAGTCGATCATTCGGTACAAGTCGGCAAAATACTCCACGGAGCATCCGCTGGCCATGGGCGGTGCACTGGCTGGGGCGTCGCCCGATTTGCTGGCGGGGTATTCGGAATTCTCGCTGCCCCTTGGCGAAGCGTTCCAATTGCGCGACGACATCCTCGGCGTTTTTGGCGACCCTGAGACCACCGGCAAGCCGGCCGGTGACGACCTTCGGGAGGGCAAACGTACTGTGTTAGTGGGCTTTGCCCTCAATCGGGCTCCTGAGGAGCAGGCTGCCTACCTCGACCGCGAGCTGGGCAACCCGGACCTGGGTGAGGACGACATTGCCCGGATCCGCAGCATCATCGTGGACAGCGGCGCGCTCGATGCCACGGAGACCCTCATTGCTGAGTTGAGCGATCAGGCCTTCGAAGCGCTGGGCCGGCTCCCGCTGGAGGAACTACCGTTGACGGCGTTGCGGGCACTCGCCGAAGCGGCGGTCAGCCGGGCGGCCTAAGGCATCACGGGTCAGTACCCCACCAGTTAGAGATGACGACGACGGCGGCCGGGGCCGCCGTCGTCGCTCGTTTCTGTTACCAGGCCAAAGAGTTACCAGGCCAAAGACTGGGCCCGGCGCCGGATTTCGGTCTTCCGCCCCTCGCGCAGGGCGTCAATCGGCCGTCCCCGCAATGATTCGTCGGCTGTAAACAGCCACGTGATCAGCTCTTCGTCGGTGTAACCGGCGTCGCCGAGAACCGCGATAGTCCCCTTCAAGCTGTCCACAACGTGTCCGTCCTGTAAGAACAGTGCCGGGACGGAGCGTATCTTTCGCTCCCCCAGCCTGACGGCGACGATGGCGCGCTCGTCCAACAGTCCGTGGACTTTGGTGATGGAAACGTCCAGTTGCTCAGCCACATCCGGCAGTGGCAGCCATTCGGAAACAAGGCTTTCTACATTACTCACAGACCAAGGTTGCCATGTCGCCCGGCCTGGCGCCTAGCCGAGGGGCGGCGGGCGAGCTCATACGGCGCACAAAAGCAGCATTTTCTTTGCACTAAATGAGGCAAGGCTTTCCGAACGTGCGGAATTGTTGTGCCGCGTGCATAAGTGTGAGAGATTCGCAGAGATCACATTTGTAACATCGGTAACATTGATAACACTGATAACGTTGATAACACTGATAACAGCGATAACAATCCCGCCGCTGTTCGAGATGAGGAACCCCTTCATGACGACGCCCCGCTCGCCAAAAAGACCCATGAGCATGCCCGTTATTGCGGCTACAACGGCTGCGCTCCCAGCCGTTGTCCTGTCCTCCCTTGCCTTGGCCCAGCCGTCCGTGGCCATGCCTGCCCCCCAGGTGAACAAGATTCCGGCTACCCTCGCGGCCGCCATGAAGGCGCAAGCAGCTGCCTTGGGAACCTTCATCCCGGCACAAGAGGTTGCTTCGACTATTCCCGCGGCCTTGCGTCCCATGGCACCGACGGTCCCGAGCAGCTACACGATCGTCCGCGGCGATACCATCAGTGCCATTGCGCGACGGTTCAACCTGGACACTTCCACTGTTCTGCGGTTGAACAACCTGACGGCCACGACGCTCATCTACCCGGGCCAGACCATCAAGCTCACAGGAACCGCGCCCGCGGCGCCGGCACAGCCCGCCGCGCCGGCGGCTCCGAGCAGCGGCGCAACCGGAGCGACCACCTACACAGTGGTTTCGGGCGATACCCTGGGCGGGATCGCCTATAAGTACGGTGTCCCGCTGTCCGACGTCTTCCGGTGGAACGGGCTCAATGGAGGCTCCATCATTTACCCGGGGCAGAAGATTATCGTCAGCGCAGGCTCCTCCGCTCCAGCGGCGCCAGCCGCACCAGCGGCTCCAGCAGCCCCGCAGGCACCGGCCACGACGACGGCGGGTGGTTCCTACACCATCAAGGCCGGCGACACCCTGAGCTCCATCGCTTCGCGGAACGGCGTCTCCCTGGCAGCGTTGATGTCCGCTAACAACGTCACGGCCACCACCGTCATCTACCCTGGCCAGAAATTGACCATTCCCGGCACTGCCACGCCGCCGGCAGTAAACACCAAGCCCTTGGTTCCCAGCACCTTCCTGGGCTACACCTATCCGCCGGCGGTTGTCAGCTCCGCCAACGCCAACAAGGCCCTGCTCAATGCGGCCCCCGTGCCTACCCGGGCCGAGATGAAGACCATCGTGCGGGATACCGCTGTTCGCATGGGAGTTACCCCCTCGCTGGCCCTGGCCTTCGCCGAGCAGGAATCAGGCTTTGACCAGCGGGCAGTTTCCCCTGCCAACGCCATTGGCACCATGCAGGTCATCCCGTCCTCCGGACAATGGGCCTCAGATCTGGTGGGACGTAAGCTCAACCTTCTCGATCCTTACGACAACGCCACGGCCGGGGTGGCCATCATCCGGGCCTTGGTCGCAACCAGCAAGGACGTCGACACCGCGATCGCGGGCTACTACCAAGGCGCGTATTCCGTGAGCAAGTACGGAATGTATGACGACACCAAACGCTACGTCGCGTCAATCAAGGCGCGCCAGCGCACTTTTGCCTAAGCACTGCCCTGCACCCGGAAGGGGTCTGGATCCGGAGGGATTCGGGTCCCTTCCCTGCCTCGTTTAGGATCATATGGTGCAAGAAGCAACGCAGGACCACCTCATCGGGACCACCGTGGACGGCCGCTACGAAGTCCGCTCCCGTGTGGCCAGAGGCGGAATGTCCACGGTTTATTTGGCCACCGACCGGCGGCTTGAACGTGACGTAGCCCTCAAGGTGCTGCATCCGCACCTGGCTGATGACCCCGTTTTCCTGCAAAGACTGAGCCAGGAAGCAAAAGCGGCCGCAAGCTTGTCCCACCCGCACATCGTGGGAGTCCTGGACCAAGGCCAAGACGGCCACCTTGCGTACCTTGTGATGGAGTACGTCAAGGGGCACACCCTTCGCGACGTGCTGACCGAGCAAGGCGCCCTCACTCCCCGCTTGGCCCTCGCCCTCATCGACCCGCTCATCGAGGGACTGGCTGCCGCGCATGCCGCAGGGCTGATCCACCGCGATGTCAAACCTGAGAATGTCCTCATAGCTGCCGATGGTCGTATCAAAGTCGGAGACTTCGGTCTCGCGCGGGCAGTCTCAGCTAATACGAGCACTGGCGCACTGATCGGCACTGTCGCCTACCTGGCCCCGGAGCTTGTGCTTGGCCAGCCCGCAGATGCCCGTAGCGACATCTACTCAACGGGCATCATGCTCTACGAGATGCTGACCGGCACGCAGCCGTATGCGGGTGATACCCCCATCCAGGTTGCCTACCAGCATGTCAATTCGACCGTTGGCCGCCCCTCCGAGGTAACGCCGGGCCTCGCCGAGGACCTCGACGAATTGGTGCAGTGGTGCACGGCAACGGAAGCCGAGAACAGGCCCGTTGACGGAACAGCCCTCCTCACCGAACTACGACACATCCGCACCTCCCTGACCGACGAACAATTGGACCACAGGCCTGCATCACAGGAGGCGTCAGCACCAGCGGGCGCCACGGTGGTATTGGCCAATGAAGGGACCAACCACACCCGAGCCCTACCCCGGGACCTGCCTTCGGCAACCGAATTCATTCCGCGCCAGAGCAACCCGACCACCGTTCTCTCACCTGCAGGCAGCCCGAGCCGGCATGCCGGGCTTGGTTCACTCGCGGAAATCGATGCGGACAAAGACCTTCGTCCACCCGGCAAACGGCAGCTGAAACGGCTCGAACGCCAGGAGGCCAAGGACCAGGCGCGGTTGGCGGCAACTCCCGTTCGTCAGTTGCGGGAGGGTAATCCACGCCGTCGAGCCGTCATCTGGATCATCATCATCGTGGTCCTGGCACTGCTCGCTGCGACTGCCGGCTGGTTTTTTGGCATGGGACCGGGCTCGCCTGGAACCGTCCCGGATGTCAAGAACAAGACAGTGGCCGAAGCCCAGCAATTACTGCGCACGGCCGGGTTCCAGTCGGAGCCCGAGGACGTCTATGACGACGACGTCTCAAGCGGCCTTGCCGTGGGGACAAAGCCTGAATCGGGTCAAACGGTTCGGAAGTTCCAGCCCATAGAGCTCTTCGTTTCCAAGGGCGCGCAACTCTTCCCGCTTCCGGGGCTCAGCGGGTCCAGTTTGGCCGACGCCAAGACGGCCCTGAACGCCGCCCGGATGACGCTGGGTAACATCACTGAAGCCTTCGATGATCATGCCCCTGCGGGCACGGTCCTCTCCCAGGATCCTGCGCAGGGCACGGCTGTGCGGCATGGAACTCCTGTGGCGTTGGTGGTTTCCAAAGGTCCGCAACCTATCCCGGTCCCGGACGTCCGCAACCTCACTCAGGATGAGGCCGTTAAGGCGCTCAAGGACGCAGGATTGACGCCCGTGGTCGCTCCGGAAACAGTCAACGACAAAAAGGTCCCGCAAGGCTCCGTCGTGTCACAGTCCCCGGCCAATGGAACGCTGGCCAAGGGCGGCACAGTGACCCTTACGGTGTCCAAGGGCCCCAAGATGGTCAAGGTTCCGAGCTTCATCGGCAAGCAAGCCAACGCCGCCGAGAAGGAGCTCCGCGCGCTCGGCTTTGATGTGCGGCTGAACAAGGTCCTGGGCGGATTCTTCAACACAGTCCGCGACCAGGACCCTGTGAACACTGAGGCTCCCGAGGGCTCCACAGTAACGCTCACGGTGGTGTGAGCGGTGGTTTGAGCGTTACTGTGAGCCCGTGGTGTGAGCCCAGGGAGCACTACCGCTTGGAGAGTGCGCCGGCCACCAGGAATGCCATCTCGAGGGACTGCATGTGATTCAGCCGCGGATCGCAAACGGACTCGTACCGGTCAAGGAAGGCATCCTGGTCGATAGGGTCGGCACCGCCAAGGCACTCGGCGACGTCGTCGCCCGTCATCTCGACGTGGAGGCCGCCTGGCACCGTTCCCAAAGAATGATGCACTTCGAAGAACCCGCGGACCTCATCGATCACGTCGTCGAAGTTCCGCGTTTTGTAGCCGTTCGGCGAGGTAACGGTATTGCCGTGCATGGGGTCCGTCACCCACAGGACCTGGGCACCTGAGGCTGTGACGCGCTCGACGACGGCGGGCAGCTTTTCCCTGATGTTCTTGGCGCCCATGCGGGTGATGAATGTCAGACGGCCAGGTTCGCGGTTGGGATCGAGTTTGTCGATCAACCGGAGGGCATCGTCCCCGCTGGTGGTCGGGCCCAGCTTGACGCCGATCGGGTTCCGGACGCGCGAAAGGAAGTCCACGTGGGCATGATCGAGATCCCGGGTCCGCTCCCCTATCCAGAGGAAGTGCGCTGACGTGTCGTAGGGAAGGCCGGTCCGGGAATCGATGCGGGTCAGCGCACGTTCGTAGTCGAGCAGCAAAGCCTCGTGGCTGGCAAAGAACTCCACCCGCTTGAGGGCTTCAAAGTCAGCCCCGCATGAGTCCATGAACTTGATCGCGCGATCGATATCGCGGGCCAATGACTCATAGCGCGCGTGCGCCGGGTTTTCCGTGAAGCCTTTATTCCATTGGTGGACCAGCCGAAGGTCGGCGAAACCGCCTTGCGTGAAGGCACGGATGAGGTTCAGCGTTGAAGCCGAGGTGTGATAGGCCTTCAGCATCCGGCCGGCATCGTGCGCCCGGGACTCTGGTGTGAAGTCGTAACCGTTGACGATGTCACCGCGGTAGGCCGGAAGCGTCACGCCGTCGCGCGTTTCATCATTGGACGAACGGGGCTTCGCGAACTGGCCGGCCATGCGCCCCATCTTGATGACGGGCATGGCAGCGCCATAGGTGAGGACCACGGCCATCTGCAGGATGGTCTTGACGCGAGCGCTGATCTTGTCCGCCGTTGCCGCTTCAAAGGTCTCGGCACAGTCGCCTCCCTGCAGCAGGAAGGCTTTCCCCTGGGCAGCAGCGGCGAGGCGCTCACGGAGAACGTCAACCTCTCCGGCAAAAACCAGTGGCGGAACCGCGGAGAGCTCCTTGACGGACGCCTTGAAGACGTTCTGGTCAGACCACGTGGGCTGCTGGGAGATCGGCAAGTCCCGCCAGGCATCGAGCCCCGGGTAGTCGGCAGCCCCGCTCTGGGCGGTGCTCGTGAGGGGATCTGCTACAAAAGGTGCGGTGTTCGCGGTTAGCTCAGTCACCCTACAAGACTAGTAGCCTTCGGTGCGGTTGCGAGAGTGCTGCCGTAACCCTCGACGGCGGATGCGTCACAGTGTCGCGGCGGGGTCCTGGCCATCGTCGGCCGCACCGTTGCCGAAACCAGACAGTCCGTTGCCGAACTCAGCCGGGCCCGCCTCCGGGCCAGCTCCTTTCGGAATGGGGCCTGCTGTGGGAATGGGACCTTTGGCCGCCAACCGGGCCTTCACCACGGCAGCGTATTCATCGACGTATTCTTGGCCGGACAGGCGCATGAGCTCGTACATGATCCGGTCCGTGACCTGCCTCTGCACGTCGCGGTCGTCCTCCCGGCCGTAGTAGTCGCTGAAGTCCAGCGGCTGCCCAAAGATGATCCCTATGCGCCGAATGCTCGGCAGGCGCTTCCCGATCGGCTGCACCTTCTCCGTTCCGATCATCGCAACGGGTATCACGGGGACGCGTGCTTGGAGCGCGATCCGGGCAACGCCCACCTTGCCCCGGTACAAACGCGCATCCGGGCTGCGGGTGCCTTCAGGGTAGATACCCAAGAGACCGCCAGCGGCCAGGATCTCCTTGCCGGCCCGGAGGGACGTTTCGGAGGCGGCACCTCCGGATCTGTCCATAGGGAGTTGGCTGCTCAGCCTGAAGAACAGTGCTGTGAGACGGCCCTTGAGCCCGGTGCCGGTGAAGTACTCAGCCTTGGCGAGGAAAACCACCTTCCGCGGCAACATCAAGGGAAGGAAAATCGAATCGGAAAAGGACAGGTGGTTCGACGCCAATATTGCCGCACCAGTTTCCGGTACGTTATCCAAGCCCTTGACCCAGGGCCTGAAGATGAGCTTCACCAAGGGACCTAGAAAGATCCGCTTCATGACCCAATAGAACACGCTTGTCCTCCCGCGGTGGATCCATGGCGTGCTTCGGGACTGCCCCGCCGGCACTCATCAGCAACCCTACTCCAGTGAGAAATGTCCGGAACAGTGACACGATGGAGCCATGACGGAACCCAAGGCACCGCTGGCTTTCCACTACCCCGGGCATGGAAGCAACGCGTCCATCGGAGTGGCCATCTGCCACGGGTTCACTGGCAGCCCGTTGAGCTTAATGCCCTGGGCGGAGTACCTCGCCGGTCAGGGATTCGCCGTCTCCGTGCCGCTGCTGCCGGGTCACGGAACCAGTTGGCATGATCTCTCAGCCACCAAGTGGCAGGACTGGTACACCACGTTCGAAGGCAGTTATGTGGACTTGGCAAGGCGAACCCGGTCTTGCTTTGTGGCCGGCTTGTCCATGGGTGGTGCGGTAGCCCTCCGGGTGGCGGCCCTGCACGATGTTCCCGGAGTGGTGCTGGTGAACCCGGGACTGAGTTTCTACGACCGTCGCGTGAAGTACGTGGCTGCGCTGAAATACTTCAAACGCACCACCACTCCTATTGTCGAGGACCGCCCGACGCCGGTTTCAACCGAAGACGGCGACTATTCCCAGACCCCACTGGCATCGGTCCACGAGCTGAAGAAACTCTTCCGTTCCGCCACACGCGCCCTGCCCGAGGTGCTGGCCCCTACCCTGATCTTCAAGTCCACCGAGGATGCCGTGGTCCCGCCCAGTTCCGTGGAAAGCATCACCCGGCACATCGGAGCGCGCAAGCTCAAAGTCGTGACGCTTCCGCACAGCGGCCATGTGGCAACGTTGGATGCGGACGCCCCCACCATTTTCGAAGAATCTGCCGGGTTTTTCCGCCAGCACGCCAGCTACACGGTAGCCTCAGAGTCATCATGAAAATCCTTCCCGACTTCTCGCCGTTCCTTAGCAGTTGGAATGGAACCGGGCCGCGCGTCGGCGTCGTCATGTCCCATGGATTTACCGGGAGTCCGCACAGCGTGAGGCCTTGGGCCGAACACTTGGCTGCGGCGGGATATGCGGTGAGGGTGCCGCTCCTGCCCGGCCATGGAACCACGTGGCAGGACATGTCCAAGCGTTCGTGGCGCGAATGGCACCAAGCCGTGGACGACGCCTACAGGGAGCTTGCCTCCGAATGTGATTTCGTCTTCGCCACCGGGTTGTCCATGGGTGGTACCTTGGCGTTGCGCATCGCGGCTACGAGGCCGGTGGCAGGAACGGTTGTCGTCAACCCGGGACTCGTCCTGGATGACCCGCGGGCTGTCATGGTGGCGGCACTCAAGTACGTTCTGAAATCAACACCTGCGATTGCCAACGACATCCTCAAACCGGACCAGGACGAAGGTGCTTACTCGCGCACGCCGGTGGCGGCAGCCCACGAGCTCAAGAAAATGTACCGGGACACCGCCGGCCTTCTCCCCCGCATCAGCACCCCGGTGCGTGTGTACCGATCAACCGTGGACAACGTAATATCCAACGCCAGCCTGGATTTCCTGCGCGCCAAAGTCCAGGCACCGGTGGATGTCAGATACCTCAGGAATAGCTATCACGTGGCAACCATGGACAACGATGCGCCGGAGATTTTCGCCGGGACCGTTGAGTTCATCCAACGTACTCTGGCTGCAATGGCCGGCGATGGACTTTCTTCCGACGATGGACGTTCCTCCGAAAAGGATGCAGCCGATGAACAGGCCTGATCCCAACTCACCCGATCAAAGCGCCAACAAGGATGACGACGCCGTGTGGTTGGATCTGGTGGCGCGCTTGGAAGCTACAGATTCGTCCGCGCAGGCCGAACCATCGGAGTCGGAGGGATCGGAACCCGGCCAAGCCGAACCCGGCCCATCGTTCAAGGACTTCGATCCCTTAGGACTCGCCAACCCGCCCGTGGAGCCCGCCTCCCCTGGTGGCATCACTGACCGTCCGTCCACTGACGAACCGCCCACGGGACCGCGCGACTATGAAGGCCCTGACGACGAGCCTTTCGTGCCCGAGGAGCCGCCGAGGCTGGCTGGCACTGAACCCCTGACCATGTTGTCGTGGATCGGAGCCGTCGGTGGCCCCGTCGCTTTGCTTTTCACCGCAATGTTCTGGCGTTCCGCGCCGCTCACGGCAATCCTGGGCATCGTTGCCGTGTTCGTCGCCTCAGTCATCTACCTGATCATGCGCCTGCCGCAAGAAAAGGATGACGACGACGACGGCGCACGCATCTGAGCCTCGGCGCTATCACCCTAGCTGTACGCCCTGCCGCTGACCCGTGAGAGGTCCGCCGCGCCGATCATGCCGGCCCGCGGGCCCAGTGCGGCCAACTCGATCCGCGCCATGGGGCGGAATCCCCTGCCGGTCAGGTTCTTGGCAAACGTGGCGCGCGCCGGTTCTGCGAGCAAGTCTCCCGCATCGCAGAGCCCGCCACCGATCACGAAGAGTCCTGGGTCCAGGGCCGCAGCGAGGTTGGCGAGTCCCAGACCCAGCCATTCGCCCTGATCGGCAAGGAGTTCCTGCGACGTGGCGTCCCCGGCGAGTGCCAGAGCCGTTACGGTGGCCCCAGTGATGTCGCTTTCAACCCCGCCGGACTTTTCAAGGAGCCCACGGCCCTCAGGCGAATTGGTGCGGACCAATTGACGCGCTTCGCGGCCCAAGGCGTTGCCCGAGGCATATTGTTCCCAGCAACCGCGGTTGCCGCATTCGCAGCGGTGCCCGCCGGGGACGATGATCTGGTGCCCGAATTCGCCGGCCACCCCGTACCGCCCCCGCTCCACACGGCCATCCATGACCATGGCGCCGCCGATTCCCGTGCCCAATGTGATGCACACTAGGCGGCTTTCACCTTGGCCGGCTCCGAATCGCCACTCGGCCCAGGCGGCGGCGTCGGCATCGTTGGTCAACAGGACCGGTCTCCGAAGCAGCTTCTCAAGGCTCTCGCGCAGCGGCTCATGACGCCAGGCAAGGTGCGGACTGAACAGCACGGTCCCGCCGTCGAGGTCCATCCACCCTGCGGCCCCAATGCCGACGGAGGAGACACGATGGCCGGCGCTGAGTTCTTGCACCAGCTCCACTATGGTCTGCTCCACGGCCCGCGGGTCCGCGCCGGGGGTGGAGCGGCGCGCGTCGGCGAGCACCCTGCCTTCGGCATCCACCACACCGGCGGCCACTTTGGTTCCGCCGATGTCGATACCAATGGCCAGGCCGCGCCTGCCCAGATGGCTTCGCCGCGGAACCCATGGAAGGTCCTTCCGCACGGAGCCCGGGGGCCGGCGACGGGGCTGGGAGCTGAACCGGATGGTGGGCATCCCACCATCGTATTCGGACTACCGATTCCCGCCAGCATCGGGCCGTCGCAAGACGGTATTGAAGCTGCCAGTACCGCCCGGAGTTGCCCGAAGAGCGGGAAACTCCGTAAAGTTACTCGCCAGTAGGTTAATGCAGCGCACCCCCGCGAGTGAGCATACTAGAGTGGAACCAGCCCCTCGCGGCCCGTGGATATCAAAGGAGCTACCTTGCGCGAATTCAGTGTTCCTCCCCTCGTAATCGTCGCCCCCGAAACCAACATCACGGACCTCCTGATCCGCGAAGCCGCCAAGGCGTCCAACCCACCCTTGTTTGCAAAGCGGGACAGCAGCGGCGTCTGGCAGGACATTAGCGCCAGGGATTTCCTCGCCGATGTCAATGCCTTGGCCAAGGGGCTCATAGCCAGCGGGGTAGGCCCGGGCGATCGCGTAGCCATCATGTCCCGCACACGCTATGAATGGTCCCTCGTGGATTTCGCCATCTGGTGCGCCGGCGCGGTCTCGGTCCCCATCTACGAGACTTCCTCCCCGTCCCAGGTTGCATGGAACCTGGGCGACTCCGGAGCGGTAGCGGCCTTCGGTGAGCAGGCCCACCACGAGTCCGTCATCCGCCAGGCCGTGCAAACCGAGGACCTCGGCTCCGTAGCCAACGTCTGGCAGCTCGAAGGTGCGGGCTTGGACGCCCTGCGCGCAGCAGGAGCAAATGTCTCGGATGAAGAGCTCGAGGGCCGCCGGACGCTGGCCGGTCTCACGGATGTGGCAACCATTATCTACACCTCAGGCACCACGGGTCGCCCTAAGGGTTGCGAGCTGACCCACGGCAATTTCGTGGAACTGTCCGAGAACGCCCGCGCGTCGCTGGCGGAGATCATTAACGAATCAGCAACCACCATCATGTTCCTGCCGCTGGCCCACGTCTTTGCCCGCTTCATCTCCGTGCTGGCGGTTGCAGGGGGCGTCAAGGTTGCCCACACACCAGACATCAAGAACCTGCTCGGTGACCTCCAAAGCTTCCAGCCGAGCTTCATCCTTGCCGTGCCCCGCGTGTTCGAGAAGGTGTACAACTCGGCGCTGACCAAGGCGGAAGATGGCGGCAAGGGGGCCATCTTCCACCGGGCTGCCGAGACGGCCATCGCGTACTCCAAGGCCCGGCAATCGGGAACGCTGGGCATCGGACTGAAGGTCAAGCACGCCGTGTTCGACAAGCTCGTCTACGGCAAGCTGCGTGCTGCCATGGGCGGCCATGTCTCGCACGCCGTTTCCGGCGGCGGCCCCCTGGGCGAACGCCTGGGGCACTTCTTCCAAGGAATCGGCCTGCAGATCCTTGAAGGGTACGGACTGACCGAGACCACGGCACCGATTTCCGTGAACACGCCGTCGATGATCAGGATCGGCACCGTGGGCGCTCCGCTGCCCGGTAACTCAGTCAAGATAGCGGACGACGGCGAAATCCTCGCCAAGGGTGTCTGCGTGATGCGCGGCTACTATAAGCGCGAAGACCTCACCGCCGATACCTTCGTGGACGGCTGGTTCCGCACGGGTGATATCGGGGAACTCGACTCCAACGGCTTCCTCAAGATCACCGGCAGGAAAAAGGAAATCATTGTCACTGCCGGCGGAAAGAACGTGGTTCCGGCCCTGCTTGAAGACCAGATCCGCGCGGACGCACTTGTGTCCCAAGTCCTGGTGGTGGGTGATAACCGTCCATTCATTGGCGCCCTCGTGACCTTGGACGACGAAGCCCTCCCCGGTTGGCTGGAACGCCACGGACTGCCTGCCAAGACCACCCTCAAAGAGGCCTCCGACCACCCGGCAGTAAAGGCAGCGGTCCAGGATCTCATCAACAAAGCGAACCAAACGGTGTCCCAGGCGGAGTCCATCAAGTCGTTCCGCATCGTCCCGGCAGACTTCACGGAAGCTTCCGGGCACCTCACTCCGTCGCTGAAGGTCAAGAGAGCCCAAGTGATGAAAGACTTCGACGCCGTCATCGAGGAAATGTATACAGCGCCCCGCGCGTCCTAGCTCCCGCTAACCGAGGAGGACCCCGTCCGGAAACATCCGGACGGGGTCCTCCTTTTACATCTGGCCCTCAGGGACCGCTAGCCGACCACCAGCAGCAAATCCCCACCCTGGACTTGCTCAACCGATGAGATCGCCAAACGTGAGACAGTGCCGGCCACCGGCGTCGTGATGGACGCCTCCATCTTCATGGCCTCAATGGTTGCAACTGTGTCTCCCGCTTTGACCTCGTCGCCGGCCTTGACGACCACCGTGACGGCACCAGCGAATGGTGCGGCAATCTGGCCCGGCTGCGCAGAATCCGCCTTCTCCGCGGCTTTGACATTGCTGACAACCGAGCGGTCACGGACCATCACCGGGCGTGACTGTCCGTTGAGCGTGCACATGACCGTGCGCATGCCCTTCTCGTCCGGTTCGGAAACGGCTTCGAGCTGGGCGATAAGGCGCACGCCCTTCTCCAGTTCGATCACATGCTCGGACCCGCGCTGCAAGCCGTAAAGGTAGTCACGGGTGTCGAGCACCGAGATGTTTCCGTAAGTGTCGACGCTCTTCAGGTAGTCCTTGGTAGGGCCAGCAAAGAGCAGGCGGTTCAACGTGTGCTGACGTGTCTTGGAGTCACCCTTGAGCGCCGCACTATCCTCTGCACTGATCTCGACGTCGCGCACCTTCACGCTGCGGCCCTGCAGGGCCTTGGTGCGGAACGGCTCCGGCCAGCCTCCGGGAGGATCACCGAGCTCGCCCGAGAGGAAGCCGATGACGGAGTCCGGGATGTCGTAGTTCTGCGGGTTCTCGTTGAAGTCGGCCGGATCGGCATTGAGCCCTACGAGGTGCAATGCGAGGTCGCCCACCACCTTGGAGGACGGCGTCACCTTGACCAAGCGGCCGAGGATGCGGTCCGCAGCGGTGTACATGTCCTCGATGGCCTCAAACTGCTCCCCCAGCCCCAAGGCGATTGCCTGCTGGCGAAGGTTGGATAGCTGGCCGCCGGGGATTTCGTGCTGGTAGACGCGCCCTGTGGGGCCCGGCAGGCCGGATTCGAACGGTGCGTACACTCGGCGAACAGCTTCCCAGTAGGGCTCCAAGGCACCCACATTTGTCAGGCTGAGGCCAGTGTCCCGAGGCGTGTTGGCCAAGGCGGCGACAAGCGCGGACGCTGCTGGCTGGCTGGTGGTGCCGGCCAGCGATGCTGCGGCGACGTCGACGGCGTCGACTCCTGCGTCTACGGCAGCCAGCAAGGTGGCGAGTTGGCCGCCGGCGGTGTCGTGGGTGTGCAGGTGAACAGGCAGGTCGAAGCGCTCACGCAGGGCCGACACCAGCTTTGCGGCAGCGGCAGGACGCAAGAGGCCCGCCATGTCCTTGATGGCGAGGATGTGCGCTCCGGCGTCGACGATCTTCTGGGCGAGGTCCAGGTAGTAATCGAGCGTGTAGAGGTCCTCGTTGGGGTCCAGGAGGTTGCCGGTGTAGCACAAAGCGACTTCGGCCACGGCGGTACCGGTTGCACGAACCGCGCGGATGGCAGGCGCCATCTGGTTGACGTCGTTCAACGCATCGAAGATACGGAAGATGTCGATACCCGTTGCCGCTGCTTCATTGACGAAAGCCTCGGTCACCTCTTCCGGGTACGGAGTGTAACCAACGGTGTTGCGTCCTCGCAGGAGCATCTGGATACAGGTATTCGGCAGGGCTTGGCGCAGCGCGGCCAAACGATCCCACGGATCTTCACCGAGGAACCGCAGCGCCACATCGTACGTCGCACCGCCCCAGGCTTCCACCGAGAGCAACTCCGGCAAGAGCGCCGTGACGGCCGGACCGGCAGCCACGAGGTCGCGGGTGCGGACCCGGGTAGCCAGCAGCGACTGATGGGCGTCGCGGAACGTCGTGTCCGTGACTGCGACGGCCTGCTGCTCGCGCAGCGCCTTCGCGAAACCTTCGGGACCGAGCTCCCGCAGCTTCTGGCGGGAACCCGACGTCGGGACAGGACCTTCGATGACGGGAAGCTTGCTTGCCGGGTCGGAGTGGACCTTGAGCTCGCCGTTCGGTTTGTTGACGGTAACGTCTGCAAGCCACGTGAGCAGCTTGGTGCCGCGGTCAGCAGAGATGTGGGACGTCAGCAGCTCGGGGCGCTTGTCGATGAAGTCCGTTGCCACGTTGCCGGCGTTGAAGTCCGGATCGGCCAGGACAGCCTGCAGGAACGGGATGTTGGTGGACACGCCGCGGATACGGAACTCAGCCAAACCACGGCGCGCGCGGGCCACAGCAGCCGGGTAATCACGGCCGCGGCAGGTGAGCTTCACCAGCATGGAGTCAAAGTGCGGGCTGATCTCGGCGCCCGAGTAGACCGTACCGCCGTCGAGCCTGACACCGGCACCACCGGCGGAACGGTAACCCGTGATCTTTCCAACGTCAGGGCGGAATCCGTTCGCAGGATCCTCGGTGGTGATACGGCACTGAAGGGCCGCGCCCTTGATGGCGACCGATTCCTGGCTCAGTCCGAGGTCCGCCAGCGTCTCGCCCGAGGCGATCCGCATCTGCGCCTGGACGAGGTCGACGTCGGTGATCTCTTCCGTGACGGTGTGCTCCACCTGGATGCGCGGATTCATCTCAATGAAGACGTGCTGGCCGGCTCGTTCTCCCTCGGTGTCCACGAGGAACTCTACCGTTCCCGCGTTCACGTAGTTCAAGGCCTTGGCGAAAGCGACGGCATCGCGGTATAGCGCCTGCCGGATGTTCTCATCCAAGTTCGGCGCAGGAGCAATCTCGATGACCTTCTGGTGGCGCCGCTGGAGCGAACAGTCGCGCTCGAAGAGGTGCATGACGTTGCCCTCGGCATCAGCCAGGATCTGGACCTCAATGTGGCGCGGGCGCAGTACTGCCTGTTCAAGGAACATCGTGGGGTCACCGAAAGCGGCATCGGCTTCCCGCATCGCGGACTGCAGTGCCTCGGGGAGGGCTTCGCGTGTCTCGACACGGCGCATGCCACGACCACCACCACCGGCAACGGCCTTGGCGAAGATAGGAAAGCCAATCTCGTCTGCAGCGGCAATCAGTTCGTCGATGTCCTTGGAGGGTTGGCTCGACTTCAGGACGGGGACGCCGGCCTTACGGGCTGCCTCAAGGGCTGCGACTTTATTGCCCGCGAGCTCCAGCACCTCTGCGGGCGGGCCCACAAACGTGATTCCTGCTGCTTTCGCTGCGCGTGCCAAGTCAGGGTTTTCGGAGAGGAATCCATAGCCGGGGTAAATGGCGTCCGCGCCGGCTTCCTTGGCGACGCGGACAACCTCCTCTACGTCCAGGTAGGCGCGGACGGGGTGGCCCGCCTCGCCGATCAAATAAGCTTCGTCAGCTTTCTGCCGGTGGATCGAGTTGCGATCCTCGTGCGGAAAGACAGCTACTGTCTTGGCGCCCAGTTCATAACCAGCGCGAAACGCCCTGATCGCGATCTCGCCGCGATTGGCCACCAGAATTTTCGAAAACATACTTCTCCTGCATCATTGCGGGTGGATCGGTCGGTGGTCACAGTGTGTAGTGCCGCCAGCATCAAACACAAATCTTTGTGGCAACCATCACAATGGAAACGTCATCTGGGCTGTATATGCGTACGCGCGATCCAACACCATGCTATTGCTGCTGAGGCCCCGCGGCTGGCGCGTAGAAAGCGGGAAACCCGGGTCCGGCACCATATGATGTTGAGGGGGCTTCGGCAAGCCCCGGCTCCGGTGCTCCCGGAGCCGAATCAGCGCGATACGGCAATCGGCGTAAGGTTTTGGGTTTTCAAGTGCAAGTAGTGAGCATCAGCAGCCTCAAAGGTGGAGTGGGCAAGACGTCCGTGACTACCGGTCTGGCGTCGGCCGCCCTCGCGGCAGGCATTCCTACTCTCGTTGTGGACCTCGATCCGCATGCCGACGCCACCACGGCGCTCGGCGTGCAGCCTGAGTCCCAACTGGACATCGGCAGGATGCTCAAGAACCCCAGGAAGGCCCGGATCCAGGAAAACGTGGCCGGCAGCAGCTGGGTGTCCAACGGGTCCAGCAACGGCACTTTGGATGTCGCTATCGGTTCTGCGTTCACCGGGATCTACGATCGCCCCGACCTCGGCCGCCGGGACCTTCGGCGGCTCACCACGGTCTTGGGGGGCACCACCACCAATTACGAGTTGGTCCTCATAGATTGCCCTCCTTCCCTGAACGGGTTGACCCGAATGGCGTGGAGTGCCAGCGACAGGGTTGTCCTCGTCGCGGAGCCCGGCCTGTTCTCCGTTGCCGGTACGGAACGGACCATGCGAGCCATCCAACTGTTTCGGCAGGAGTTTGCGCCCAATCTGGCCCCTGCCGGAATCATTGCGAACCGGGTCCGATCCGGATCAGCTGAGCACGCCTATCGGCTCGCCGAGATGGAGTCCATGTTCGGCGAACTCCTGCTTTCACCGCACATTCCGGAGCAAGCCAACTGGCAACAAATCCAGGGCGCAGCCCACTCAGTGCATCACTGGCCCGGAGACTCAGCCAAGAACTCAGCCAAGCTGTTCGACGCCCTGCTCCAGAAACTCTTGGCCCATCAGCCGGCTCTGCGGGACCGTCGGCAACGCTAAGGAATCTCCGGATAAGCATGGCCTGACGTGAAAAGCCTCCTCCCTGATGGGAAGAGGCTTTTTTCACAACTTTATGGCGCGGGCCCTAGCTGATGCGGCGCGCTGCGCGACGCTTGGTCAGTTCGTCGTCGGGAAAGGACTGCTCCGCTGCATGTTCGCTTGGCAGTGCGGCCAGGCTCCCCTCGACTTCCCTCCATACCCGGCCCACGGCTATGCCGAAGACGCCTTGACCGCCTTGAACGAGATCGATCACCTCGTCAGCAGAGGTACATTCGTAGACACTTGCGCCATCGCTCATCAGCGTGATTTGCGCCAGGTCTTCAACTCCACGCTCGCGGAGGTGTTCGACGGCGGTGCGGATCTGTTGCAGGGAAACTCCGGTATCCAAAAGACGCTTGACCACTTTGAGTACCAAGATGTCGCGGAAGCCGTAGAGTCGCTGCGAGCCGGAACCGGCCGCGCCGCGAACCGCCGGCTCCACCAGGCCAGTGCGGGCCCAATAGTCCAGTTGCCGGTAGGTGATTCCTGCCGCTTTACAGGCGGTAGGGCCGCGGTATCCCGCGTCCTCGTCCAGTACCGGAAGGTCCTCCGTGAAGAGTAGACCTTGGGCGCCGGATGCGGGCGCAGCAATGCCGGTCGAGGCATGCTTCAGCTCGCCTGCTTCGCCTTTCGGACTCACGTGACCTCCTTGTTCTCAGTTCCCTTGGGGACGGTGCCTACCCTGGTCAAAACGCCGAACGCAGCAGCGTCATTCCCGCAAGTCCGCACTTTCAGTGTGACTTGCGCAGGCAGGGTATGCAACGGGAACTTGATACCTCTGACGTTAGGCCCGCAAAGCGGCGAGGTCAAAGACGTTGACAGCAAATTCCAGTCGTGTCGAAAGTTTCACCCTCAACTTCAAGCTTAAGTGCTTCAGCCTTCGAAATCTTCGGGCTCTACGTCGTCCAAAAACTCCCTGAAACGGCGCATTTCCCGCTCTTCATCCACGGGATCCGGCTCCGAATCTTCGCCTTCGTCATGTTCAGTGATGCGGACGCCGGCTTCTTCCATGACAGCATCGGCGCACCAGATTCGGCATTTCGCCCGCAAAGCCAGGGCCAAGGCATCCGAGGCCCGTGAACTCACCACGGTGCCGTCGTCGAACTGCAACTGGCCGTAAAAAATGTTGTCTTCCACCGCGACGATATTGACGCTGATGATGGAGTGCCCGAGCGACTCAATCACATCCACCAACAGGTCATGGGTCATCGGCCGGGGTGGGACCACTCCTTGTTGGGCCAAAGCGATGGCGCTGGCCTCGGGGGTTCCAATCCAGATGGGAACGTGACGCTCGCCTTTGATCTCCCTGAGCAGGACCAACGGCTGATTGGACGGCAGTTCGATTCGAACGCCTACAATTTCAACTTCGATCATCAGCTGTCCATCCGCGCGATCCGGTCATGAACAAGCGCTCGATGCAAGGTCAGGCAGAGCTCGCTGATTTCACGCGCAGCCTCCGCTGCGCGCGCTTGGGATGCCGCGTCCCGGCGGGATGCCAACGGTGCAACAGCCCGTTCAACGAGCCCGAACTCCCGCTCGGCTGCCGCTTGGAAGGGACGCAAATGCCGTGGCTCAAGGCCGTGACCTTCCAGTTGCACGCATGCCCGGGCCACCTGGAGTGCATGCTCATCGAACTTGCCGCCCACGTGGCTGATGAGTCCGAAACTGAGCAAAGATTCCAACAGTGGAACACTCGCTCCCGACTCGGCACGGAGCTGTTCTTCCGTCAACGCACGCGCACGGCCTTGGATCTCGGCGGCCATCTCCGCGGAAACCACCCTAGGGGATACAGTGACCCCGGGGGGCAGGTTTTCAGGACGCTCGCCACGGTCAATGGCATCGAGGTAGTCCTTGATGACTTTCAACGGGAGATACTGGTCCCGTTGCAGCCCGAGGACAAACCGCAGCCGTTCGACGTCGCTGTCCGCGTACTGCCGGTACCCGGCAGGAGTCCGCTTGGGATTGATGAGTCCCTTTTCCTCAAGAAAGCGGATCTTGGACGCAGTCATCCCAGGGAAGTCCTCGCTGAGTTGTGCGAGGACCTCCCCGATGTTGAGGACTTGTGGTCCGCGACGGTCCGGCTGGGCCATAGCCACAGGAAGAATCCCCGGGGTCAGACTTGGCCTGCTGCGCGAGCAGGGCTCAGGTAGTAAGTGAGGCGGAACTTGCCGATCTGGACTTCGTTACCGCTTTTCAGCTGCACGCGGTCCACCCGGTCATGGTTCACGTAGGTGCCGTTGAGGCTCCCCATGTCCACCAGCTCGAAGCCGGTTCCCGACCGGTTGAACTGCACATGCTTGCGCGACACCGTGACGTCATCGAGGAAGATATCGGCATCGGGGTGACGGCCGGCCGTGGTGGTGTCCGCATCCAGCAAGAACCGTGCTCCCGCGTTCGGTCCGCTGTGCGCGATGAGCAACGCAGAGTTCGGCGGGAGCGCATCCACGGACGCCCGCTCTTCGGCGCCGAGCCTCGGGGTGATGCTTGGCTCGTCCCAAGTTGGGGTGATGCTGATGGAGGTGGTCTCCGACGTCGGCTGTTCCTCCACGCCGTTTCCGACATTGGCTTGATCCTGTTCGTCGCCAACCATGGGATTTCCTCCTCATCTGCCGGCAGTTCCAAACCCCGCCGGCCACGTCCACCTCCCGGTACCGCCGGGCAAATCGGTTGCTGGCCCGCCGCACCCTTTCCTGATATGGGAAAACAGCCTGGCGGGCCAGATAACTTTAGCCTACCTGTTGTTCGTACTCCGATGCACTGAGCAGCGACTCCATTGCGTCAGCCTCCGCCAGCTTTATTTCAATAAGCCAACCTTCTCCGTACGGGTCCGAGTTAATGAGTGCGGGATCAGAGTCCAGGGCGTCATTGCGCTCTGTGACCTCGCCCGTAACCGGAGCATAGATATCACTAACGCTTTTGGTGGATTCAACCTCCCCGACCACTTCGTTGCCCGTGATTTTAGTCCCCGGCTCCGGCATTTGGGCATAGACAACATCGCCCAACGCATCCTGGGCAAAGTCGGTAATACCAATCCGCACAACGCCGTCGGCATTTGGAGCGGAAATCCATTCGTGTTCAGCGGTATAGGAAAGTTCTGCTGGAATATTGCTCACGGGTGGCCTTTCATCGGGACGTTGTCGAACCTCGACGGCGGCCCTGCTTCCGGCCACCGCTGAAAGTATAGGCACAGTAGTCCGGCGCTGGCAGTAGTGCCGGAGAGACCCGGCACTTACACATGCCGATGGGGCTGGCGGCTTCCAGCGGTGGCGGCCGCCACGGGGTGATTGTCGACGTCGGACGCGGCCACAGGGGCTCCCGACCCGTGGCGCTTGGCTGCGGCGGCCGCCAGCATCATCACCACCAGTGCTGCGGCCGTCATGCCGACTCCTGCCCAAACCGGCGAGGTGTACCCCAGGCCCGCGGAAATAGTGACCCCGCCGAGCCAGGCGCCCAGCGCATTGCCCAAGTTGAACGCACCGATGTTCGCCCCCGAAGCCAATGTTGGCGCCATTGAGGCGAAGTGCATCACCCGCATCTGCAAGCCGGGAACCGTGGCGAAACCGAATCCGCCCATGAGGGCCAGCGAGAAAACTGTTGCGACGCTGCTGAAGGCAGTAAGGGCAAAGAAGGCCAAGACCACCATCAGGCCGGCGAGGATGAGGATAAGGGACAGGTCCAAGGCTTTGTCGGCCGCCTTGCCACCGAGGAAGTTGCCCACGAACAACCCGCCGCCGAACAGCACCAGAAGCCACGGAACGGCGCTGGCTGGGAATCCGGAAACTTCGGTCAGCGTGAAGGCTATGTACGTGAAGGCGCCGAACATCCCGCCGAAGCCAAGGATGGTCACCACGAGGGAAAGCCATACCTGCCCTGAGGTGAAGGCGCCCAGCTCGCTTCGGAGGCTCTGAGCCGGTCCTGTTGACGCCTTGGGAACCCAGAGGGCAATGCCGAGCAGCACAAGGACGCCGATCGCGGTGATCGCCCAGAACGTGGAACGCCAGCCGAAGCTTTGGCCCAGCAACGTTCCGAAGGGAACGCCCAGGACGTTTGCTGCTGTGAGGCCGGTGAACATGATGGCAATGGCTCCAGCCTTCTTGTTCGCCGGGACGAGGCCTGCTGCCACCACCGAACCGATACCGAAGAAGGCTCCATGGCACAACGCGGCAACGGTACGTCCCAGCATCATTGCCCCATACCCGTCGGCAATGGCCGAAAGGAAGTTGCCGATAATGAAAAGTACGAGCAACCCTACGAGGACCGGCTTGCGGGGCAGCCTGGTCACGGCGGCCGTGACGAGCAACGCACCGACGGTGACACTAAGGGCGTAGCCGGAAATGAACCAACCTGCCGAGGCTTCGCTGACGTGGAAGTCGGCGGCAATCTCCGGCAAGAGGCCCATGATGACGAATTCAGTCAGACCGATGCCGAATCCGCCGAGGGCAAGGGCGATCAACCCTGCGGGCATGTGAAGCTCCTTGGTTGGTGGTTCCTTGACGAGTGGAAGTGCGCTTCCGGGAACCGTAGACTAGTAGTTGCAGACGCTTTATACATAGTTGCACACGCTAGATACTTGCGCACGCAACTACTTTCGAAGCTCTGCTGCAGTCCCCAATCGAGCTAGGAGCAGAGCACACCATGGGCATCAAGGACGACGCCGTAGAAATCCGGGCGCAGGGGTGGCGAACACTCGCAGCCCTGCACGGAAGCATCGAAACTGCCTTGGAAAAAGCCCTCCAGGCTTCCAGCGAACTGTCCGTTGTTGAGTACACCGTGCTGGACGCATTGAGCCGCCAGGATGGGTGGCACATGCGGATGCAGCAACTGGCCCGCGCCACCGCGCTGTCAAGCAGTGCAACCACCCGACTGGTCAACCGCTTGGAGGACCGGGGTTTACTCACCCGCATCCTGTGCGCAGATGACCGCCGCGGGATATACACCGAACTCACCGCCCCAGGGCAGCAGTTGCTCGAGGCTGCCAAGCCGGTACACGACGACACCCTGGCTGCAGCGCTGGACGCCGCCGGGTCCGTGCCGGAACTTGAGCCCCTCGTCAAGGCTCTCGATAGCCTGCAACACGCGTAGCGGGATCGCCGCGATCGTTCAGTGACGCTCGCCCCCAGGTGGGCGGGTGTCACGAACGCGGGCATTGGCCCTGACCCTTAACGACCAAAGGCCGGAACCAGCGTCTCCGCATGATTCCGGCCTTGTTGGTCGGGCTGACAGGATTTGAACCTGCGACCCCTTGACCCCCAGTCAAGTGCGCTACCAAGCTGCGCTACAGCCCGCTGGTCCACCGTTCTCCGCCTGGGAAATCCTTCGAAAAGTCTCTCCTAAGCAGTCCGGCCGAACCACCTCCAAAAGCTTACACGACGTTGGAGGGTGCCGCGTCCATCGGGGTCAAAGTCGGCTGTGATGACCGTCTCTTTTTCACCACAGCCAACTCCGACGACGGACACTTAGCGCTTCTTGCCGCGCTTCTCGCGCACGCGCATGTTGACCTCGATGGGTGTGCCCTCGAAGCCGAACGTTTCGCGCAGGCGCCGCGTGATGAAGCGGCGGTATCCCGGGTCCAGGAAACCCGTGGTGAAGAGCACGAACTTCGGCGGCCGGCTGGATGCCTGTGTTCCGAAGAGAATGCGCGGCTGCTTGCCGCCGCGGACCGGGTGCGGGTGCGCTGCGACGAGTTCGCCCAGGAACGCGTTGAGGCGGCCGGTGGGGATGCGGCGGTCCCAGCTCTCCAGGGCAATGTCCAGCGCCGGAACCAAGCGGTCCTTGTGCCAGCCGGTCTTGGCCGAGATATTCACTCGCGGCGCCCATTCAACGTGCGCCAGGTCTTGATCGATCTCGCGTTCGAGGTAGCGACGGCGTTCGTCATCCAACAGGTCCCATTTGTTGAACGCGAGGACCAGCGCACGGCCGGACTCAATCGCCAACTGGAGGATGCGGACGTCTTGCTCGCTGAGCACCTCGTCAACGGCAAGAAGTACGACGGCGACCTCCGCCTTTTCGAGCGCGGCCTGCGTACGCAGTGACGCATAGAAGTCGGCGCCCTGAGCCATGTGCTGACGGCGACGGATACCGGCAGTATCCACGAACCGCCAGGTACGGCCACCGAGTTCGATGAACTCATCAACCGGGTCACGCGTGGTACCGGCGAGCGGATCCACCACAACGCGTTCAGAGCCTGCGAGCTTGTTCAGCAGCGAGGACTTACCGACGTTCGGGCGGCCGATCAGGGCGATGCGGCGCGGACCGCCCGAGCGTTCCACGCCCTCTACCAACGAGTACTCCGGCAGGGTGTCCATCACGTGGTCCAGAAGGTCGGCCACTCCGCGGCCGTGCAATGCCGATACGGGGTACGGTTGCCCGAAGCCGAGGCCCCACAGTGCTGCCGAATCTGCTTCCTGCGCGAAGTCGTCCACTTTGTTGGCCACCATGATGACCGGCTTCTTGCTCTTGCGCAGCATCTTCATGACGCCCTCGTCCGTGGCGGTGGCGCCAACGGCGGAGTCCACGACGAAGAGAACAGCGTCAGCCAGCTCCACAGCCATTTCTGCTTGCTCGGCTACGCGGGCGTGGATGCCCTTCGCGTCGTGTTCCCATCCGCCGGTGTCTACCAGCGTGAAGTTACGGCCGTTCCAGTGGGCGGAGTACATGACACGGTCGCGGGTGACGCCGGGGGTGTCTTCCACAACCGCTTCCCGGCGGCCGAGAATGCGGTTGACCAACGTGGACTTCCCCACGTTCGGCCGGCCGATGATGGCAAGGACGGGATCAAGCTTGAGGGGGCCTTCTTCACCCTCATCGCCGAACTCGCCGCTGAGCAGGGCGGCGTCGTCCTCATCGAGATCGTAGTCCTCCAGGCCCGCCCGGAGGCTGGCGGCGCGGAGCTCCGCCTCGTCGTCGTCCAGTGCCGCCAGGTTCTCAGCCACCTGGTCGGTGCCGGTGGGCGTGTATTCGTCGTCGCCGGCTCCATGGAGGCCGGATTTTTGAGTCGTATCGCTCATTGCACTTTCCTTAGTGGTGGTCTGCCGGCGTCCCGGCTACTGCTGTTTGGCGGTGTTGCGGAGACGGTTTCTCCGGGCACAGGCTCCATGGGGAGGGCCTGGCCTGTGGATTCGATAGTGTCCTGGACGTGTCCGGCCAAAGCCGTGCGGATCTCCGCAGCCGCCCTGTCCATTGAAACACGCCCCGGTTCGCCCGTCCGGCGCTTCACCGTGAGGGGTTCGCCGAAGCTGACATACAGCCTGCGGCGTGGTTTGGGGATATGGTCGCGGTGCTCGTCACGGTGACGGGTCCCAAGTATGGCGACCGGTATAACTGTTGCCGCGGAATTGAGTGCCAGCCAAGCAACCCCGCTGCTGATGCTCCCTGCTGAACCGGTCCCCCGGGTGCCTTCAGGGAGGATCCCGACGCAGCGGCCGGCGTCGAGCAGTTTCTTGCCGGTATGCAATGCCGTGCGGTCACCGTCCCGGTCCACCGGAATCTGGCCGGAGCCTCTGAGGACCTTCCCGAGGACGCCCGCGAACATCTCCTTCTTGACGAGGATGTGCATCGGCCGCGGTGACGCTCCGAACAGCACAGGCCCATCAAGGAAACTGATGTGGTTCGCAGCGAAAAGCACAGGCCCGGCAGCGGGAACGTTGCTTTTGCCCGTCACCAGGGTCCGGTAAATGAGGTGGTCCAGGATCCAGCCGATGGGGCGGCTCCATAGCCGCGCCCACTGGGATGGAAGGATCGCCGGCGAATGGTTCCTATTCTCCATAGATAACCTTGCTGACGATCGCCAGGGCTGTGTCCACCGTTTCCTCAAAGTCGAGGTCCGAGGAATCCAGGGTTACCACGCCGTCGGCGGCTTGGGTGAAGTTGACTACCGTGGAGTCCTTGGCATCACGATGGATGACCTGCGCTGTGAGTTGCGCACTGCTCTGGGTCCCTCCGAGCTGGATCCCGCGACGCCGCAACCTGGCTTCCTCGCTGGCCGTCAGGAGAATCCTGACTTCGGCATTTGGAGCAACAACAGTGGTGATGTCGCGCCCTTCCACCACCATGCGGTGATGGTGCTGGTCGATGAGCTCGCGTTGGCGGCGGATCAGTTCCGTCCGGGCACCCAGCGTGGTGGCCACCGCACTTACCGCAGAAGAAATCGAAGGATCCCTGATTTCGTCCGTGATGTCGGTACCATCCACTGCTACGTACTCAGTGGCGTTGGTGGTGCTGATCTCCAGGGGCATGGTCTTTGAGGCCTGCTCCACGGCAGCTCCGTCCTCAAGATCCACGCCGGTCTTCAAGCAGTGCCAGGTCAGTGCACGGTACATCGCGCCCGTATCAAGGTATGCCAACTTCAATCGGCGGGCCACTTCCTTGCTGACACTCGACTTACCAGACCCGGAAGGGCCGTCGATGGCGATCACGAGGGGCTTGCCGGGACGCGCAACGGTCTCCGGACCAAAAAATTCACGTGTCATTACTGGAGTACCCGCCATCCACGATCGGTCAAGGCTTCAACAAGGAGGTCGTGCTTGCTGGGAAGAACGGAGAGCTCCACCATGCCTACATTCTGTCCCGAAGAATGGTCCAGCCGCAGGTCCTCAAGGTTCACACCGATCTCACCGATTTCGGTGAGGAGGTGCGCGATTTGCCCAGGCCTGTCATCCACGAGGATGGTCAGCCACGAGTAGGCCTGCGGTGGACCGCCGTGTTTACCGGGGATCCTCGCCTGGCCGGCGTTGCCCTCACTGATGAGCTGGGCAAGATCGAGCCGCGCGCCAGGGGCCAGCGGTTCTTCCAAGGTACCGATCAGCCGATTCAGGTCCTCGCGGACCCCATGCAGGATGGGCACCACTTTCTCCGCGTTGCCACCAAGGATCTGCACCCAGAGGGTCGGATCACTGGCCGCGATGCGCGTGGTGTCCCTGAGCCCGTTGCCCGCCAAGGACAGCGCGTGCATGGGGGTACCCTGCAGACGGCTGGCAACCAGGGAAGACATGACCTGCGGAAGGTGGGAAACCAACGCCACGGCTTCGTCGTGCTCGTCCGCAGTGAACTGGGACACGATGGCCCCGAGATCAGCTGCGAGTGAGCGCGCCGTTTGCAGGGCGACACTGCCGGTCTCCTCCGACGGACAAACCACCCATGGCATGGAGGTGAAAAGCTCTCCCCTGGCCGCGACCGGTCCGGACTTCTCCCGGCCTGCCATGGGGTGTGTCCCCACGTACCGGGAGAGGTCCACGCCGCGTTCCCGCAGTTGCGTTTGGATGCCTGCCTTGACGCTGGCGATGTCGACGACGACGGCGGACGGGTAGTCCGCCAAGGCCTTCTGCACGACGTCGGCCGTCACGTCAGGCGGAGCGGCGACGACTACCAGTTGGGGTGCTTGGTCCAACTCGGCCAAGGGGCGTCCTGCCCCGATGTCCACCGCGACCGCCTGATTGGTAGGCGAAGGATCGAAGAGGTAGACGGGAACTCCACGTCCGCGGAGGCCAAGGCCAATACTGGCCCCCAGCAAGCCCGTGCCGAGAACGACGACAGGGCCATCGAGATGGCCCCTGCCGTGCGTACTGAATGCCGACATCCCCTAGAGTCCTACAGATGCCAGGAGGTGTCCGACTTCCTGCCTGCCGAGGTTGCGGATGCTGCCCTGGCGTTGGTCACCCAAGCCGATAGGGCCAACCTTGACGCGGACAAGCCGCTCCACCGGGAACCCGACGGCGTCGAACATACGGCGCACGATCCGGTTCTTGCCCGAGTGGAGGACAACCTCGATCAGGACGTGGCCCGGGGTTGAGTCAACCAACTTGAAAGAGTCAACGGCAGCGAAGCCGTCTTCAAGTTCGACGCCGGCCTTCAGCTTGGCGCCGACACCCTGCGGGAACGGCCCACGCACCTGCACCAGGTATGTCTTGGGTACCTCATAGGAAGGATGTGTCAGGCGGTTGGCGAGTTCGCCGTCGTTGGTCAGCAGCAGAAGACCCTCGGTGGCGACATCGAGCCGGCCGACGTGGAACAGGCGTTCGCCCTTGTTCTTGTTGTTCTTCAGAAAGTCGCTGATGCAGGGGCGACCTTCCGGGTCCTCCATGGTGGATACAACGCCCTTGGGCTTGTTGAACACCATGTACACAAGGGTTTCATCGAGCTGGATCCGGATGCCATCAACGTGGATCACTACAGCGGTGGGATCGACACGCATGCCGAGTTCAGTGGTGACCTGGCCGTCAACCTCAACGCGGCCTTCGAGGATCATTTCCTCGCACACGCGGCGCGAGGCCACTCCGGCCTGGGCCATGACCTTCTGAAGGCGCACGCCGTCGACGTCGTGCAGGTCCGACTGCGGAACTTCCTGGCGCGGGCCGCGGTTGCGTCCTGGCTTGCGAATGGGACCAAGGTTCTGGCCGAAGCGTTCGCTGCCGAAGGCCTTGGAGCCGAACTGCTTGGCTGGTTTTGCCTTGGGCTTGATGGCGCCGGGAGTGCCCGGGGCTTTCCCGAAGCCTGGCTTGTTGGAGCCCGGCTTACGGAACGGCTTGGCAGGCCTTGCCGCCTCGCCGCGATCGTAACCGCCCGCCGTCGTGGGGTTGTCGGGATCGAAGGGGGCAGCTTCGCGAGGCTTCGAAGCCTTGAAAGGGCGGCCCTCGCCCTGGGTGAAGTTGCGCTTTCCAGCGCCGGCGCTGCCGCCGCGGCCGGAGAAGCCGCCGGCGTTGGAGCGGCCGTTGCCGCCCTTGGCCTCATTGCGTCCGGAGCTGTTGCGTCCCGAACCGTTACGTGGTGAACTCTGGCGTCCCGCCTGTGTCATGACCCGTCCTTGTGTAGTAATGGCCGGCGTTCGTTGATGAAATCAACACTAGCCAGCCGGGCAGACATCGTCTGCCCTTTGTCGCTGTGCACCGGGGTGTGGTGCGTGAATCTGTATGAAGTTCTGAAGCAGTCCGGGCGTCGGCCCGGCGTTACGTGCGGCTTGCGTTGTAATACTCGTCGATGCCTTCCAAGCCCGGAAGATGCGGCGAGAGTTGCGGCAGTTCGGCCACCGAACCGATGCCCATCCGTTCCAGGAAGTACGAGGTTGTCCGGTAGAGGACAGCACCCGATTCGGGATCGGTTCCGGAGTCCTCGATCAAACCCCGCTGGGTCAGGGTCCGGACCACCGAATCAACGTTGACGCCGCGAATTGCGGACACCCGGGCCCTGGAGACCGGTTGCCGGTAAGCAATAACCGCCAGTGTTTCAAGCGCCGCTTGAGTAAGCCTGGTGGTCTGGCCTTCGAGGACGAACCTGCCCACGACGTCGGCAAATTCCGGCCGCGAGTAGATCCGCCACCCACCGGCGACGTTCCGCAATTCAAAACCCCGGGGTGCAGTGCTGTCATGGGAAAAGCCGACAGCATCCACGTCCGGGGCTTTAACAGTATAGCCGCTATACTCCCGCTGCAGGTCCTGCAGCAATTCCTCGACGACGGCGACCGTGACGTTCAGTCCTGCGGCCAGCTCGGCCGAGGTGGCCGGTTGGTCAATGACCATGAGGACTGCCTCGAGCGCGCCCCGCGGGCCGCCGGGCAGCTGGTTCAGTTCTGCCAGGCCGTCCTGGACGGTCCCCTCTTCACTCATTGCTGTCTCCTGCGCTTCCAGCTTCTCCAGCGTCGCGTCCTGCTTCGTATTCCTCGTTCAGGCTGGAACTGTCCCACTCCGCGTCGGCTCCGGTCCATCGCACGGTCAGCTGGGCCAACGGTTCCGGCTGTTCGAAGGCAACAACGCGATCCCTGAACATTTCCAACAACGCAAGGAAGCGAGCCACCACCACCAACGTTGTGTCGGCGTCGGCAATCAACGTTTGGAAGGACAGCGGCGCACCCAGTCTCAGGCGGAAACCCATAATCTCGGCCTGTTCCTTGACGCTGACCGGCGGTGCGTGGAGGTGGTCCAACCCCACCTCAACCGGTGCGGTGCCTTTGGGTTTGAGTGCCGCGGCAGCCAGCTCCGCGAACTGCTCGGGGGTGTGCCGCCACACAAGGTCGGGAAGCATGGCAGCGAAATGCTGCTCCAAAGCCACGTGGCGTGGATACCTCCGGGCTTCCTCCTCCAGCGTTGCACCCACGATGCCCGCAACTTCCTTGAACGCTTTGTACTGCAGAAGGCGGGCGAACAGCAGGTCCCGCGCCTCCAGGAGGGCAATGTCGTCGGCATCTTCGACTTCTCCGGCAGGAAGAAGGCGGGCAGCTTTGAGATCCAGCAACGTAGCGGCAATGACCAGGAACTCGCTGGCTTCATCCAACGCCCAGTCCTCCCCCAGTTTCTGGAGGCGCCGGATGTACTTGATGAATTCATCGGTCACCGTGGCCAAGGCCACCTCGGTGATATCGAGCTTGTGCTTCGAAATCAACCCCAGAAGGAGATCGAACGGGCCGGTGAAGTTAGCCAGGCGCACCTCGAAGCCGGCCTTCCGCGGGCTTGCGTCCGTTTCTGTGGGCGCCTCAGTGGCCGGGGCGATTGACGGAACCACGGTGGGCTAGGGCGCGCCGCCGCGCGAAATCAGTTCCTTTGCAAGACGGCGGTAGGCATCTGCGCCGATGTGGTTGCCGGCATAGCTGGTGATCGGCTCCGCAGCCACCGTGGCGTCAGCGAACTTGATGGAACGCTTAATGACAGTCTCGAACACTTTGTCGCCGAAAGCCTCCACCAGGCGGGAAATCACTTCCCGGCTGTGCAGTGTACGGGCGTCGTACATCGTTGCCAGGACTCCGTCCACCTGCAGGCGCGGGTTGAGGCGGTCTTGGACCTTCTCGATGGTCTCCACGAGGAGGGCAACGGCCCTGAGGGCAAAGAATTCGCAGATCAACGGAATAATGACGCCGTGGGCCGCGGTCAGAGCATTGACGGTCAGCAGGCCAAGGGAGGGTTGGCAGTCGATGAGTACGACGTCGTAGTCATCTTCCACCTTCTTCAGGGCACGGTCCAAAACCTGCTCGCGGGCCACCTCGTTGACCAACTGGACCTCGGCCGCGGAAAGGTCAATGTTCGCGGGCAAAAGATCCACACCCTCGACGCCGGTCTTCTGGATGGCGTCCTCGATGCTCACTTTGCGGTCCATGAGCACGTTGTAAACAGTGAGGTCGAGCTCGTGCGGGTTGGCGCCGAGGCCTGCTGAGAGTGCGCCCTGGGGATCGAAATCGACCAAGAGCACACGCCTGCCGTATTCTGCGAGCGCCGCGGCAAGGTTGATGGTGGAGGTGGTCTTACCTACGCCACCTTTTTGGTTGACCATGGCGATGACCCTGGCCGGCCCATGGGATGCCAACGGAGCGGGTTCCGGGAAGTCGCGGTGAGGGCGGCCCGTGGGGCCCATGACGGCGTCTTCCAGATCGATTTCAGTGCCTTCCAGCGTCGCTGTTCCACGTTCGATGCCCACGTATCTAACCACTCTTTCGACGACGATCTTCCCTGCCGCTGATCCCCCGGGTCCCAGCGCTACTACCTCTTCAGGCTACAGCGCCGACACGCTTATTTTGGGAACTTGACTTTGTCCGCATATTGAGCCTTGACCTTCTAGTTGAGGTCTAAGGTTGCGCGGTTGCCGCGGGTGTTGCGGACAACGCAAAAGGC
This sequence comes from Arthrobacter sp. SIMBA_036, assembly GCF_046535135.1. Classification (NCBI taxonomy): domain Bacteria; kingdom Bacillati; phylum Actinomycetota; class Actinomycetes; order Micrococcales; family Micrococcaceae; genus Arthrobacter; species Arthrobacter sp. SIMBA_036. The sequence continues at coordinate 310,868 of NZ_JAWRXG010000004.1, forward strand.
CGGCACCTGGAGGATACCGGCCTTTTGCCGTGGCATGGCGTGCGGGAGCTGGCTAGACGCCGGCTGCGTGCTTTTCGATGGACAATGGCGTGGCTGCAGTGCTGTTGGAAGCGACCGTCGCGGCAGCCCCGGCGTCGGCGTGAGCCTCGCCGTCGGCCATCATGGTCTGCTCGTCGAAGGGAGCGGCGCCGGAGAGGACGCGCCCCACCTGGCTGTTGTCGATCTCCTTGACCCAGGTGCCCACCAGGATCGTGGCCACGGCGTTACCGGTGAAGTTCGTCAGTGCCCGCGCTTCCGACATGAAGCGGTCGATGCCCACGATCATGCCCACTCCACCGAGCAGCTCGGGGCGGTGCGCCTGGAGTCCGGCCGCAAGGGTTGCCAGGCCTGCACCAGTGACACCGGCCGCGCCCTTCGAAGCAATGATCATGAAGACGAGCAGTGAAATCTGGGCTCCGAAATCAAGAGGCGTACCCATGGCGTTCGCGACGAAGAGGGAAGCCATGGTCAGGTAAATGGCGGTGCCGTCCAGGTTGAAGGAATAGCCCGTGGGAACGGTGACGCCGACTACCGGCTTGGAGACTCCGAGGTGTTCCATCTTGGCGATGAGCCGGGGCAGTGCTGCTTCCGACGACGAGGTGGAGAAGATCAGCAGGTATTCACGGGCCAAGTACTTCATGAGCTTGAAGATGTTGACCCCGGACACTACCCGAAGGATCGAACCGAGAATCACCACAATGAAGAGTGCGCAGGTGATGTAGAACGCCACCATCAGCGTGAACATGCTGAAGATCGCCTGGACACCCGTAGCCCCCACAACAGCCGCGATCGCACCGAAGGCACCCACTGGAGCCAGCCACATGATCATGACCAGGATGCGGAACACCAGGCGTTGTCCGTGGCCAATCGCGGTGAGGATCGGCGTACCCTGCTTGCCCATTTTCTGGAGTGCGAACCCGATAAGGATCGCCGCAAGCAACGTCGGGAGGACCGGGATGTCATTCGGGATGATACCCAGGAGGAAATCGGCCGTGCTGTTGGTCGCCGCCTTGGCATTTGGATCATAGGGGCTCAACTTCAGGCCGGCGCCCGGGTGGATCACGTTACCCACCACCAGACCGATGGCCAGGGCGAACGTTGACATCACCACAAAATATCCGAGTGCCAAGCCGCCGACTTTGCCCACAGTGGCTGCTTTGGCGATGGACCCGATACCAAGGACAATGGTGCAGAAGATGACAGGGGCAATCATCATCTTGATGAGTTTGATAAAGCCGTCGCCGAGCGGTTTCAGCGACTTGCCGACCTCGGGGAACATCAGGCCGATGACCGCGCCGAGCACGACCGCCAAAATGACGGCGATGTACAGGTAATGCGACTTATCGAGCCCCTTGCGTCCGGTACGGGCGGCCAGCGCCGACTCTCCTCGTTGAGAGGTCATGGGATTCTCCTTCTGGGTACTGTGTAAGGCGCCGCGGTCCTGCACTTGTGTCCACTCCGCCGCCCCTGTGTGATATCCATCATTGATCCGCTGGTGACACACATCACCCTTGCGTTCATATTGGTCATGGGAGGCCAACGTGTTTCATAAATGGAGCATCGCCCGGCGCTTGTTTGTGGCGAACTTACTGTTCGTCCTGGTGCTGACGGCGGTTTTCGGTACGTTCTCCGTGGTGGAAGCCAGGGATCGCGCCTATGGCGACGCCGGAGACCGGATGCGCGCCATCGCCACGTCAATCGCCAACAATCCCTTGGTCCTCCAAGCTGCTTCGACGCCGAATCCGTCAGCGGCGCTTCAGCCCTACGCACTTAAAGTCACCGCGGACGCCAAGGCGGATTTCATCACGATCATGGCGCCGGACCGCACACGCTGGACCCACCCCCGTCCCGAGGAAATCGGCAAGCCCTATATCGGGACCATCGACCCCGCACTCCATGGCGAGACATTTACCGAAGTCACCGCAGGAACCCTTGGCCCGTCGGTGCGCACGATCGCCCCCGTGAAGGACAGCGCCGGCAACGTCAAGGCGTTAGTAGCGGCGGGTATCACCGTCCGAACAGTTGACACCGATGTGGCGGAGCGGCTCGGCGTTATTGGTGGAATCGCCATAGTGGTGTTGTTCTTCGCGTTCCTGGCCTCCTGGATCCTGGGCAGGTACCTTCGCCGCATCACCCGCGGGTGGGGCCCAGAGCAGCTGGCACAACTCTTCGCGTATTACGAATCAGTCCTGCATTCAGTTCGTGAAGGCCTGATCTTGGTGGACACCAAGGGAAAAGCCGTCATGTACAACGATCAAGCGGCGGAGCTGCTGGGGCTGGAACCGTCCGACGTCGACCGGTCACCCGACGCCGCGCCGAAACTTGCCGAGCTTCCCTTCGGCGGCAGCCTCCGGGCCTTGTTCGAGTCCGGCCGACCGGCACATGACGAGATCCATCTGACCGGATCCCGGATCCTGGTGGTGAACCAAGCACCAGCAATTGCCCCCTTGCCCAAGCGCAGCAGGCAGAAACCTCCCGTCTATGGCACAGTTGCCACTATTCGGGACAGGACCGAAATTGAGTCCCTCGGCACCGAACTGGAAACCATGAAGACCCTCTCCGATGCCTTGCGGGCCCAGACCCACGAGCACGCAAATCGGCTGCACATGATTGTCTCCCTCCTGGAATTGGGCCGCACCCCGCAGGCACTGGAGTTCGCCACCAAGGATCTTGAGCTCAGCCAACAGCTCACCGACGACATGGTGGCCTCCGTCGACGAACCGGTAATGAGCGCGCTGGTCATGGGCAAGTCCGCAGAAGCACATGAGCGCGGGGTGGAGCTCGAGGTGCGGACCTCCGGCAATTCCGGCGTCCGCGGTCTCGAAGTCCAGGACTTGGTGACGATCCTGGGAAATCTCTTGGATAACGCCATCGATGCCGCGGCGGCGGGTGAAGCTCCCCGGCAGGTACAACTGGACGTGGATGCCCGGCCCACGGGCGTCCAGTTCACCGTGCGGGATTCCGGCAAGGGAATCGACGCCGGCTCCATCGAGGACGTCTTGCAGTATGGATTCAGCACGAAATCCTCGGCGGAAGATCCCCGCGGAGCCCACGGGCGGGGAGTCGGGCTCGCACTGGTTCGTCAGGCGGTACATCGCCTGAACGGTACGATGTCCATCAGCAACCTCGGGTCCAACGGCAACCTCGGCGGTGCGCAATTCCATGTGGTGCTTCCCGCGCCGGTATCCGAGGAAGAGAAAGCATGACAGACATCCGGGTTTTGGTGGTCGAGGACGAACCCATCGCTTCTGACGCACACGCCGTCTACGTCGGGCGGATGGATGGCTTTACCTTGGTGGGGACGGCCCCGGATGGCCAATCAGCACTAAGAATCCTGAGTGATTTCGCCGCCTCCGGTACGCCCGTGGACCTGGTGCTGCTTGATTTGAACCTTCCTGATCTTCACGGCCTGGATGTGGCCCGCAGGATGCGCTCCTCCGGCGTGTTTGCTGACATCATCGCGATCACTGCGGTCCGGGAAGTCAACATCGTCCGCAGCGCGGTGTCCATCGGCGTCGTGCAGTATCTGATTAAGCCGTTCACCTACGCCACGTTTGCGGACAAGCTGCGCAGCTACCGCACCTTCCGTGAACAGTTGGCCGGTTCCGTGTCCGGCATTTCCAAAGCCGGGGCGTCGCAAAGTGATGTGGATCAGGCATTCGCGAGCCTGCGTGCCCCCACCGAGCTGCCGCTGCCCAAGGGCCTCTCCACCTCCACGTTGGAATCGGTCAAGGACTTGATGAGGGCACGGCAAGTGCCGGTGTCCGCCAGCGAGGTGATGGATGCGCTCGGCATGTCGCGCGTGACCGCCCGACGATACTTGGAATACCTGGCCGACGCCGGCACCGTCACCAGGGCACCGCGGTACGGTACGCCCGGACGGCCGGAAAACGAATACAACTGGAACCGCGCTTAGCCGCCTGTTAGTGAAAAGCCTGCAGACGGGCTTTGTATACAAACGAACAGTAATTGGCCATTTTTCACGTCCAGTTCTAGCAATCGCCACTCACTGTGTATACAGTGGCATCATGCGCGCCAGTGATCGGGCCTACATGGCCCTCCGTGAAGACATCGTCGAATGGCGTCTTCGGCCGGGCGCCATCCTGGCTGAAGTTGAGCAATCCGAACGCCTCGGAGTGTCACGGACCCCCGTCCGGGAGGCGCTGAGCCGCCTCACCGCAGAGGGGTTGACGACCGCGGCGGGGGGCCGCGGCGTCGTCGTTACCGATATTTCGCTGGAGAACATCGACGAGCTGTTCGAGCTGCGCGAAACCTTGGAAGTGCGGGCCGCCGCCCTGGCCGCTGAGCGCGGTGAAGCGGGCGTTTTTACCGAACTTCGCGCCCGGCTCCTGGATGCCCCTGCACTACTCAGCGAAGACGATCCCGCACGGCACGAGTACTACGCGCTGGTTGGCCGGTTGGACGAGGCCATCGATGCCGCGATTTCCAATTCCTATCTTGCCAATGCGATGCGCAGCCTCCGGGTCCATTTGGTCCGGGTCCGGCGCCTCGCAGCCGACGACGCCGCCCGGCTCCATGCGGCCGCGGCAGAGCACGCAGCCATAGCGGAGGCTATCGCCGACGGAAATCCCCGGCTGGCCGAAGCCGCCACGATACTTCATTTGCACCGCAGCCTTACCCACGTCAAGGCCGTCCATCCGGCCCGTTAGAACGTCTCACCACAAGGAGCACCATGGTCAAGAACAACCACGTCCGCGTCTATAAGAGCGAAGAGAACCTTCCCCGCGAGGAGCAGTTGGCCCATAAGATCGCTGTGGTCGCCGCCGACCCGGTAGAGGTCACGGCCGAGGTCACTGACATGGTGATTAACCGGATCATCGATAACGCGTCGGTGGCCATCGCGTCGTTGAACCGGGCACCGATCGTCGCGGCCCGGGCCCAGGCCCTGACGCATGGGCCTTCCACGGGAGGCAAGGGCGCGAAGGTCTTCGGCATCGAAGAGCGGGTGTCCCCGGAATGGGCCGCCTGGGCCAACGGCGTGGCTGTCCGCGAACTGGACTACCACGACACGTTCCTCGCCGCCGAGTACTCCCACCCCGGGGACAACATCCCGCCGATCCTGGCCGTCGCCCAGCATGTGGGCTCCAACGGCAAAGACCT
>NZ_JAWRXG010000041.1:0-618 GCF_046535135.1 Arthrobacter sp. SIMBA_036
GGCTGTTGCCCTGTATGGGGTGGTGGTGGTTGTCAGTGTTGCCCATTGCGCAGGCGTTTGTTCTGCGGTGGGTGCTCATGGGTGGAACATCAACGAATCAGTTTTTTTGGCATGGCTTTCATGGTTGTGTCCTGGTGTTAGTACGGCGGCTTGTGTTCTTCCTTTTGGGGGGGTGCGGGTTGTTTGGAAGGCGTCCGGGGCGTGGTTGGTGGGGGTTGTGTTTGGCGCACTGTTGGGGTTCTGAGGCAACAGGACCTTTTTGCAGCGATGCAGGGGGGCACTTCTGGTGTTTCTTTTGTTCCTGCTTCCGGTGGTTTCCGTCCGTTTGTCATGGCCCGTGTTTTTGTGGGTTGTGCGGGGTGGGGGTGCTGGTTGACGGGGTTGTTGTTTGAGAACTACATAGTGGACGCGAGCATCGAGGGACATGCACTTCTTTTGGGGTGTGTGTTTCTTACAGCAATTTCTTATGAATGAACTCCGGCCGTGCCCTGTGGGGTGTGGTCGTGGTTCTCTCGAGTAAGTCGATGCGTGACCGGGCGTTTGTCCGGTTGTGTGTGGTCTAGTTTTTAAGGGCACACGGTGGATGCCTTGGCATTAGGAGCCGAAGAAGGACGTAGG
>NZ_JAWRXG010000084.1:0-333 GCF_046535135.1 Arthrobacter sp. SIMBA_036
GTCTCGATGGGCAAGGCTACCGGCAACGAACATCCGGGCCGCCGACCGGTCGCGACGCGTGCGCAGCCAGTAGCAGAATGCGCCCGGGCGCTTGCAGCTCATTGGGTACGATGCGGAACGTCGTCCGGGAAGGGGTACGGCGCGTGGGGGCCTGGCCATTCCGCTACCGGTGGCCCGCGCAACGCGTCGCATCCAGCGAAACCGAACAGAATTCCGCACGTTAGCAAGCTGGCTAAAACGCGCCACATCGTCGCTCGAGCGTTCATCGCACACCTCCTACTCGATGAAGCAACGCTATTGCCTTACCGCCGCTCGCTTAAAGGAAAATTTTCC
>NZ_JAWRXG010000085.1:0-332 GCF_046535135.1 Arthrobacter sp. SIMBA_036
ATTGAACAATATAATTATATACACTCTCATCTCCTTTGTGATCTATGTTTTCAAAAATAAAGTCTCTAAAATCTTCATAGCGAAAGTTTTTATTTTCGAAGCTTGAAAGAACCATTTCGATCAGATCATCTCTGTCAATAGAAGATATATTATAGCTAACATTTCCTGAGGTAATGATCGTTTCGATGTATCGATACTGATTTCCTACTTCATAAATGGTATCATTTAATCTTAATACCGATTTTCTGATGATATCTTCTTTGTTTATTTTTCTCAAAAACGCATACAGAATCACCGTATCAAGATAGGTATATCTGCTTTGTTCTGCTTTT
>NZ_JAWRXG010000042.1:0-611 GCF_046535135.1 Arthrobacter sp. SIMBA_036
CTGCTGCACGGATAGGTGACAGTGGTTAGTCACGCTGCCAGTGTGGCCTGCGTGTTCATGATGGACTCGTATTCGATCGGGGTCAAACGGCCGAGGGCGGCTTGGCATCTGCGGCGATGGTAGGTGCGTTCGATCCAAGTCACGATCGCGATCCTCAAGTCCTCCCTGGTAGCCCAGAAACGCCGGTCCAGGACGTTCTTTTGAAGCAGAGCGAAGAACGATTCCATCGCTGCATTGTCCCCGCACGCCCCGACCCGGCCCATCGACCCGGTCATGCCATGACGATTCAGGGCATGGACGAGTTTCCTGCTCCGAAATTGAGACCCGCGATCGGTATGCAGAATGCAGCCGGCCACGTCACCGCGTCGGGCGACCGCACTGTTCAGCGCTGCCAAGGCCAGGCGGGACTTCATCCGTGAGTCGATCGAATAGCCGACAATCCTGTTGGAGTAAACATCCTTGACCGCGCACAGGTAGAGCTTGCCTTCGGCGGTGGCGTGCTCGGTGATGTCCGAGAGCCACAACTGGTTGGGACCCTCGGCGGTGAATTCGTGCCGGGTTCGGCCCTTGCTGTCGGTCACCGCGCACAGGTCATCGTGGACCGGAGGGCC
>NZ_JAWRXG010000086.1:0-330 GCF_046535135.1 Arthrobacter sp. SIMBA_036
GGGGCGAAGAGGTCCCGACATTCTGGGCGATATAGAAGATACAGTCGGTATTCTGAAAGTCCGAAAGCACGGCCGTTCCCACTGATGCACCGATGCTTTCCGGTAGAGCCACCGACGTGCTTTCGTGACACATGTTCGAGCAGTCGGGCAGGTTGTTGGTGCCGTACAGTCTTGCAAAGCGCTGATTCATGTAGGCCGCCTCAAGCGAGGCGCGGCCCGACGTATAAAAATCAACTTGATGTGGCGTAAGGGCCTGCAGTTCTTTACCGATCTCGGCGAAAGCGGCGTCCCATTCGACCGGCTCGTATTTGTCCGTTTGCGCGTTCCATC
>NZ_JAWRXG010000087.1:0-328 GCF_046535135.1 Arthrobacter sp. SIMBA_036
GTCGACGCTCAAGATGTGCCCGGGCTTCGATCTGGCGATCATCGATGATCAGAGCGAGGACGAAGAGACGAGGGCGGTCATCGACAGGCATCGCGGTTCGTTCCGGTATTGCCTGACATCGGAAGGTGCCAAAGAAGGGCGCCGCCACGGCCACTTATACAACAACATTCAAAGAATGTGCGAGCTGGCAGGTGCTCAGGGCTACGAGTATATCTTCCTGATCCAGGACGACATGCAGTTCGTGCGGCCGATGGATGAGGCTATTTGCCAGCAATATTACGATCTGTTCAACAGCGATAAAATGGTTCTGCAGGTCGATCCCCGGTTC
>NZ_JAWRXG010000088.1:0-323 GCF_046535135.1 Arthrobacter sp. SIMBA_036
TGTGGTTGGAGATGCTGAGCAGCTTGCTGATTTCGATCGAGGTCATGCCGTCGGCGAGATAATGCAGGATCTCCAGCTCGCGCCGCGTCAGCGGTGTCTCCATCAGAGTCGGGCTATCGAGTGCATCGGCGTCGCCACGCAATTCGAGCAGCCGCCAGAATGCCTTGTGGGTCACGCCGCAGAACAGCGACATCTCCACCGGCGACAGATCGACCGGAACGCCGCCGATGCTGAGGCTCCCCAGCAGGCCACTACGGCCGTGAACCGGGAAGACGTAGCCGTCGCCCAGCCCATGCTGTGCGGCGTCGGCCATCATCTGCTCC
>NZ_JAWRXG010000089.1:0-323 GCF_046535135.1 Arthrobacter sp. SIMBA_036
GCGATTTGTTCGAACCTGCCGCGAGCTTGGAATCGAAACGACTGTTGCCTACCCGGTTGAAGACATGGGAGCGCCGTACGTAATGGCTGCGAATCAGCGCATTCCTCTGCAGGCTCGCACGCCATCCGAAGCGATCCCCGAAGTCATCGCTGCAGCGAGGTTCGCCCAGGCGGACGCGATCGCGCCAGGATACGGCCCGCTTGCGGAAAACGCTGAGTTTGCCGAACTCTGCGCTGCAGAGGGTTTTGTCTTTGTCGGCCCCAATGCGAACGCAATCCGTCTCTCGGGCGACAAGTTACAGGCCAAGACGGCAGCTGAACAGG
>NZ_JAWRXG010000090.1:0-319 GCF_046535135.1 Arthrobacter sp. SIMBA_036
CGATGGGCTTCAAGCGCATCGGATACACGTCGACGGTGCCGCTCGCGGCCGTTCTGATCGTGCTGGCCATCGTACCTCTCGTCGACGATCTGCGTGCGCGGGTCTATCGCCTCGACCGATAGGCGGGAAGTGCGGAAAGCGGCGTGAGAGAGGGGCCGTTTTCGACGAGGTATCGCATAGTATGATAATGAAACTATCATTGACTTATGCTGAAATGGTAATAATATTGCGCCCATGGGTAAGAAGCATGTTGGTCACGTCGCGCCAAGTCTGCGCAAATACACAGGTTATGCCGGCGCTCGGCAGGGAGGTCGCCGTG